>MEXE01000056.1 GCA_001775555.1 Candidatus Amesbacteria bacterium RBG_19FT_COMBO_48_16 | reverse complement strand
CAAATTAATTATCAACTCCAAAAATCTCGGTTTTCCAAAAGCCGTAAATCAGGGACTGGCAGCTGCAAAGGGTGATTACCTGCTGGTTACAAATCCTGATGTTAAACTCCCGGAAAATTTTTTTAATCAGGCTCTGTCCTTTGCCAAATCTCATCCCCTGCTTGGCATCCTCGGCCCGAAATTTCTCGATCCGGACGGCACTCCCCAAGGCTCGGTCTTTCCGGAACCTTCGGTCGTTAACACTTTCAGGGAATATTGGCTGGGCCAGACAGGGCTAACCCAAAAATATACTCCCCAAACTTCTGTCCCCCTGCCGGTCAACGCTGTCTCCGGCGCCTGTATGTTCTTGCCGAAATCGACCATCACCCGGATCGGTAAATTCACCGAATGCATTTTTATGTATTATGAAGACCTGGATTACTGCCGCCGTGTACGGGCTGCTAGCCTGGAAGTAATTTTTCATCCCGGAATTACCGTTATTCATGAACATGGCAGGAGTACGGAAAAATCGAACCAAGAAAAGTATCGGAACTTCGTCGAATCCGTTATTTATCCGTTTCGTAAATTGGTTAAAAATCCAAATCAAGCACAGAGTGTTGAACGTTTCCGAACCGAGTCCGGGATTTGGTACAACGGTTGGTTGAAGAACACTCTTATTACCGGCACTATTTGGACTTCCCAAAAGTGGCGTGCCATATTTCATCGGTAATTCCCCAGTTTGCACGAGCCCACTGCCGGTTTCCCAAGACAGTCCAGGCTATTGCTTTATAAATTCCTCCCCCTAAAAGAATCCAGGGTAATATCAACTGCTGCCACCGGGGATTGTGTTTGGAAAACCAGTACAAAAAGCCTTTAGCCTCTCCGGCAAAAGCTTTCGCCAGGCTTTTCGTGCTTTTACCCTGCAAGTGTATGCATTTGGCTTGGGGTGTATAAAACACCTTGAAACCGGCTTTTTTTATTCGATACATCCATTCGGCTTCTTCTCCGTACATGAAATATTTTTCGTCCAGTCCGCCCGTCTTTTCCCATACTTCCCGCTTCAGCCAAATAAAGGCCCCGGTTACCCAGTCCACCTCGACAGTCGTTGCATATCGTGATTTATCTCTGACATGGATTGAATCAATCCGCCGCCGGATAAAAGGGAAATTATCCACAAACAGCATAAATAAAACAATCCGCCTTAAGGTGGGAAAAAACCCATAGGAGGCTTGGATCGTTCCGTCGGCATTTACGAGTTGGCACCCGGCAACATCACACACCGGGTGTGTGATCATAAACTTTTTCATTTGCGGTAATGTTTCCGGCAAAACATACGCGTCGGAATTCAGAAGCAATATCCATTCTCCCCGGGCCTCTCTCATTCCCTGGTTATTCGCTCCGGCAAAACCGGCATTTTTTTTATTAGCTATTAGTCTTACTTTTGGGAATTTATTTTTGATTGCTTCTGCCGACCCGTCTTCTGAAGCGTTATCCACTACAATTACCTCATCCGCCTCTTTCAGCCGGCGCAGGCACTGAAGGGTAATTTCTTTAGTATTGTAGCTGACCACCACCACCGACAGCATTGACTGTATAATATCAAAAATGGCCTTTTGGCTCAGCGGTATATTGGCTTTGTCCTTGTTTGTGCGTGGTTTTTCCGTCACTTCGGTTCCTCCGGAGTTGTTTGGCGACGAAGTAGATGTAGGCTACCAGGCATACTCCCTGTTCAAAACCGGCCGGGATTTATACGCCCAGGCATTTCCCACTTACATTCATTCCCTTTCGGAATGGCGCGCTCCGCTTTTGATGTATGCCACAGTTCCTACCGTTGCCGCATTCGGTACTTCCGAACTGGGTGTCCGCCTCCCCCAGGTGATCTTCGGTTCCCTTGCTCCCATAATACTGATGCTCTTGGTTTATCACACTACCCGCTCCAGACCCGCCGCAATTCTGGCTTCTCTCTCCCTGTCTCTTCTCCCTTGGCACATTCATTATTCCCGTGTCGCTTTCGAGGTCGTCATTTTGCTTAACCTTTTGCTATTGGGGACCCTCCTTTACCTGCGGCGCCGATTTTCATTGTCGCTTTTGTTCTTTGCTCTCACTTTCTACACCTACAGCACCGCCGTCATTTTCACCCCCCTCTGGCTCTTAGCTCTATTGTTGCTTACTCGTAAAAAACCCAATCTTTTAGCCCTATTACTATTTACTATTACTATTACTCCCTTTATTTTCAATTTAATTTCCGGCCGGGCCCAGGCTCGCTTTGGTTTAGTCAGTATTTTCACAAGTCAGGAAGTAATCGATAAAATTACTAACTTTCGTCAGTATCCGTCCGTATGGGAAACCGTCTTTCACAACAAACCGGAAAGTTACTTTTCCCTCTTTTTCTCAAATTACCTGCGGGCTTTTTCGCCGGAATTTCTGTTTGTCCGGGGTGACCCGGCGGTCCGCCACAATATGCAGTATATAGGTCAGCTTTTACCCCTGACTGCGCCGTTTCTTATCCTGGGTTTGTACCATCTGGTTATAGGACGCCGTTGGCTTTGGCTGGTTTGGTTGGGTTTAGCTCCCCTCCCTTCGGCTTTGACAATTGACGGTGCCTTCCACGCCACCCGGCTTTTCCTCATGATCCCGCCACTGGCCGTCGCTGTCGGCATCGGTATATCTCAGGTAGTCAATCTTAAATCGCCAATTCTAAATATCCTGTTACTATTACTATTTACTCTTCACTTTTCCCAAGTCGCCCACTATTACCTTGTCCATTACCCGACAGTCTCCTGGCGCTGGTGGCACGTCGGTTACAAATCCGCCATGCGGGAGATAAATCGGCTGGCTCCCGATTACCCCCGGGTTTTTATCAACTCCACTTACGAGCCTTCGCTTATCCGTTTTCTTTTTTATTCCGCTTACCCGCCTGCCGATTTCCACCGTCAGTTCAGTCTCGACCAGCCGCTGACAGAGATTCAGCCGGGGTATTCCGGATTTCCTCTGGGTGAAAAATACTTTTTTGGCACCTTTACCGCTCCCCCCGCCCAGGACTACCTCCTTCCCGACAGTTTGTATCTGATCAGCCAGCGTGATGACGTACCTGGCGATTGGGACTGGCGTACCGATCCCCCGCAAAATATTCAGGTCTTAAATACCGTCACCAATCCTGACCACCTTCCCATTTTCTATCTTGTCACCCGCCGTTAATGTCCGTCTACACAAAATCTTTCCTTGTAGTTCTGGTTATCTCTTTGATAGGCCGGGTGGTTTTAAGCATTACCGCTTACAGTGGAGACCTGAACAACCACATCGGCTGGGCTGAGAGTATTCTCCAGTCAGGAACTTTCGGGGCTTACGATAGGCAATATCCGGGTATCATGCAGCCCACGTATCCTCCCTTGGCTTTGTATGCTTTCGTTACCTCAACCTGGAGTTATCACGTCATCTCTGATATTTCTCACATTGCCAACAATTCATTTCCGGCTTTTCCCTCCCGGTTTATCTGGTTTTGGCAGCGCCAGCAGATTCTCCCGGCCTTCAACAAAGTACCCGCCATCCTTTCTGATATAGGTATAGGTGTATTGATATATGTTTTTCTGCGTCGAAATTTTCCCTCCCGGCCTCTTATTTCTCTGATAGGTGCTACAGCATATCTTTTCAATCCGGCTGTCTGGTATACCAGCAGCATTTGGGGTCAGATAGAAACTCTGCCCTTATTTTTTATTTTATTATCCTATTGGTGTATTCTGCAAAAAAAAATTATCCCCTCCCATTTGGCCTTTGCCGCCGCTCTTTTGTCAAAGCAGTCCTCGATTATTTTTCTACCCGTTTTTCTGCTTGTTTCCTGGCGCTTGGCAGGTCCGGTCAGAACTGTCGTAGGGCTCCTGTTTCAGCTGCTGATTGCCTATCTGGTCTATTTGCCTTTCTTCTCCTCTCCTTCACTTCTTTGGCCGGTCAGTGTTTACTTAAACCGTATCCAAATCGGCTCGGGGTCAAATTATATTTCCGACCACGCTTTCAATCTTTGGGCGCTTGTCACCCGTCTGCAAAAGATTCCTGATACCTCTGTCGTGTTCTTGGGCCTGTCGGCAGGATTAGTCGGTCTGGCGGCTTTCATACTGTCTTACTGCCTGGCTCTACTGGTCTTGTGGAAAAAGAAGCTGACTTTTCCCGCCCTAGTCACTCTCAACGCTCTGATCCCGGCGCTGGCTTTTTTGGTGCTGACCAAGATGCATGAGCGATACTTCGCCCCGGTCTTGCCTTTCCTGGCACTTGCGGCCGCCTATTATCCATGGCTCTGGCCTGTATATGTCCTGGTTTCAGCGGCCCACCTGGCCAATCTCTACCACCTGTGGTGGTTTCCTCCGCTTCCGCCTGTTATTGCCTGGCTCATGGCCTGGCCCAATATCATGATATTAATAATGGTATTTACCGCCGGCACTCTGATTATGGCTTTTGCCTATGCCTCAGCTCAACTTTCCCAAAAATAGCTTGATCTATAGTGCTGTTCTTCTCCGGCTCTTTTTTGCCGTGTTCTTTTATCACCCCGACCTGAAAAGCCAGTTTTACCATGCCGGTTTTCTAAAAGAAGGGATAGTCAATATCTACGACTTTCTGGCTCTCCGCCGCTCGACATTGCCTTATTCAGACACTTTCAATTACCCGCCTCTTACTTATTTCGCACTGGGTGGTTGGCATATCGCGGCTTCACTGATTACCGGCCCCGGTCTGGACCTTTGGCTTTCGGACTGGAGCGACCGGCATTTATTTAACCCCGATCTTTTTACCTACATCTTGGTTCTCAAACTGCCGTATTTGCTGGCCGATTTACTCATTCTCAAACTCCTGCTGACGTTGGTTGATCCGAAATTTACTCACCGTCTGTCCCTGCTCTGGCTTTTTAACCCCGTTTCTCTATACGCCGTGTATATGATTGGCCAGTTTGATATTCTGCCGGCATTATTGACCGTCTGGAGCCTGTTACTTGTGACCAAAAACCGTCTCGCCCCGGCCGCTTTCGTTCTCGGAGTAGGGGCAGCGCTAAAAACCTACCCCCTTCTTCTGGTCCCTTTCATCATATTTCGCTCCCGTAGCCCCAGCCGGATGCTGGCTGTAGGACTATCTGCGGTTTCCGGATGGCTCATTCCCATGCTGCCTTTTTTTTCCACACCCAGTTTTGTCCAATCAGTTTTTCAGTCTTCCCTGGCCGGCCGGATCTTCACTACCCCGTATTTTCTCCTATTTTATCTTCTGCTTCTGGGGTTTTCTTTCCGGGACCGTTTCCGTCTGGATCTGACCCCGGAATTTATGGGTACGACGTTGGCGGTATTGATGTTTTCCCGTTTTCATGCCCAATGGGCTGTCTGGACCCTACCCTTCGTCATGTTGACACAAGCCCGCCGGCCCCGGTTGAATATTTTTGCCTCCTTTTTTGCTCTGGCCTTTTTTGCCTTAATCTTTCTGATTCCCGATCAATATCTTTCTGTGGGTTTATTTACTCCCCTTATTCCCTATCTCACAACCATTCCTCCGTTGGCGGCACAGCTGCCGCAGCTGCCTTTTGACCTGTTATTCAGAGGTTTGCTCCTTTTCAGCGGTTTTTGGATAGTTTTATCAACCTTCACTCATGCCTCGCAAAATTCTTAATCCCGCCGTAGTTACCGGATTTTATTTGTTTATGGTTGCAGTGATGTTAGTTATTTTCATCGTTTTTGGTTTGCGTCGTATACCCGATACGGCCCAACACGAAGCCCGGCGCTTGATAAATATCACCAGTCTTCAGCCGGTTTCTCAGACAGTAGTCCCTCGGAAAAACGGATTAAACACGGTCCTTATATTTTTCCGCAATCCCAATCTGGCCAATACCGACAGGCTGATTTTCTCACTGTCCCAAAAAACAGGCGAAGAGATAAGAAGGATTGATCTAAGCGGCCGAAATATTGGTGACGGGGTAACGGTTCGCTTTCAATTTCCTCCTGTTGTGGATTCTTCCGGCCGGACTTATATCCTGGCCCTGCAGGCTCCGGATACCCCGCCGTCCTCCCCCAACCCTTTAAGTATCGGTACTTCAGTGGAAGACGCCTATCCGGCCGGCCGGCTCACTAGTCCTGCGGGTGAGACAGGGGACCTCTCTTTCCAGCTGTTTTACTCGCCTCTTGATAAACGGGAATTGACAACCGAGCTGGGTCTGCTTTTTTGGTCTCGCTTAGTCTCCTTACGCCTGTTGTTGATATTTGCCTTAGCTTTTCTTTTTTCGGTCAGGTTCCTGCAATTCTGTATACCACAAACCCCTGGGGATCGATAACCTCTTTTATTATCGGGATGCCGTCCCGTTTCAGATCCGTTTCCGGTAATGAATAGACACTGCCGATAAACAGGACGCCTTTTTCATCCCGGTCTTTGGGCCAGTAGATTTTTCGGAAAACGAATTTCCCGTAATCAAAAATTTGCCTGTTGGCCGGTACTGCCTCCGGTGATCCCAGATCGTGTTGGTATTTTTCCGGTGGATATTTTCCGTAAAACAGGGTAAAGATGTGGGGTTGAGCCTGGGGTGTTTCCCATACCACTCGATCATATTTATCGATAATCGGGGTGATCTCCGCCATAGTTTCCCGAAATCCCCATTGCCATTTTCCGTATTCGGCATAAGGGACATAAAACCATATCGTATTGAACAGCCAGCAAACATTTATAAACCCCCAGGAAGCAAAAGTTGCCCCCGTCACTAATTTTTTCCATCCCTGGCGTAAATAGTGCGTAAATAACTGAGATATTCCTATCGCACTGACTATGCTAAAAGCTGCAAACAGAGGTAATACTCTCACCGGGGTAAACCAGCTCCAAGTAAGTACGGCCGGAAGTGATCCACTTATCACCCAAGCCGTCAACAGGGGGTATTTTTTAGGTTTGGTCAGTAAGTAATACATCCCGATTGCCCAAAATCCAAACTCGAAGGTGTAAAAGGGTGCAAACCCGGTAATATTCTGGTTCGGTTCGTTACTGCCTCTCACAAACAGGTTGACCGGAGAAAAATAAGCAAAATATCTGTCCGCCATATTTGCCGCCAGGGAGTAAATCGACTTTTCCTGCCGCCAAACTTTGAGAATGCTGGTTGAGGAGAAGCGGGTTAAAGATGAACCTGAGGCTATTCCGTAGACCAGAGGCAAAAACGCCGCTCCTGCCGCAATCCACCAATACCGATATGCAAATATTTTTCCCTTAAGTCTGTAAACTATCCACACCCCCACCAGCGGCAGGTAAATTTTGGCCGAATGGTACGCCAGCACATTTACTCCGGCCAGGACTAAAGCTGCAAAATAATACTTCATCTTTCTTTCCCCGAGTACCAGCAAGTAAACGGTAGCCAGGCTGATAGCCAGGGCCAGGTTAGCTTCCCAGGCCCCCCGGGAAAACAAAATGCTCCAGGGTTCCATGGCTGTGAGTCCGGCGGCCGTAACCGCTGTTACCTCGTTTTCTACCAGCTTTTTGGTAATCAAAAAAACTAAGGCCACACTGGCTACTCCGGCTATAGCGGACACCAGCCTGGTATTAAATTCATTCAGCTCGGCCATTCCTACTATAGGAGCGGTCAGATATGCATAAAGGGGTGGTTTATAATCCTCAAAAGATCTCAAAGCCAATGGCATTTTGTAACCATACTCATCCTTACCCGTCAGCCACAGTGAGTACGCGTTATATCCCAATGCCGCCTCATCCCAATTTACCGCAGGGGGAGACTTTCCCAAACCCGCAAACCTCAAACCTGCCGCCAAAAGCATTATCGAGGTTAAGGTCAGTCTGATTGTAAGTTTTCTAATATCCATAAACCTGCTCCGTAACGGTATACCAGCTCATCGCCGGCCGGGATCTTGGTTAATTTTTCTTCCGGTACTTGGGCAAATTCTCCGGGCAGCCCCAACCAGGCTGATCGGGCTGGGATTTTATTTTCTCCTTTCAGCTCAAAACTTCCAAAAATGACCTTCTCCCAACTCCATCGTTTTCCGGCTTCTTTTTGCCTCCAATATAAATCCGGTTCCCATATTCCGTAAAAAGCAAACATTAAAGGGCTCGGTCCGAATTTGTCGGTTACCGTTATTTCGGCATAGTTATTTTTATTTTTGGCAACCCACTCGTACATCACCCGGTATAAATATCCGTCTGCCGGTCTGTAATCAAACTGCCTCGTCCACATCAACCGGCCCAATTGCCAGCTGCCCAGCAAATACAACCCGAAAACCAGCCATCTTAATACCTTCCGGTCGACGTTATCCCAGCTTTTGGCTATCAACCAAACCATCAGGGGTAATCCGGCTACAGCGCTGAGGTGGAAATATTTTTTTTCCAATATCATCGCCGGAATCACAGCACACCAAAACAAAACCCTTATTTCATTACCCAATTTTTTCCGGGTAATAAACCAAAATCCGGATAATAGAATCGGAATTTCCCAAAAATACAGCAAATTCAAATGCCCTTTGGGGGGCAGTCCGGACATTCCGGTCAATACCCAGGCAGACAGGGGTGCCGTCAATTGTTCAAAATCCCAAAGCGAAACCAGCTTAGTCAGGGTTAACTGTAAAAAAAAGCCGGGTTTGTTGTACAGGATCTTTCTTACGCCGGAGGGTAGAAGATATTGCCGGTTCGCCGCCAAAAAGATTAATTTTTGCGTTTCGTCAACTTGTTTTGCCAGCTGCCCTACTGACAATTTTGTTATCAAAGTTGGTTCAAACGCTTTTTTCAGATAAATATTATTAGGCAAAATCATCAAAATTACTACCGCCAAACCCATACCCAACCAGACAGTTAAGGCTTTCAAATTCCGAAATTTAAGTTCCCGTGCTACCTCATTTATCCAAATTACCGCACCTGCAAAAAGACCTGTCAGTGATGACAAAAAAACTACGAGCCACAGGCATTTTTTAGCTAGTTGGTTCCGGCTTATCACAAAAGCTATAATTGCTGCCAGAGTTATCGCTTCCGGCAGATGCCACATAGTCAGATAAAGCAGCCATGGGCTGGTTACCGCAATTAATACCGGCCACACTCTGTTTTTCACATTTCCCCTGACTAGTCTGAAAATCCCGTATACCAGTCCTGTTTGGACCACCCATCCCAATACCCGTAGTTGGGTTTCCCCCGTACCGAAAATTTTATACCAGACGGCCTCTGCCAGAAATGGGACCACAAACAAGCTGTACCCCTTTTCTTTCATCTCCCGGTTAAATACTTCCTCTTGGGTTGTCCCCCAGCTGAACGCCGTATAACCCAAAGTTGCCTGATCGACACTTACCCCCAGCGGGATCTTTATGGCCGCACCCAGCCAAACAAGCATAATCAAGGCTGCCCCTATTCCTGCCCATCTATTCACCCTTGTACTCTAAACCTACCAAACTCGAATTTGCAACCGGTATGACACCAAAATATAATGGATTTGTGAAAACATTAGGGTTAATCGGCATCCTGATCTTGGGATTGGCCCTGCGGATTATCTGGCTGGACAAATACCCTCCCGGCTTTACCCCCGACGAAGCCGCGTTTGGCTACAACGCTTATTCCTTGATCCAAACCGGTAAAGATGAGTGGGGGACTGCCTGGTATTCACTGCCCTTCACCAACCTGAAGTCATTCGGAGACTACAAACTGCCTCTTTATGCCTTTTTGACAATCCCTTCGATAAAATATTTTGGCTTAAACGAATTCTCCGTCCGCCTCCCCAACGCCATTATTGGTACGCTGGCCGTGTTGGCCATTTATCTTTTGACCAAAGAATTATTTACCTCCCTCTATTCTCCCCCTCCTAATCTAGGATGG
Organism: Candidatus Amesbacteria bacterium RBG_19FT_COMBO_48_16; assembly: GCA_001775555.1. GTDB lineage: Bacteria > Patescibacteriota > Microgenomatia > CAZETR01 > Amesbacteraceae > UBA12042. The sequence continues at coordinate 4,844 of MEXE01000056.1, read as the reverse complement.
GGACGGGGGGTGGTACTGGATGCACCGATGATTGCGGCTCTCTTGTTCGCCATTTCGCCCTGGTCCATCCAGTTGTCCCGTGGTGCATTCGAAGCCAATCTGGTTACTTTGTTCCTGCCGCTGGGGTTATATCTGTTTCTGTCCGGATCGGCTTTTTGGTCAGCCGTGGTTTTGGGTCTCAATTTTTACTCATATCACTCGGCCAGACTATTAGCACTGCCGGTTATATTGATCCTGCTATTTTTTCGTCCTGCAAAAATCCGCTTGTCTGTTTTTCTGGTCACTCTGGTGCTGGCTATGGTTCCGGGTATTTGGTCAATGTTTTCCGGGAACAGTTCCCGGGTAACCGACGTGAGTATTTTAAGCCCCACTGACGATTGGCAGGCGGTTTCAGACCGCCGCTTTATTGCTCGTATTTCCGGTTTGCCCGACTCATTAGCGCGGGTTTTTTCCAATAAACTTAACTTTACCTTCTCGGTGTTTGTTCATAATTACCTGTCTTATTTCTCTCCTCAGTTTTTATTTACACAAGGGCCGGCGGAAGGCACCTACGGTATGCTCCCGGGTAGGGGAGTGCTTTATTTAATCGAACTGCCCCTTTTAATATCATTTTTGGTGCTGTTTATCAAAAAACCACGCAAAGAATTATTACTATTACTATTGCTATTTACTCTTACCCCCATTCCCGCCGCCTTAGCCAAAGGTCCCGGTTACGCCGCTAACCGGGCCGCGGTCATGATCCCGTTCCTGCTAATTGCTTCAGCCATCGGTTTGGCCTACGTGATCAATAGTTTAATTAAATGGATCGCTCCTCGATTACTATTACTATTTACTATTACTATTTACTTATTATCTCTTCTCTTCTTTCTAGAATCTTATATCTATCATTCCGGATCCCAAATAGGTCCAGCCATGCTTTACGGTCGCAGAGAGGCTTTCACCCGGGTGGCAAATTTGTCAGCCGAATTCCCCGAAGTCCGTATCAGCCGTTCTTTGTCCGAGCCGCATATTTACCTGGCTTTCTACACCTCCTTACTACCATCCGTATATCAGATTTCGGCTCAAAATTGGCCGGATTTAAAAAGCTTGGGCCTAAAGTTTTTAGACCAGTACGACGGTTACACCTTAGGTAAATACCGTTTCGGCGACCTGCATCTATCTGATCCGGTTACCGTACCCACTTTATTCATCGGCTCCCCCTCGGATTTTCCCAGCCATTATTCTGAATATTTCCATATCGACTCTCCCGACGGCCGGTCCGTCATAAAAGTAGCCAGGAAAGACCCCATATGAACCGCCCTATTTACTATTCACTATTACTATTAATTCTCCCGACCTTCTCCCTGCTTTTCCGTCCCGGCCTTCATACCACTCATGATTTCCACTTTTTTCGTCAATTTGAATTTGATCGCTGTATTGCCGACGGGATTTTCCCCTGCCGCTGGTCTGCCAATGCCGGCATGGGTTACGGCGAACCGGTTTACAACTATTATGGCCAGTTTCCTTATTGGCTGGGCCAAGTCTTTCGCTTCGTGAATTTTTCCGTTATCGATTCAGTCAAGTCAGTATTCATTGTATCGCTACTGCTGTCTGCTGTGTTCATGTACCTGCTGGCCCGCAGGTTCTGGGGCAACTTAGGTGGTTTGATTTCTGCCGCCTTTTACGTCTACGCTCCTTACCGGGCAGTCGACGTCTGGGTCAGAGGTGCCTTACCCGAATCCCTGGCTTTCGTTTTTTATCCGGTCATCCTTTGGGTTTTGGATCTGTACTTGGAGACCCCCCGCCCCAAATATCTGTGGGCTTTAGCGCTGGCCGGCTCAGCCCTGATCTTGACACATAATCTTTCCGCCTTGATGTTTGTCCCTTTTGCTCTTGTTTGGTATTTCTGGCGAGCTGGAAGCCTTAGGCGTCTTACTTCCGCTCCCGGACTGTTGTTGGCTTTCATCGCCAGCCTCCTCTTGGCCGCTTTTTATCTTTTTCCGGTGATTTTTGAAAGCCGTCTGGTTACTTTAAGTGAAACTACTAAAGTTTATTACGAGTATGGCTTGCATTTTGCCTCACTTAGTCAGCTCTTTCTTTCTCGTTTTTGGGGTTACGGCGGCTCAGTCTGGGGTCCGAATGACACCATGAGCTTTTCCGTGGGTCACCTCCACTGGTTAGCCCCCTTACTTACTCTGACTTGGCTTTTTCTGCGTCGTCAATTCCGTTCACCTATTACTGTGTACTGTTTACTATTTACTTTCCTCGGTTTTTTCGCCATCTTTCTCACTCATGGCAAATCGGACTTTTTGTGGCGGCTCCTTCCCCCGATGCTCTATATCCAGTTTCCCTGGCGCTTTCTTACCATGTCTACTCTCTGGTTATCTCTTGCTACCGGGGTAGTTTCTAAAATTCTACCAAACAAAATTATTCCCTATTTACTATTACTATTACTATTTACTAACTCCGGCTTCTTCCGTCCTGACATTTGGCGCTCCATTACTGACTCCCAGCAGTTCTCCGGGCAGTTGTGGGACGAGCAGCGTTCTTCATCCCTTTCCGACTACTGGCCAAAATACGCATCCCGTCTTCCCGCAGAATTTGCCCCTTCCTTGCCGGATGTAGTATCCGGAAACGTAGCGATCTTTGGCTTTCAGAAACTTTCTCAGTCTGCCGAGGCTACCCTTGCGGTTGATTCCGAATCGGCAGAAATCCGCTTTCCCATAGCTTACTTCCCCGGTTGGCAGGGGAAAGTCTCCGGTAAAACTCTGGCTGTCTATCCTTCCGGAGAGTTGGGATTGGTAACTCTTAAACTTCCTGCCGGAATTCATGATATTCGTCTCTCGTTTGCTGATACTCCCGTCCGCCGCATGGGCAACTTAATCAGTTTGGCTGCCCTGATACTTTTACCGGTTTCCTACTCGATCAAAATCAAAAATCATGCCTCCGCCTAAACGCCGTCTTGGCTTACTGTTAACCATCGTCGCCCTGGGCCTGTTTTTGCGCCTGGTTTGGTTGTCAGATTTTCCTCCCAGCCTCAACTGGGACGAAGCCAGTCTGGGTTATAACGCTTATTCTCTACTTAAAACCGGCCATGACGAATGGGGCGTAGCCTTTCCGGCTATCTTTCGGGCTTTTGGTGATTACAAGTTACCCGGGTATGTATATTTGGCAGTGCCGGCTGTCAAATTATTCGGTCTTACGGTCCCGGGAGTACGTCTGCCTTCCGCTTTGGCTGGTACAATGTTAATTTTCGTTACCTATCTGCTTGCCCGGGCTTTTTTTTCCGACACCCGCATCTCACTTTTGGCCTCATTTCTCGTGGCTGTCGAACCCTGGACATGGTTTCTTTCCCGCGTTGCCCTCGAAGCCAATCTTGCCGCCCTTCTTATAGCCCTGGGATTATTATTTATTCTGCGGCGCCAAACAGTATGGGCTGTTTTTTTCCTGGGTCTATCAGTGTGGACATACAACTCCGCCCGCCTCTTCGTCCCCTTATTTCTCATCTCGTTCTGGCTAATCCGGCGTCCAAGACTATTCACTATTCACTATTCACTATTCACTATTTTCTTCCTCCCCATGTTTTTCCAACTTCTCTCTCCAGTAGGTCTCGCCCGATTCAACTGGGTTTCACCCATCGACCAGGGTGCCGTCAACAGGATAAACGAACTGCGAAGTTCGTCGCAATTACCGGCTCCGCTCTCTCGTTTTATTTACAACAGACCTTCCTATTTACTATTTACTATTACTATTAACTATTTCGGCCACTTCTCTCCCGACTTTCTCTTTCTCAAAGGCGGCAGCCATTATCAGTTTAATATCCCAAGGTCTGGCCTGTTATCAGTTATCAATCTCCCTCTTTTTTATCTGGGTATATTTTTGATTTTTAAATCCGGAAACGTAAATCATAAACCGCTATTGATATTATGGCTTTTTCTGGCTCCGCTTCCCGGAAGTCTAACCCGTGACGCCCCCCACACCCTGCGGGCAATGACATTGCTTCCCGCCCCTATGCTGGTAATCAGTTTTGCCGCAGTTACTCTCTGGCAACGCCTCAAAAAATTCTCACTCCAAATTGCCTCCGTTTACATAATCATTCTGTTTTTAAGTCTTGTGTATTACTTCATCACTCTGATTCCGGTTTACCGTTCGACTTATTCCTGGGCTTGGCAATACGGGTTTAAAGAAGCTGTAAGTTACGTCAAAGCTCATTACGACGAATATGACCGGATTATTATTACCAAAAAATACGGCGAACCCCATATCTTTTTCCTTTTTTACTGGCCGGTCGACCCGGTCGCATATCAATCCGACCCGGGTTTAGTACGCTATTTCCGTTCCGATTGGTATTGGGTGGATAGCTTTGCCAAATTCAGGTTTGTCAACGACTGGGAGATGAAGGATATAGTCAGCTTACCCCACCCCGGCGAAAAATATCTGATAGTTGCCGGTCCCGAAAATATTCCCGCAGGCACAGTTTTATCTCAAATCAGCTTTCTCGACGGCTCCCCCGCATTTATCATAAAAGAGCTTTAATATGCCCTCTAATCTCATCTTCCCCTATAACCAACAAACTCAAGTTTGCAAATATAAACGAGGGTTTTTGGGTATATGCCCGACGCGGTTCACTATGCAGACCGGAGGAAGTTGGGTATATCTCTCATACTCTGGAGTATGGTAGTAATACAAAACTAACTATGCGATCAAAAGTTATTTTATTTTTAATAATCGTAATCGGGTTTACTTTACGGCTTTACAAGCTGGATGCCCGCCCGGCGGGGTTTACCTGGGACGAGGCCGCATTGGGTTACAATGCCTACTCTCTTTTAAAAACCGCCCGCGATGAACACGGCGCCCTTGCCCCG
>MEXE01000055.1 GCA_001775555.1 Candidatus Amesbacteria bacterium RBG_19FT_COMBO_48_16 | reverse complement strand
TGTGAGTCATGGCTAAGGTTGGAGGGTGTGAGGGTGGAGCTGATGTAGTTTTTTATACAAAATCGGGCAGATACCAACAATTGGAAGAAGTGGATGTAGAAAATGTAGTTTTGCAAGTTATTCTGGGAGCAACTTCGTTGTGGTGCCGGAGATTTTCAGCTCGGAATTATAGGGGTCCTGCGCAGACCCGAGTTTTGGAAGTGGATTCAGGGAAAATCATGTGTCCTTGGATGAATGAACATTGCGTCAGGCATGAATAAATATCACACACCGGGTGTGTGATGATGGTGGGTGATGATTGGGGTTAGAGGTTGAGGAAGAGGTGGGAGAGGGCCAGACGGACGGAGACGTTGGCAGCCAGAAACTTGCGGGTTTCAGTTAATAGTGAATAGTTAATAGTAACAGGAGAGCCGGACCGGATTTGTTGGTGTAGGAAGTACTCGAGATGATCGAGGAATTCCAAAGCGGAGTCGCGGGTGAATTTTTGAGATTCCATCAGGAAGAGCCGCTGACCGGCTGTGGCAGAAAGGATCTGATCGAGAAGTTGCTGAGTCGGGGAAAGTTCGGGTTCCCCAGCGACGGGTTTATTATCCTGGACAGAAGTGCATCGAGACAGGACAGTAGGGAGAAGAGAGTCGGGGTGAGCGGTGACCAGGAATATCTGGGATCCGGCTGGAGGTTCTTCCAGGGTTTTTAGAAAAGCATGCTGAGCAGGCAGGGTGAGTTTTTCCGCCTGGCGGATGATGACAGTGTTGTGAGATGAATGAATGGGTTTTCGGGAAAGAAAGGCCTGAATACGGCGGATCTCATCAATCCCGATAGAGGGGGCAGGATCGAGTCGGAGAATGTCCGGGGAATCAGGCAGATCGGGAGGCAAGGGGGTGATGTAGGCGTGCATGGCTGGTTGTATTTTAGCAGTTGAGCTGTCAAAATTGGGATATGGCTCCTGCCCAAAAAGCGCCGGGTGCCGGCGGAGAATCCCAAGTTGCGGAAGTACTGGATGTGCTGGTTAAGTTGGGGAAGCTGAAAGCCGAGGATAGGGAGAAAGCCAGGATGGCCTATGTGACGACGGGGATGGTACCGGAAATGTGGGTAGTTAAGGAGGGATTGGTAGATGAAGGAGAGATGATGAAAGCCAAAGCAAAAGCCAGAAATTTGCCCTTTGTAAGCCTGGCGGATAAAGCCATTGCCCCGGTCGCAATGGGATATATCGACAGGAATTTAGCAGAGCGGCTGGAAGCAATGCCTTTTGATTATAAGCCCACGACCGGAGAGCTGGCGGTGGCGATGGCTAACCCTTGGGATCTGGCGGCGATAGAATTTTTGGAGAAAAAAACCGGAGCCAAAATCAAAGTGTACGCGGCGGAGAGAACGGACGTAAAAGCGGCAATTGACAGCAACTACCAGCAAAGCCTGTCCACAGAAGTAACGGCGGCTTTGAAAGAGGCCGGCGGGGCGAGTGGGGAAACGGCAAAATCGGTAGGATTTCGAAAAGGAGCGGAACTTAAGGAGAAAGCGCCCGTGGCTTCGATCATATCCACTATTCTGGAGTTTGCGATCAAGTCCCGGGCGTCTGACGTGCATATTGAGCCGTTGGAGGAACGAACCCGGGTGCGGTACAGGATTGACGGAATACTGCATGAGAAATTGGTCCTACCCAAAGCGATTCATGACGCATTGGTGTCGCGGGTGAAGATATTGTCGGGGATGAAAATAGACGAGAAGCGGGTGCCGCAGGACGGGCGGTTTAACTTTCAGGTAGATGAGGAAGAGGTGGATTTGCGGGTATCTACCATGCCGACGGTATTCGGAGAGAAAGTGGTGATGAGACTTTTGAAAAAAACCGGAGCGGTCCCGTCGTTGCCCGAGCTAGGTTTAAGAGGCAGGGCGCTGAAAAATTTTGAAGAGGCAATCTTGCGGCCGCACGGAATTATCCTGGTTACCGGGCCGACGGGATCGGGTAAGACGACGACTTTGTATTCAGTATTATCACGGATAAACACCACTAAAGTGAACGTGATGACGCTGGAGGATCCGGTAGAGTACCAGATAGGCGGAGTCAACCAGGTGCAGATCAATCCTCAGGCGGGGTTGACTTTTGCGTCGGGTATGAGGTCATTTTTGAGACAGGATCCGAATATCATCATGGTGGGGGAAGTCCGGGATGTGGAAACCGCGGAGCTGGCAATACAAGCGGCCCTTACGGGGCATCTGGTTTTTTCGACACTGCATACTAATAATGCGTCGGGAGCTCTGCCGCGGCTTTTGGATATGCAGGCGGAGGCTTATTTGCTGGCTTCGACGATTACCGCTATCGTAGGGCAGCGGGTAACCCGGAGGATATGCACGACATGCAAAACGGTTTATCAGCCAACGGCAGAAGTAGAGCAGGATATTCGAGAGATCTTGGGTAAATTGTGGACGAAAGACCCCAGTGCGGCGACGGGAGGGGTGAATTCCAAGCTGGAGCTGAGTCGGGGGGAAGGTTGTGAACAGTGCGGGAATACCGGCTACAGGGGACGTATCGGGATATTTGAAGTGCTGCCGGTGACGGAAAAAATCGGCCGGTTAATACTGGAGCGGGCATCGGCGGGAGAAATTGAGAAAGCTGCGGTAGCCGAAGGAATGATCACGATGAAGCAAGACGGTTATATGAAAGCGGTCGAAGGCATTACCTCGATCGACGAAGTGCTGAGGGTGGCACAAGAATAATTTTTAATTTGAAATTTTTAATTTTTAATTGATAATAGAATCATGACTATTCAGCAGCTGCTCCAATATACTATCCAGCACGGGTGTTCGGATCTGCATTTAGTGGTCGGGTCGCCTCCTATCGTGCGCAAGGACGGGTCGCTGGTGGCAGTAGCAGGGGAAGAGAAATTGACTGACGCGCGGGTGGAACAGCTGGTGGCCGGAGTGATGTCAACCGAGCAGAAGCAAATACTTTTGGTGAATAAGGAAATCGATTTCTCTTTCTCTTACGGAGATGAGGCACGGTTTCGAGTTAACGCTTATTTCCAGCGGAACTCACAGGCGGCAAGTTTCCGGTGGATTTCGGCTAAAATACCGATGATAGACAGTCTGGGACTGCCGAAAATTGCTCATGATTTCGCGATTTTGAAACAGGGGTTTGTACTGGTGACCGGACCGACGGGGCATGGAAAATCGACGACTCTGGCTGCCATTTTGGAGGAAATTAATCAAACCCGGCCGGTACACGTGGTAACGATCGAGGACCCCATTGAGTATGTGTATACGTCGGCAAAAGGCATAGTCTCCCAAAGGGAGGTGCACAACGATACCCATTCCTGGGAAATAGCCTTGCGGTCGGTGCTAAGGGAAGACCCGGATGTAGTTCTGATCGGGGAAATGCGGGATTTTGAGACTATAGCTGCGGCGCTGACAATTGCGGAGACGGGGCATCTGGTATTTGCTACCCTGCACACTAACTCCGCTGCACAGACTATGGACCGGATTGTGGATGTGTTTCCAGAAAATCAGCAGCCGCAGGTCAGAGCTCAACTATCGGCGAATTTGGAAGCGGTGTTGTCTCAAAGACTGATTCCAAGAATCGGGGGCGGCCGGGTTTTGGCATATGAAATAATGGTGGGGACTTCGGCGGTGCGCACGGCAATCAGGGAAGGCCGGACGCACATGCTGGATAACATCATTATGACTTCGGCTGAATACGGTATGGTGCCCTTGGAAGGAATGCTAGCCAGACTGGTACGGGAAGGGGTGATCACTTTGGAAGTAGCCCAGGCATACGCTATACGGCCAGCCGACGTGGCCCGGTATGTCAAAGGAGGAGAGTAATGAAATGGAGGTATAAAGCCAAAGATTTTTCCGGTCAGATGGTCAGGGGAATGGTCGAAGGAGCGAGTGCCGTGAGTGTGGCGGCGATGCTGGCTGAGCAGAAACTAGTCCCGATTTCCATAAATGAAGTAAAAATTGCGCCGGGTCGAGAGACTTTGCTGTCCGGGATCGGCGGGGTATCAGGCTCCGAGCTGGCGAACTTTACCAGGCAATTGGCGACGATGATGACAGCCGGTTTGCCGTTGTCTGATGCCCTGACACTTTTGAAGACGCAGTCGTCTCCCCGGATGGGGAAAATTGTATCGGCGATACTCACCGATATTCAGTCCGGCGCGGCTTTGTCCACGGCTATGTCCCACCATCCGGCGGTATTTTCTAGGGTCTATGTATCTTTGGTAAAAGCCGGGGAAGCTGCCGGCGTGGTAGAGACGGTGCTGAACAGGCTGGCCGAAACTTTAGAAAAAAGCCGGGAATTTAGGGTGAAAGTAAAAGGAGCGATGATTTATCCGGCGATTATTGTGGTGGGAATGATACTGGTGATGGCGATTATGATGGTGGTGGTTATTCCCAAAATGAAACTGATTTATGCGGATTTTGGAGAGGAATTACCCTGGACTACCCAGGTGGTAGTGGGGATTTCAGATTTTGCCTCCAAATACTGGTTATTAGTCGGACTTGGTCTGGCAGGCGGGTTTTACGGCCTGAGGTGGTATTTGACTACGGATTCAGGCAGGCAGCAGTTTGACGGGTTTTTGTACCGGCTTCCGATTACCGGATCGTTGGTTAAAAATGTAATGCTGGCGGAATTATCACGCACTCTGGGATTGCTGATAGGAGTGGGGGTGGGAGTGGTGGAAGCGCTGACAATAGTGGCGGAGACGTTGGGTAACGTAGTAGTGGAGAAAGACCTGAGACGTATTTCCAGGCAGGTGGAAAAGGGCTTCCCGATTTCGATCAGTTTTTCCGAGAGTGAGTTGTTCCCGCCGATGGTGGGACAGATGATTGCCGTGGGTGAAGAAACGGGAAAGCTGGATGAGGTACTATATAAGCTATCGGTTTATTTTGAGTCTGAGTCCGAGCAGAAAGTCAAAGGATTGACAACGGCTATCGAACCGGTAATACTAATGATACTGGCAGTGGGAGTGGGTTTTTTGATGTATGCAGTGGTTATGCCAATTTACGGGATTACAAATAAAATATGAGACTTAAGGGGGTGAGTAGACTATGAGAAGAAAATGGGGTTTTACCTTAATTGAACTGTTAGTAGTTATCGGAGTTTTGGCGGTAATTGCGGCAGGGATTGTGGCCTTGATTGATCCGGTGGATAAATTGGCCCAGGCTAATGACGCTAAAGTACAAAATGACGTAGGCCAAATTGCCACAGCTTTGCAGTCTTATGCGGCGCAAAATAGCGGTTTGTATCCAACCTCTGCTGAATATACAGCGGGAGTTTTGAGAACATCGGGTGAACTGACTACAATGCCGACTCAACCGACAAACTATACTGCTTATGCATATAGCGTGAACGCGGGTCAGACCATAGGGAAGGTAACTGGGCAACTGAAAGCCAAGAAAAATACGACGGCAGGCGGAGTCGGGACGTGGTGTTGGGATTCAAGTTTGGGTACTGCCGGGGTATACAAAGCTGCGGCCACGACTACTTTGGGAGCCTGTCCGTAAGGGAATTGATGTGTAGAGAGAGAAACACTGCCCGACAGGGTAGTGTTTTTGTGGGAAGGAGCGGTTATTATTAACTAGTGACTATCTGGATTTTTGTGCTGGGGGCAATGATGGGAAGCGCGGCTAACGCTCTGATTGACCGTCTGCCGCGGGGAGAGAAGTGGGGGGCGGGCAGATCGCATTGCGATAAGTGCGGACGAAAACTGGAGTGGTATGACCTGATACCGGTGGTATCATGGCTGGCTTTGCGGGGCAGGTGCAGGTACTGCCACTCCCCTATCCCCTATCGGAATTTGGTAGTGGAGGTGTTGATGGGGGTGGGATTTTTATTAATTTTTAATCAATTCTCTAATTTTCAAATTTTTCAAACATTGGTTTTGATGGGGATTTTTTGGGTGACGACTATAATCGCCGTGATGGATTGGGAAACAAAATTAGTGTCTGAAGCGATGGTGGTTGTTTGGGGGTTATTAATATTAATTTTCAATTTTCAATTTTCAATTTTTAATCAATTATTAATTAACAATTTTCAAAATAATGTTTTAGGCTTGTTGACAGGGTTATTTTTGATCGGGGGGTTGTGGGCGGTTTCTAGGGGAAAAGCTATGGGGTTTGGGGACGTGGAAATCGCGGCGGTAGCCGGGTGGTGGCTGGGATGGCCTGCGATCGGCGTGGCAATCTGGATAGCATTTGTGAGCGGAGCGGCAGCGGGTTTGGTAAAAATAGTCTTAGGAAAGGCGAAAATGAAAAGTGAAATACCGTTCGGTCCTTTTCTGGTTTTCGGGACCTGGGCGGCGTTTTTTTGGGGGGAGAGGTTACTGAAAATTTTTAATTTTTAAATTTAAATAACTTACCCCTAACCCCTCTCTTACCTAATACCCATTTAGTTGGAAGCTCACAAAATGGCTTGAGCCAAAATGGGTATACATCCGGCGTACCGGTTTTTGCATACCTGAATAAGCTGGCTATAAGTGATGGGGACTGAAGATGGTACAATAATTTTGATGGAGTATTTTTCGGTTTGGGAATGGAAGAAGCAGGAAATTGTATTTTTTGCGGGGGTGGTGCTGGTGATTTTGGTGATTTCGGCGGTGCAGCTGCGTACAGGAGCGATGAAAACACGGGATGCCCAACGGAAAGCCGATGCGGAACTTGTTACCAGGGCGCTGGTGAGGTATTTGGGCGACTACCGGATACTGCCTGCAGACGATAACGGGGCGATAATCAGCTGCGGCAGGGAGGGCATGGAGAGATGCGATTGGGGGGAGGGAGAAATTGTGGATCGGGATAACGTAGTGTACCTGAAGAAGCTGCCGGTGGATCCCAAGGTGAGCGAAGGCCGCCGGTATGTGTATGAAGCAGATGATAAACGGCAGACGTTTAAAATTTTTGTAGCGCTGGAGTATCGGCGAGACCCGGCATATAAAAAAGGTTTGACACAGGCATGCGGCTCTAATATACAATGTAATTGGTATGCCGGGAATTAAAGTTAAAAGTGAAGGGTTTTCTCTGGTGGAGCTGCTGATTGCGGTGTCGGTACTGATGGTGTTGACGGTTTTGACTATATCCAAGCTGGGACCGGGGTCCCAGAGGTATGGACGGGACGTAAAAAGGAAAGCGGATCTGCAGACAATTGCATCGGCTTTGGAAATGTACCGCCAGGAGAATCGGGGATATCCCGGCTGCAGTTCGGGGTCCAGCTGCAGTTCCGGTGAGATATCCGGTTTGACACCAACTTTTATCGGATCAATACCTCAAGATATGACCAGCGGAAGGATATACCGGTACACTCCGGCCGGCTGCGGGGCGGGAAGATGTGCGACATTTGTTTTGTGTATGGGACGGGAAAAATTGCCCGATCCGGCACCCGGGGTATTGGATGCGGCCTGCGGCGGGAATTGCGGAGGAGCAAGTTATCCTTGTTATGAATTGGTGGCTAATCCATGAAGCGGGGGTTTACTTTGTTGGAATTGGTGGTGGTAATTACCCTAATTGCGTTAGTGAGCGGGTATGTGATGGTGAATTTCGGCCGGTCGGCCAGAGTGCAAGCTGACAAAGCCGCGGGTGAACAATTGGAGCAAGCTTTACGGCAGGCGAAATCAAATGCAACTGCAGGAAAGAAAGAAGACTGCAATGTGTGTCCCGAACCGCCTGAAACGTGTGCCGGGCGGGGTTTGATGTGCCTGGGAGCTGATAATCTGTGTGCGACACGGGATGACCCGGGCCTTCTGGGTTGGGGAGTGACACTGGACATGAACGGGAGAACCGTAGTACTAGACGGTTGGTGCTCGGATGGAGTAAACAACATTAACTTTACTAACCGGCCGGCAGTAAAATTGCCGGGGGAAGCCAGTCTGTCTTTGAGTGACAGCCTGCCGTCCGGAACCAGGGTGATGTTTAAATCTCTGGGCCAGGGAATGGAGACAGAACCGCCTCTGGCTGTGGGGTCAGAAAGTTTCACAATTACCATGGCTGACAGCCAGGTGGGATTTTTGGAAGTAATCAGAGTTTTTAAATCCGGGGAAATTCAATGAAAAAATTGAGGACTACGAAGGGGCAGATCCGACTACGTCGGGACTACGCCGGGCAAGCGATAGTGGAGGTGATGCTGGCAATGGCACTGGCTGTCACGGTGCTGGTAGGGTTGGTGCATGTGGCGACCAGAAGTGTTTCCGGCTCGGGATTGGCACGAAGACAAGCCCAGGCGACGGGATTGGCGAACCAGGCGCTGGAGTTGGCCAGAAGCGAGAAGGACAGGTTGGGATGGGAGGTGTTTGAAAGCACTTATAACGGGACTAAATGCTTTGACGGGACAGCGATTACCAACGGAAGTTCGTGTGAGATTTCCGGAACTGAATTTACGAGTGAAATGACATTCACTTATCAGAATGTCACTCCGGTACCGGCGGGAACGGCTGTGGAACAATTAAGTGTGGTAAGCGTAATCAGATGGAGCGAAGGAGGACGGACGGCAAACGCCACACAGACGCAGGTGTTTACCAGATATTAATAGTAATTTTCAATATTCAATGTCCAATGTTCAATAAAAAACAAGGCTTTTCATTGGTGGAAATACTGATCGGGATGGGGCTTTTGGCGTTGGTAGCGGTGACGGTCAACGGACTACTGTTTTCTGCTTTGCGGGGAAGCAGGAAAGCGGAAGCGATAGCTGTTGTCAAAACGGAAGGGTCATATGCATTAAATGCCATGCTGGGGATGATAAAATATGCGCAGAGTATCACTGCCTGTCCGGGTGACGGCAACTCGGTAAGCCTGGTGGCGCAGGACGGGCAGGCCCTGTCTTTTAAGTGGGAGACAGCGACTGTCCCGAACTCGATGGCTTCGAGCAGTAGTACTGCTACCACGAATTTAACTTCCTCCCGGGTGACTGTGAGCCGGCCCATTTCGTGTCCGAGAGTGTTTGATTGTGCAGGCGGAACAAGGACGGTGAAAATATGTTTTGCGGTTGAGAGTGTCAATGCGACGGACGTGACCGAAAGAGCCGGAAGCTCCGGCTTGGTATTTACGTCACAGGCGACACTGCGGGCTCCGTAAGGTTGACACGGGTTGGCAAATGTTGATTAAATGATGGTATGCAAAAAGGTCAGGCGCTGGCGGTGGTGCTACTGATTTTGGGAGTAGTATTGGTGGTGGGATTGTCGATTGCTTCAAGGAGTGTAACTGAAGTGAATGTGTCGTCCACTCAGGAGGAATCAGCCCGGGCTTTGGAAGCGGCAGAAACCGGGATAGAAAGGGTATTCGGTGGGGTGATTGCCGGATCGGGAGGCACTGGAAACCTGGCAAGCTCGAACGCTTCATACACAGTGTCCAATACCAGTTTGGGGGCGGGGTCGGTGTATGAGGTACCGTTTAAACTGGAGGAAGGTGAAGTGGCGACGGTAGGTTTGACAGGGTACTCCTCAACCGGGGTTAAAGTGTGCTGGGGGAAGGGAGGCGGACAACAACCGGCCGTGGAGGTGATACTTTATTATACCGTTTCCGGCCAAACGAAGTTGGGCAGAGGGGGATACGACTCAGCCAGCCCGACCAGAAGCGGATTTTTGTCGGCAGGAGCGGGAGGGTGCGGGACTCTGAATTATGATTTCTCCCGGGATGTACTCTGGTCTGACCTGGGTATGGAAGCTTCAGGAATGCCGCAGATATTTAGGATAAGACCAATTTATAATGGGCAAGCGGTTAACTTAGCGGTGTTAGCAATGGGGTCGGGATCCTTACCGGCACAGGCTACGGATGTCGTATCAACGGGGCAGTCGGGAACGTCGGCTCAAAGACTGCACGCAACTGTGGCGAACTGGGATGTGCCAGCGATGTTTGATTCAGCCTTGTTTTCGGGGGGAGGCGGGGGCTTGACCCAGTAAAAAATGATATGAGTGATCTGCCCAAATTGGGAATTGATATAGGTTCGGTTGCGATTAAACTGGTAGAGCTGTCACCACTGCGGAAGGATAAGTGGAAGTTGGCGACCGCTATTTCGGCGGCAACGCCGGGAAGCGGTATTGGCGGAGGCCAGGGAGATTTGTTGGCAGTAACTGCAGTGCTCGTGAAAATGATAAAGGAGAGTGGGGCCAAAGCGCGCAAAGCGGTAGTGGCCTTACCTGAAGAACAAGTGTCATCGCATATTGTGGAAATGCCGCTGTTGAGCGATGCGGAAGTAAAACAGGCTTTGAAGTGGCAGGTGGAACAGTATATTCCCATCCCGGAGGAAAAAGCGGTATGGAGTCACCAGGTAATCAAACGAGATGAGGCGGGGGGCGGGATGGAGGTATTACTGGTGGCTGCTTCCAAGTCGCTGGTTAATTCGGCAGTGGCAGTATTGGAAAAAGCGGGACTCGAGGTAGTGGCGATAGAGACGGAGTTGACAGCGGCAGCCAGGGCGGAGGTTGCGCATGGATATCCGTTGTCAATGGTAGTTGACATCGGGGCTAAATCAACCGATTTGGGAGTGGTGCGGGAGGGACAATTAGTCTTTTCGCGGACGATACCCACAGGCGGAGAGGGTTTTACCAGGGCGATAGAATCAGGCCTGGGAATGGAAAGAAGCCAGGCAGAACAGTACAGAAATACCTACGGCTTTGCCGGAGATAAATTGGGAGGGAAGCTGGTGGAAGTAATGCGGCCGGTGCTGGTAGTCGTGGGGAATGAAGTGAAGAAAACAGCGGATTTTTATACCTCAAAACATCCGGGGGAGACGGTGAAACTGGTGACTTTGTCGGGGGGGATGGCGGTAGTACCGGAACTGGCCGGAGTATTATCGGGGATGGTGGGAATGGAAGTGGCGATCGGCAATCCGCTATTGAAGGTGGTGACGGATGCCAAACGGCCAAAGATTTCCCCTATTGAAGGGCCTTTTTATGCTGTGGCTATCGGTTTGGCCATGCGGGAGCTATGAGGGATTATGATTAATTTTTTGGAGAAGATTCAGCTTGAGGATAAAAGAATTGATGATATCCGGCGGACAACGGTGGCAGCAACGACGGTACTGTTGGTAACTTTTCTGGTAGTAGTCGCGGCTTTAGGGGGGTGGTGGTGGTGGGTAGCCTCCCGGGCCAAAGCTCAAACTGTCGAGGAAGAACAACTCCGTTTACGGCTGGTAAGATTGGCAGAACCTGAAGTCCTGGTGCGCAAATTGGCCATGCGGAGCCAGGTAGTCGTAAACTGGCTGGATTCCCGGGGGGAAGCGGCTAAAAAAATAAACAGGCTGGGAACAGGAAGCGAGGGGGTGAATGTGGAAAAATGGAATTACGGTGAAGACCGGCAAAGCGTGGAAGTTGCAGCCGATTCCGCAGCTAAGATTACCCAATACGCCAGCCGGCTGGCCGGATTTTACCAGGAGGTGACGATTGATAAAGCCGTGATGCGTCCGGGCAGCGGTTGGAAAGCAGTTATCCGTTTGAAAGGAGAAAAAGGTGGAATTTGACAGAAAAAGTGGAAGCTGGTTGAAATGGCGGTGGGTGGTGTATCCGGCAATAGTGCTGGCAGTCGTATTCGGGAGTATCAACTGGGGCTTGGGCAGGGGGAGCAGTATGTGGGAGAAGTCAGTACAAAGTCAGAGGGAAACAAAAGAAGGGCTGGAACGGGTGGCCATAATGAGAAGGAAAGCCGGAATTTTGGACAGTTTGAGTTTTACCGAAGCGAGCGAGGATTTGAAATTGGCGTTGACAGCCGTACCGGCTTCGCAAAAAGCGTGGCTTCTCATAGGACAATTAAGATCAGCCGGAGCTGAAGCGGGAGCGTTCCTGGAAAGTTACAGGGGAAGCGGAGGTGAGGCGAAGGAAGCGACTGAATCGGCGCAGACCGGAGTTGACGATGAAAATAAGTTGATCATAGAGGCGGTGTACACTGTGTCCGGCTTGGAACAGGCGGGAAGAATATTGGCATCACTTGAAAATAGTTTACCCCTGGTAAGAATCGTAAGAGCCGATTACCTTTCGGGGATATTGAAGGTGGGGGCGGAAGGGGCTTGGGAGAGCTGGGACAAGATTCCCCAAGAGGCGGCAGAGCTGCCACTGCCGGATTATGCAGGGATGCTGTTACAGATGAAGGGGAGGCTGTCGGGATTTAACCAGACACTGCAGTTTTCCGTGCCCCCGACGGGGGGAGGATCGGCGATTCCTTTTTAGGAACAGGTTGGGCGTCCAGAGTGAGGTTGGTAAAGGGGAGTTGGCGGACGGAAGAGTAAGTATGCAGGAGAGTGCGGATGGCATTGATGACATGACCGTTTTTGCCGATAACCCTGCCGACGTCGGTGTCGTCTACTTTGAGGGTAAGTGCAGCATTACTGCCGGTTATTTGGAGTTTGTCGGGATGGGAAAGAAGCGGAGTAATCAGAAAGCGCAGGAAGTCTTCCATACTTTAGTCTGATTTAAAGAGGAGTTTTCTGACTGAGGGTGTGGGCTGGGCTCCACGGTTTATCCAGGATTTCATGCGGGTGTTGTCTACCTGAATTTCCCGGGACCGGGGATGATAAAAACCCAGAAAGGCGGTAACCTTTCCGGTCAATTTGGAATTTTCTTCAGCGACGACAATGCGGTATTGGCGGGCATTTTTTTTGCCAACAGGCATAAGTTTTATTTTGAGCATGGGAGTTATTTTATCATTTGACAGGAAGGTTGTTAAGAGCGGCAGTGGCGGCGGCTGTTTCTGCCCTTTGCTTGCTGGTCCCGGTACCGGTAGCGGCCGGTTGCCGGTTGAGATGCACCGAGACTTCGAAACGTTTGGCATGGTCCGGGCCGGTAGCGGTAACGGTGTGGTATGTAGGAGTACCCCAGCCTTTGGCTTGGGAAATTTCCTGAAGCAGACTTTTGGGGTCTTTGATGTGCGTAAGTTTTTGGATTTCGGAATCGGGGAATACCGATTGGAGTAATTTGTCACATGCTGACAGCCCGGAATCCAGATATAAAGCCCCCAATACGGCCTCGAACGTGTTGGCTAACAGGGTGGGGTTGTTTCTACCTCCGCCTTCTTCTTCGCCCCGACTGAGTTTGAGCTGAGCGTCGAGCCGGAGAACCTTGGCCTTGGCGGCTAAAGACGAAGTTTGGACCAGATTGGATCGTCTGGCAGTCAGCTCCCCTTCGGGAAGATGGGGGAAAAGATGATAGAGGCGGGAGGATATGACCAGTGACAACACGGCATCACCCAAAAATTCCAACCGTTCGTTGGACTGAAACCCCGGGTGCTCATTGCAGTATGAGCGGTGGATTAACGCGGCCTGGAATGAATTGTCGAGAGAAAAATAAGAAGAAGCGGGAGTCATGTCTCATCAGGGTTGGGGATTTCCGGCTCGAGGGCGGAGAATATATCGGAAATAGTGTTAATTCCGGAGATTTTGTCTTCGGGGAGAGTGAAATTGAGAGCGTCTTGAAGCCGTTGGAGGAGATCGAGCGTAGCCTGGAGGGACAGGTTGAGGTCCAGGGTGAAACTGGTATCAGGGATTAAAGTGTCGGAGTTGACCTGAAACTCGTTGGCTAAAAATTCGATGATGGCTGATTTAAGATTGGGATTCATAGGTACTGACAATATTTCCCAAGGCTCCGTTGATAAAACCAGGGCTGGCTTCACCGCCAAATTCCTTGGCTAATTCTACCGCTTCGTCAATAATAACCTTAAAAGGTGCGGATTTGTCAATCGTGAGTTCATAGACGGCCAGGCGCAGGATGGCCAGATCTACGGGATTGAGCTTGGACAGAGGCCATTCGGGAGCCGCGCCGGCGATAATAGGGTCAATAAGAGGTAGTTTTTGCCAGATATATCGAACCAAAAGGTTGGGCTGGCGGTGAAAGGACGAAGCAAAAAGATGCTGAATCAGCTTTGCCCGGCGGCGATGGCGGGGATCAGTAGCGGTTTTCATAATTGAGAGTATACATTGGTTTTCGGGAAATAGGCTAGTGTATCATGCATCGATCCATGATACGATGGTGATTGTGACTCCCCTGTCAAGATGGCAGCTGTCTACTCAGGAAGAGGAAAAAATAAAAGATGTTTTCGGAAAGAAGTTGGCAGAGATAACTGATGCGGGCGAAATGAGATCTATGATGAAGACGTTGTTGTCCAGATCTGAATATTTAATGCTGGCTAAAAGATTAGTGGCCTTCGTCTTAATTGAGGAAGGATATCCGGATGTAGAGATAGGGAGGATTCTGCATGTGACTAGGGCGACAGCGAATCGGTTTCGTTTGACTTACCGGTATGCAAAAGAGAAGAATGAGCCTTTGGTCAGGATTGTTCACGAAGTTAGGGCGAGTGAAGTGATGAAGGAGATACTCAAATCGCTAGTGAAGTATGCAGTGGCGGCGGCCGGGGGAAGGATTCCCAGGAAGGGAATATTCTGACTTGTGTATCATGCATCGATGCATGATACATGAGGGCACTAGGTGGTGAATATTTGGGGTTTATTCGTCTGGGAGAGATGGATTGTGAGAATCCCCTCTCCAAGGGTTTTCACCCAGTTCATGTTGAGGATCGTGTCCGGAACCGACGCTTTTCCAGGATTGGGCGGCAAGGGCGTTAGCAAGAGTCCGGCATGAGTATGCGAGGCGTAATTTAGGTAGTCCTGTGAGACGACTCAAAGTTTTGGTTTGAACGGAGATGTCTGCAGTGGCACCTATTCTGGCTATATGGACTGCTTTTTCGAGAACTTCTTGAACTTATGGGCCCAGGTTACCGAGTTTAAGTTGTTCTAAAATTCTAGCCAGTGTTGGGTCG
>MEXE01000054.1:281-4961 GCA_001775555.1 Candidatus Amesbacteria bacterium RBG_19FT_COMBO_48_16 | reverse complement strand
ACTTTAGAAAACAGTGACTACAATTTAGCCGCCTATGATTCCAATTCCTCATCCTTCGGCGCTTCCAACCCGGCCTTGGAGTGGAAAGATGCCAATGTGACCGCGGCTCTTAAAGCTGACCTAACTTCCGGTCATTCCCGCTCCCAATACCGCCTCCGTTTTACTACCGAAACTCAAGGCGGAGATGTTACCGGCGACTTCGCCTATTTCTATTCTTCAAACTCCGGCTCCAACACCTACCCGCCTCAACTGGTCATCAAATATCACTAGTCCAGAACTATGAGTAATAAAAGCGAAGCTTATTTTGCCAGTATCAGATATCTACGGGCTAGCGTCAACTCATTCGGAACCGGCGTCGATTTTATATTGTCCGGAGTACCAGAAAGCCGGTATTATTTTGAAGCGTCAACAATGGCCTTTACAATTCATGAGGCTCTTATTTGCATGGCTGTAATATCTAACGAAGAAGGAGGCAAATTCGATCCCAATGAAGCCAAACAATTTAAACTCGGCACCCTCTAATCACATTAAGGTTCTCAAACCACTCATACATAATAACAATCTATATATCATACCGCTCACATAATATATCTCAAATCTTTACACACTACCCCTCTATCTTAAAAAAATGACTGAATTTTTGAAGAACAAGGAAAACCGAAAATGGCTCTATGTTGGCGTTGGCCTTGCTTTAATCTCAATTGCCGCAATATATTTCCTCGGTCAGTTAATTGACACCAGTCAGACCGGAATTACCCAAAATCCCCAGGCCACCGTCACTCATATGATCGAGACCCTCGAAAGTTTCCGGGCTACTCTCCTTCACCAAGCCCCCGTCTTCACCCCCGCTGCTCCCGACTATCTTGAACAGGGCTCCCAAGCGCTCAACCAGCTCGCCTCTCTCCCTCAGACCACCCCCATCCCCTAGTCCCCCGGTTCTTGCTTCTTAATTCAAAATTATATATAATCCTTGACACGAGTCGCTAAGACTCTTTTTGTTTGGGTAAAACTGCTGTTAAAATAACCCCATGAACCTTGTCTCCTATATTAAAGATACCGTCTCCGAACTCAAAGCCGTCACTTGGCCCACCCGCGAACAGACCATCCAGCTGACGATTATTGTCATTGCTATCTCCGCCGTCGTCGCGGCTTACGTCGGTGCTCTGGACTTTGTCTTTACCAACCTGCTGACAATATTACTCAAGTAATTTATGCCTGACAAACCCGTTTCCGTTCCCGAGCCGGTCGTCCCCGCCGCAGGACCGGACCAGCCATCCGTCACCGAACGGGGTCTGGGTTCTAAGATCATTCCCGGCCACATAGTCATCAATGTCAAAGCCCCAGAAGCCTTTGCCAGCCAAGCCAGATGGTATGTAGTCCATACATATTCCGGCCACGAAGCCCGTGTCGCTGAAACTTTGCGCCAGCGTATTGCCACTCTCGGCCAAACTGATAAAGTCTTTGAACTTCTCATCCCCACCCAGGACAAAATCCACATCAAGCATGGCAAAAAATCCACCGTTCGCGAAAAAATTTTTCCCGGTTATCTTCTAATCAAAATGGTCATCGACGACGACTCCTGGCTGGTAGTCCGCACCACTCAGGGTATTACCGGTTTTGTGGGCGTCGGCAACCGCCCCACTCCCCTTTCCGAAACCGAAGTCTCCGCCATTATGCAGTTTGCCCAGATGGGAGCTCCCAAATACAAGGCCAACTTTTCCCTGGGCGAAGCCGTCAAAATTACCGACGGCCCCTTTGCCGACTTTTTAGGTTCTATTGAAAGTATCGACGAAGCCGCCGGCAAACTCCGGGTTCTGGTGTCTATCTTCGGCCGCGAAACCCCCGTGGAGCTCGACTTTTTACAGGTCAAAAAGATATAACCTGCGGTGTCCGAAGAAATAGTACCTATACACTGTCCCTTCAGAATAGATAACACTGTTTGCACTTGTGGCCATACAGATCTAATCAAAAGAACCGAACGGATAGATGCTGTCTCCTCCGCGCACCAAAGAACAAAGGTCAGGCTCAACCCAGATCAAGATCCGAGAAAACTTCTTCTCAATAATGATACCCTTTTTGAAAGCAACGAAGAATTACTCAAGCTTTATCATCAGCTCTTCTTTCTATGTAATAAAGTCAGCAGATTCAGAAAATTCCTTGCCTTTCTGGGATTTTACGTCAGTTACTAATCAAATCAGTGATATAATTCCACCATTATGGCTCCCAAAAAAATCAAAACCACTCTTAAATTAAACCTGCCGGCTGGCGAGGCCACTCCCGCCCCTCCGGTCGGCCCGGCTCTGGGCCAGCACGGCTTGCCTATCATGGACTTCGTCAAGCAGTACAACGACAAGACAAAGGACCAAAAAGGTAATATCATCCCCGCCGTTATCACCGTCTACGAGGACCGCACTTTCACTTTTGTCACCAAGCTCCCCCCTGTTTCCGCCATGATCAAAAAGACCCTGAGCTTGCCTAAAGGTTCCCCAAAACCCCTCCGCGAACCGATCGGTACTTTAACTGCCGCCCAAGTCAAAGACATCGCTTCAGCCAAACTGGCCGACCTGAATACCGACTCCCTCGAATCCGCCATCAAGACCGTCACCGGCACCGCCCGCTCCATGGGGGTAAAAGTGATATAAAACTGACTGCTCTTACCAAGCCTCAGATGCAGTAGAATACCAATTCTGAAAGATCCATACTCCAGTATTCATTGACACCCAGTTTAAAAAGACCTATAATTAAAAAATGGTAAAGAAAGAATTTTCCTTCCAGGAAGGACAAGCAGATGATTATCAAATCCTCATCAAATTAGCGGGACAATTAATCCAAGCCAGATACCCCCTGAAACTCACTGAAGTGGCCCCTCCCGGTCAAGCTGAACCCTCACTCACCGTCAAAACAAGAGACCCTAAAATCTTCTCAGCGTTCACCATCGCAATAAAAGCAATGCAAGCAAACAGAAAACTGCTAGAAACACAGATGACAGCTCAAGCAGTAGGTCAGAAAATTTGGATGTCAAATGGTCAAAATAGATGGCCAAGAGAACGAATTACCCTGGAGGAGATAGAGAGAAACAACCAGGCTCTTGCCAACTTAGCAATAAGAGATAAGCTAGGGTCAGGTCCATTATCAGTGCTTTCCAGTATTGTCAGAGGGCTTTTCAATCGTTAACTCACTTCCCCCCAGAGCACCGCCCGCTCCATGGGGGTAAAAACCAGCTAATTTACTTCAACGTCTCGCCTTCCGGCACAAACCACTGCCCGCATCTTCCCTCCCGGCATTCCCAAACCCTTTTTCCTCCCTGGACCTTAATCACCAGTCTAACATCATTCCTAAAATAATCACACCAAAAAACTCCGCCTATCTCTAATTTTCCCCTTCCAAACCCCTGTCCTTCACCGCAGTTAATAACTTTTGATCTCTCCATATCTCACTATTCCGCCAGCCTTTTCTTCAGCTCCTCTATCAGCGCCTCATCCCAATTCCTAACCCACATTCCCACCTCCCTCAGCATATCGATTGTTGCTAGATCCCCAATATCCATTCGGCTGAAATCCCAGGTTTTAGTATGCGGATCAAATGTTCCTCTAGCTACCAGCCTGCCCATCCGATGCATTCCCTCAAGGCCCCTCAATTCCTTTGGCCATTGGTGGTAATCAAGCGGTCCCCGATCCTTCATACTCCCAATATACTTTTCCCTCTCCCTTCCTACTTGACAACAATCTCCCGCTTTCATCATCTGCCCATCACCATCCTCCCAAAATGCTAAAATTCGCCTTATGGACCCGGTTCTAACCCGCATCCAAACCATTCTCTCCCGCGGCGAATCTGTCCAGGTCGTCGGTCTGCCCGGCATGGCCAAAAGCCGCCTGGCCAGAAAAATTCCGGGAATTTACCTGGACACCAACTTGTTAATTCCCCGTGACTTACCCGCCTTCTTAAATCATTTTGCTGCTAACTTAGGTCTGGCTGACTTATCCACGCAGTCCAGTCAGCTCTCCGGTCTAATTGCCTCCCGACTTGCAGGGCAAGACTCTACAATTGTCATCGACTCCCTCAACGTTCTTCTCACCCCGGACTTCTCCCCGCTTTTCGTCTTTCTCAAAGCCCTGCGGGATCAAAATAAATATCACCTTAAATATGTCTTTTTCTACCGGGGTCTTACTCCCTTGTCTGCCTCATTCCAACCCCTTCTCGATGATCTGTATGAAATCGCCTCGGAAAATATAGTATTTCTCCCGGCAATTGCCGATTCCAACCTCAAATCCACTATCCTTAATGACTTCTCCCCGGACCTCGACTTCACTCCCAGTCCCCATCAGATTACAGATATTAATCACCTGTCTGGCGGTATTCCCGCCTTGGTAAAAATCGTCATGCAGTCGCTCCGTGACCACCTCGGCCTGGACCCGCACACCCACCCCCGTCTCAAAACCCAATTGGAAGAAATCCGCCTCGCTCTGGGTAGCTCGCCTAATCCCCAGTTACTGGCCAAGCATGGCCTGACCAACGCCGCTGGCCAACTTCGCAGTCAATTATTAGCCGATTACCTGACACTGCACTCCCCTGCTTCGCTCAGCGGAGCTGAAACCCATCTTTTAAATCTTCTGCAAACTCACTCTGGCCAAATCCTCTCCAAGGACCAAATCTGCGAAGCGGTCTACCCCGACGTCAAAA
>MEXE01000054.1:0-259 GCA_001775555.1 Candidatus Amesbacteria bacterium RBG_19FT_COMBO_48_16 | reverse complement strand
CGCCATCGATCAGCTCATCCACCGCCTGCGGGAGAAAGTCAAAAATCAATATACTCTCACCACCCACCGTGGCCTCGGCTACCGCCTCCAGCCCCAATAATTTACAACAAAACCACAATCATACATTTGATGTAAATTAACCCCCTGTCGTCAAGTGACATTTTGATAGTGCTTTATCTCCACTGGCCGATTGAATTCATCCAAGACCACCGCCACCATATCTATTCGGCACGGCACGTCTCTACCCTCCAAATACACG
>MEXE01000053.1:30136-33419 GCA_001775555.1 Candidatus Amesbacteria bacterium RBG_19FT_COMBO_48_16 | reverse complement strand
AGAAAGTGTCCCGATATGCCCATCATTTGGTAGAAGTTATGCGTGCACACGCATTTCGATGGACATATATCCGTTCCGCTCCACTGAACGACTATAACACTCTCCTTCCTCCGCAGTGTCTATCCCTATCAACCGAATACTTTTGTCATACCCGGAAACCTTAATGGTATCACCGTCAATAACTCTTATTACCGCGTGAGATCGGGAAAAAAAGAACCCGCCAGCGACAGCCAAAACAGCAACACCTGCCCCGATCAGACCCAACTTCTTCACCATATTCAGTCTAGCACGAAGTACCCTCCGCTAAACCCAAGGTTGCACCTTAAGCCCGGAATCTTTAAAATATCCCCATTCAGAGGGCCCGTAGTTCACCGGCAGAATAAGTCAATGGCATTGACTAGAAAGGGGTTCAATTCCCCTCGGGTCCACCCCAAATGCCCTTTTCCAAACTGTTCCTTTATTTCACAGTCTTTCTCACCGGCGCCGCAGTCCTCATCCTGGAGGTCGTGGCCGTACGCGTCCTGGCCCCATTTTTCGGCAACACCATATTTTCCGTCTCCAGTATTTTATCTGTCGTCCTGGCCGCCCTCAGTCTGGGATATTACCTCGGCGGCCGTCTGGCCGACCGCCGCCCGTCATCCCAACTCTTTTACTCTCTCATCATCATTTCCGGCCTCGCCACCCTACTCGTCAAAATCTCCGGATCCGCACTTCTTCCTTTATTTTCACTCACCTTACCCCTGACCACCGGCCCTTTAATCAGCTCTTTTTGCCTCTTTTTGCTTCCCGCTTTAATCCTGGGTACCCTCTCCCCGTTTGCAATCAAGCTCAGCCAGCAATTTTACCCATCCGACAAAATCGGCCAAGCTTCCGGAACGATTTTTTTCTGGTCTACCGCCGGGAGCCTATTTGGCAGCTTGTCTGCAGGTTTCCTGCTCATTCCCCGTTTGGGCACTGACCAAATCATTATCGCCACCGGCCTCGCGCTGGTCATCCTAGGTACAGCCGGCCTAAAACTCTTGCGCCCCCCGGTAATACTCTCTATCATTGCGGTCACTCTCGGCGAGCTGACCCTCATTTCCTTAATTTCCCCCGCCCGATCTCCCCAAATTGTCTACTCCGGAGACGGTATCTACCAAAAAATCCTCATCAGGGACACGTCCTCAGCGCCTCGCACCCGTTACTTAATCCAGGATAAAAACACTTCTGCGGCTATTTATCTTGAATCCCCGGACCATGTTTTTGCCTATACCCAGTATTACTCTCTCTATAAAACATTCTTTCCCTCGGCCAAAAAAGTCCTGGTCATAGGCGGCGGCGCATATACCATCCCCAAATCCTACCTGGCCGACTCGCCGGATTTTCAAGTCGACGTGGCTGAAATTGAGCCTGGTCTATATCTTTTAGCCCGGAAATATTTTATCCTCCCCGACTCCCCCCGCCTCACAAATATTACCGCCGACGGCAGGTCCTACCTCGCTCGTTACCCCGGCTCCTACGACATTATCTTTGCCGATGCTTACTCCTCTTTCCTTTCCATTCCTGGGCATCTCGTCACCCGGGAATTTTTCCGGCTTGCCAAATCCCGCCTTTCCCCCGACGGCTTATTCATTGGCAACTTTATAGGTTCAATCACTCCCACTTACCCGTCTTATTTCCTCTCCCAACTCAAAACTTTTACCTCCGTCTTTCCCGCCCACCTGGTCTTTACCCTCGACCAATCCGACCCCGGCCGCATTCAAAACCTGATATTTGTCGGCTTTAATCAACCCCCCTCCTCTCCCTCCTCCAGCCTCCCATCTAACTTCAAAATCCACCTTCTGGATACTAACACCTATGATCTGACGCCACATCCCGTATTCACCGACAATTACAATCCGGCTGAATACATTTTAGCTCAGACCCTCACACACTCTTTTTAGCTTCTGGCTGCTTGTCTGTTGTTTTTGAAACAGTCTCGGCACAGTACCGGTTTGTCACCTCTCGGTTCAAACGGAACCGTATCCTGCCTGCCGCAATTGCTACAGGTAATAGGATAATCTCGCCGCTGCCCCATCGTGTCAGACTTTTTTTTGGCGCGATCCTCGGGACATCGGGTAGGGGGATTGGTAAATCCTTTCTCCTGGTAAAACTTTTGCTCGCCGACTGTCCATACAAACTGTTTACCGCAATCGCGGCAAGTTAGGGTCTGATCCTGCATTGTTTGATCATTCATATTGATATTAACTTTTTCACTAAAAAAGCCCAGCTAAACCTAGGCCTTATAAAAAGTAGTATTTTTTCACCTCCTTCTAGTTTAAAATCCCAAGTCTTCCTGTACCTCCGGGACAAAAAACCAGAAGGACCATCAACCGGGCTGCCTGCATTATACCACTTCCCAACCTATTTCAGAAAGTCCAGCGGGCTAAGCCTTACTCCGCCTTTGATAATCTCAAAGTGCAAATGCGGTCCCGTAGACCTCCCCGTTGACCCTTCCAGTCCTATCTTGTCTCCCCTGTTTACTGTTTGTCCCACTGATACTAATGTCTTTGATAAATGCCCGTATAAAGTCACAAAACCATTTCCGTGATCAATCTCCACCCGAATTCCGTACCCGCTTGAATCCGGCCACCCGGCCACAATCACTCTCCCGGCGTCTGCCGCCACCACCGGCGTTCCAAATGCCGTTGCTATATCTAAGCCCCGATGATAAAACCTGTAACCCTGGGTAATCTTGCCGCCTATCGGCCACACAAACCGCCCCAGGGCTGACACTGCTCCCGCATTGGGTGTCAATTGCGCGGTGCTCTTTACCGGCGACCACAACACCTCCGCCGGCTTTACTCCGTCCGGAATCACCAGCTCCTGACCCACTGCCAAGGCAAATGTCTCATTATCCGCAAACGTATTGAAGGGAAAATCCACAATTCCCTGGGGATTGGTATTGTACTTTTTGGCTATCGAATACACTGTCTCACCTCGCCCGACTTTATGTCTCACTCCGGTTACCGGCAAAATTCTTAATTTTTGCCCGGGTTTTATTTGATTCACCGAAGTCAAATTATTCTCCCATCTGATAGTATCTACCGACACTCCGAATTTTTCCGCTATTCCGGAAGCCGTGTCTCCCCCCTGCACCTCGTATTCCATCACTTTATCTCTCACTTTTTCCGATACTTGAGTCGTCGTATCTGTCTCCCCCACCTGCATTATTTCCAGCTCGGCCGACTGCTCCAAATTCTCCCCTCGCCCCACTCCCGGCAGCGAGTTAGCCAGTACCGGCGCCAATACCACGGACATGGCC
>MEXE01000053.1:29004-30124 GCA_001775555.1 Candidatus Amesbacteria bacterium RBG_19FT_COMBO_48_16 | reverse complement strand
ATGGCCGAATGCACAAACGGCCTGGCAAACCTCCCCCGCTGCCTGTACAAACTCCCCGCCACCCACCGCTTGATTCTCTCAAACCTGGAAAAAGCCCTGTACAACCTTCTGAACAAAAACCCATACCAAGCCTTCCCAAACTCCTTCAGCTCCTCCATAGTTTCCCCACCTTATCACACCAAAAACGTATTTACAAACTAGCCCCCGGCCCCCCGTATAGCCCTTTTTGCTTCTTCCGCGTCCGACCAGGGTCGCTCGGTTTTACCAATCAAAATTGTCCTTTCATGTCCCTTTCCCGCCAGCAGCACAATATCTCCCGGCCCCGCCTCCTTTATTGCCTTTTTTATAGCCTCCCCCCGATCGTTTTCTTTAACTATTTTCATATCACCCCTCTTATCCCCTCTTACGGCGAAGACACGAGTAGGAGACGAGAATTTAAGAGGGGAAGAACGAAGTTCAGGGGTGATACCAGACATTATTTGTCTTGCTATCTCATCCTGACTCTCACTTCTCATGTCATCCGACGTAATAATCACCACATCCGCAAGTCTCGACGCAATCTCTCCCATCATCGGCCTTTTACCTTTGTCCCTCTCACCTGTACACCCAAAAACCAGTATCAGCCTCTTCTCCGCCCCTAATTCTTTTCTCAACTGCAACAACACTTGGTCCAATGCATTCGGCGTATGCGCAAAATCCACAATCACACGAAACTTTTGCCCCGCCTTCACCTCCTCCCTCCTCCCCGGCACCCCCTCAAAATCCTTAATCACCGTCTCTACTATCTGGGATCTGACTTCTAATATCCTAGCCACCGCCTCCGCAGCTCCGATATTATATCTATTATAATCTCCCCAAAGCGCCGGGCTGATATTCTTTAATTTCGATTTTGAATATTTAATAATTCGTGTTTTAGAATTTGATTTAAAATTGAAAATTGAAAATTGAAAATTCTTAAATGACGGATCATCTGCATTCAAAACCGCAAATTTAACTCCCTTAAACAACTTCAGCTTCGCTCTCCGGTATCTTTCCATCGTCACAAAATCATCCAGATGCTCATGGGTAATATTAGTCAATACTCCTACGGCAAAATTGCACCCCAGTACTCTGTACTGGT
>MEXE01000053.1:28679-28996 GCA_001775555.1 Candidatus Amesbacteria bacterium RBG_19FT_COMBO_48_16 | reverse complement strand
TGGGCTGTCCCCTCCACCACCAAATGTGTCTCTCCCGCATCTGCCATTCGCCGCAGCAGCGGCTGCATCCGTCTGGCATCCGGATTAGTCGTATGCAGTCCTGTGTCCACCTCCTCACCCCCGATTTTTGCCGCCACCGTCGAAATCAGCGCCGCATTCAAACCGGCCGCCCGCAGTATTTCATAAATCAAAGTCGCCGTCGTCGTCTTCCCGTCCGTCCCCGTCACCCCGATTACAAACATCTTCCTCGCGGGATACCTATACCAAGCTATCATCACCACCGACACCAAGTAGTGATAAATATTTTTCACCCTCTG
>MEXE01000053.1:0-28657 GCA_001775555.1 Candidatus Amesbacteria bacterium RBG_19FT_COMBO_48_16 | reverse complement strand
AGTATTCAGTGCTACCCCCGTTCTCAACTTCACAAACTCATTAAAAACCACCCTTATCCCATTTTCATTCTTCCACTATCTATCCGGTGTATATTCACCCCCCGGTTTAACCGGCGAGTTGACCCTGTACAACACCTGGTCTTCCGATATGTATTTCATCATAAACGCCCAGGAGCGTCGCTGGGCAAACCAAGCGGTTACCAAGATCATATTCAAATACTTCATCCCCATCTTGTCAAATAAGTTTAGACTTCTGCGTACGTTATCGGCAACTGTGATACTTTCCGGCTCGACAATAATATCCTTCTCCGGTACCCCTCGTTCCACAGCATACCCCCGAAAAACCTGAGCTTCAGGCTCCCCCTGCTCATAAAAAGGATGGCCCCCGGTAATAAATATCTTTGGAGCCAAACCCCCTTTATACAGCTCCACCGCCTTTTGAATTCGGGACAAACTTTTACTTCCAAACACAAATATCAAATCAGAAATACGCAGCACATCTTCTTCCCCCAAATAACCGGCCACCTCGCCTAGAACCTCCTTAAGATCTACATCATCCACCCGAGCTAATGTCTTTTTTACCACTTCCTGCTCCAAGCTTTTCCCCTCCGATATCACCTCTTCCCAACCGACATCATCCAGAAAAATTCCAGAAGATATTCCCAAAAAATTTAACCAGTTCACGACCGTATCAAAACTGGGGTAATGGACATCCGCCTTTCCCTTCACCGGATCCCGCCAGGCTTCCTTCTCCCAGCCATGCCAACATCTTACCAAAAATCTGCCTCGCTTCCATTTAGCCATTCAATTACGCCTATTTATACAACTTACTATGAGTACCAAGCATTTCAAAATAAACCGTGTTATTATCAATCATCCGAAAAACCGCCCGCCAATCCCCAGTAATATTAATACTTCTGTATCCCTGGTATTTTCCCGAAAGTACATGATTGTTTAGAAGGGGATGAAACCTATCAGAAGCAAATATTTCAATTCGTTCCCGGGCTGATTTTTGTACCGATTTCGGAGCTTTTCTCAATTGCTTGATAAACCTCTCCGCAAAATCTATTTGCATTTTTATTTCTTCCCTGCAATTACCTTATCCAAAAACTTCAGCGCCTTATCAGTCGAGTCGAAAGAATAATATGCTCCTCTCTTTCGTTCTTCCTCAGCTTCCCTAAGAGCCTTAATCAAATATTCACTCGGTTCCTCCGAATCAGACACATGAATAGTCCTGGTTTTGATTAAGTTCTTTAAATATGCATTCACCAAAGCACTCAAACTAAAACCCAATTCTCGGGCTGTTTGCATAGCCGCCCGCTTCAGTTTAGGGTCGGTTCTTAAATTAATTACCGCTGAGTCCATAATCAAAGTATATACAAAATATATACAATGTCAACACTTATAATACCGCCAGCCAGACACCAAATATGGCCAATACCAAGCCAACCAGCCACGCCCTGGCTACAATCTTCGGTTCTTCCCAGCCGACCAACTGCAGCCAATGGTGCAGTGGTGCAATCGGGAAAATCCGCTTTTTCATAAATCGTTTGCTATATAACTGCAACAAACTTGAGAGTCCTTCCGCCAAAAACACTCCCCCGATTACCATCAAAGCCACGATTTTGCCCGACAGCAACCCTACTACTGCCAGTGTCGCCCCAAATGCCAGGCCCCCTACATTTCCCAGCATTATCCGCGCCGGATAAATATTAAAGTACAGATATGCCATTAGTGACCCCAGCCACAAGACTATGAAAGTCGCCAGCACCCCGTCCAGATCAGCCATGGATATCAGCCAAAAAGCCATCAGGCAAATCATCAGTAATCCGCACGACAATCCGTCCAGGCCGTCAGTAAAATCAAATGCATTAGCAAATGCCACGATCACCAAAGCTGCCAAAAAAAAGTACCCGATCCCCAAAAACACCGGCCCCCAATACGGTATGTAGACAAAATCGATTTTCAAACCCCAATGCAAAATAGCCGCCGACCCCAGCGCCACCACCCATTGCAGCATAAATTTATGCCGCATTCGTAATCCAAAAAAACCGGCTTTGTTAAACCCCAGGATCTTGATTACGTCGTCGTAAAAACCTAAAAGACCAAAACCTATAAATGTAAATGTGATCGCTACCAGTTCTCCCAGTATCGGGTACCCCGAAATTATCCCCTCTCCGCGGGTTATCAAAAATACTGCCGCAAACATCACCGCTACAACCACCGCCACCGGTATCCCCCCGCCGGTCGGTACCCCAGCTTTGCCGGCATGCATTTCTCTGATTTTATAAAACGCCTTTGTAGCAGTCTTTCTCACTTCCCCTGTTTCCTTTTTTCGGGTAAATTTTAATTTATACAGCAAGCCTATATACGGCACCATCACGGCAAAGGTC
The DNA here is from genome assembly GCA_001775555.1 of Candidatus Amesbacteria bacterium RBG_19FT_COMBO_48_16. GTDB lineage: Bacteria > Patescibacteriota > Microgenomatia > CAZETR01 > Amesbacteraceae > UBA12042. The sequence goes on along the minus strand of MEXE01000053.1, from coordinate 26,264 downwards.
ACTAAAAACGCCAAAATTAGAAGTCCCAAATAAGAATGCATATTAACAAAAAGGCTTCAGTCTCCTTAACTCCATTCTATCCTGCTTCCACAACTCTTCCCAGGACTCTCCCCGCGAAGGCTTAAAATCAAAAACCGGTCCCCGGGAAGTCGGCTTCAATCGATCTACGGTCACCCCCATTGGCACAGCAGTACTTGTGGATTGGACCACCCACCATCCTTGCCTCTCCAATACCAAAGCCACGTGAGAATAGGTCACCAGATCCTTCTTCTTTAGCAAAATCAAATCCAACGGCTGCAACTCCTCCCAACTTATTGCTTCCGACGCTCTTCCGGCAAATGTAAACACCCCTGCTTTGTACACCTCCTGCTCCTCGCTTTCCCAATCCAAAACCTGCTTCAGGTTCTCCTCTCCGACAGCGCTCCCCAGCACCTGATAGGCAAAACCCGAGCAGTCTACCCCCAATCCCACCATCTTCATAAACTCCACTAGCCCTAAGGGGGTAAAACTCTCCAGCTCCACTCCATGAATCTTAGCTATCTCCGCCACAGCCTGCTTTATTTGCTCCGGTGTCCCCTTCCCCCTGTACCACCCGAACGGAACCCCGTTCATATTATATACCCGGAAAACTTCTTTAATTAATTTCGCCGGTACCTCAACCTCCCGCATTATCTTCCCAAACTCCCGCCCCACATCATTGGTAAAATACGGCATCACTACCTCCAAGTCCCCAATCCACAACCGCACATACTCATCTACCCTCTTCCACGCCAGCTGATTTACTTTCTGCAAATCCACCTCTCCGTAAGATTACACCACCGATGATATACTTTCCAATATGGGAAAGGCCAAAACAGTCCATTTTATGGGTATTGGCGGCTCCGGACTCGCCGGCATCGCCCAAATTGCAAAAGCTTACGGCTTTCAAGTCACCGGCTGTGATATCACAGCCGAGACCTCTTATCTAAAAAAAGTCACTGACGCCGGCATCCCCGTTTTCCTGGGTCACGACCCGGCTCACCTGAAAAAAACCGAAATCCTGGCGGTATCCCCGGCAATTTTTTACCAAAACGACGACCATCCGGAAACCGCTCTGGGTCGAAAACGGAAAATTCTCATGAAATGGCAGGAATTCATGGGCACGTACCTGCACCGGGGAAAATTTGTCATCTGCATTGCCGGTACCCACGGTAAAAGCACCACCACCGCTCTGGCCGGGCATCTTCTGGAAACCGCCGATCTGGACCCCACCGTGGAAATCGGAGCCACCGACCCTATCTGGCATAACAACGTCAGAATTGGCAAATCCCCATACTTCATTTCCGAGGCTGATGAATTCCACGACAATTTCGCCTCCTACCATCCCGACGTCATAATCCTGAACAATCTCGAAATGGACCACCCGGAATATTTTACTTCCGAGCAAAAACTCCTTTCCGCCTACCAAAACTTCATCAATCACCTCAAACCGCTTGGCCGCCTTATTTTTAACACCGACTCCCCTCTTCTTCACAAACTGCATCTGCCGTCCGATTCAATTCCCTATTCCCTAAACGCTGTTCAAAACATAAAACTCACTCCTACCCGCACCTCCTTCAACTACCAAAGTCACCAATATCAGCTAAAAATCCCTGGCTTGCATAACATCTCTAATTCTCTCGGAATCATCGAACTAGCTAGAATTCTAAAAATTCCCATCTCTATCTCTATCTCAACTCTCAAATCTTTCCAGGGGGTCGGCCGCCGATTGGAACTTATCGGTGAAAAATCCGGCATTAAAGTTTACGACGATTATGCCAACCACCCCACCGCTTTTGCCGCCACCATCCAAGCTTGCAGACAAATAAATCCCGAAGGCCGCCTCTGGGTAGTCATCGAACCCCATACCTTCAGTCGTCTGCGCTCGCTTCTACCTCAACTTCCCGCCTCGCTCACCAAAGCCGACCAGATTATTGTTTCTAAGATCTTCGCTTCCCGCGAAACTGACCCCGGTGATTTTTCCGGTGCCGATATTGCCGCCGCCGCCAAACATCCCCACGCGCGATATATCCCCGATTTTCCTGATATAGCCCAGGCAATCAAACAGGAAGCCAGCCCCGGTGATACCATCCTGGTTATGGGCAGCGGTCTTTCCCACAAACTCTCCCGCCAGATTCTCCATGATCTTAAAAACTAATCGCCACATTTCCAAGTGGTCGCTACCAATTGCGGGCTTTATCTCCCTCACCCTATTTTTGACACATGATTATTACCGATTCCAAATCCCGGCCACCCAAATCATTTCCCATATCCTAGCTGCCAATCCCCTACAATATTCCCAGGTCTCCACTTCTCCCTACGGTTACATTCTTACCCCCCAATATATTCACCGCATCAGCTTCCACAGTGGAGGGATTATTTCCCAAATAGCCTTCCTTTTGGCTTTCAACCCCCAGGCTAGAGCTGTTACTTACTGGAACCACGTCTTTCTCAGATCACCTGATTTAATATCTAACGTCCCTTTAGTCGCTCACGAATTGGTTCATACTGTCCAATATCAGTTTCCCCATCTCTCCTATCACATTGCTCGTTACCTCTGGTACTACTTTGCCCAAGGATATGAATCGGTTCCTTACGAACAAGAAGCCTTTAAATTCCAGCTACTAATCATCCAGGCACTCTCCGATTAACCGCTGTATAATTTCACCCATGACAGCTCAAATTCTTCGCGCCCAATATCCCAAATTTATTTACGAAAAATTTAATTACAAAATTGCCGGCGGGAACGTAGAAACTGAATTTTTCTATTCTATTCCGCCTGACCACGAATTTGTCCACAGAATTTCATTTCTAAATATCTCTGAACCACCAACCACAAACCATGAACTCTTGGAACCTCTCATCTTCCACCTCGGCCTCTCCAAAATGTTTTCCTACTGGAAAACCACCTGTTCGCCCCTAATTGAAATTCGAGCCAGACACCTTTCTCCGGATCAAACCGCCTTCTGGCATAAGTTATTCATCAAAGGTATGGGCGAATATTTCTATAAAAACCAGATCGACTTCTCCTCCCCAGACTTTCTAGTTATTCAAAACGCAGGGAGGCCAGGAAAGTCGCGCGCAATCATGCCCCCCCGAGCGAAGTCGAGGGGAGCGCGTGAGCACGACCTTTCCGCCTCCCGAGTTTTAATACCAATCGGCGGCGGCAAAGACTCAATCGTTACCCTCGAGCTTCTCAAACCCCATTTTGCCATCACCCCCTTCATCATCAATCCTGTTCCCATCATGCTCGACGTATGCCGCACCGCCGGCTTTCCTCATCCTGTCACCGTCCGCAGCGAAATCGACCCATATCTTCTCAACCTTAACCGGCAAAGTTACTTAAACGGCCACGTTCCCGTCACCGCCGCTCATATCTTCACCAGCCTCTTAGCCGCAGCGCTTAATAATTGCCGGTTTATCGCCTTCTCCAACGAGCGCAGTTCCGACGAAGGCAACGTCCAATATCTTAGCCACACCATCAATCATCAATATAGTAAAACTTTGGAATTCGAAACTGACCTCAGCATTTATCTCCAAGATCTAAAATCTAATATCTCATGCTTCTCGTTTTTACGTCCTCTCTACGAACTGCAAATAACTAAACTGTTCTCCCGCTACCCCCAATATTTCCAGGTCTTCTCCAGCTGCAATACCAATTTCAAACTCGACCCCCGCCAGCACCCCCAAAGTGGCCTCTGGTGCAAAACCTGTCCCAAATGCGTTTCCACCGCACTCCTTCTCACCCCCTTTATTGGCAAAGATAAAGTTATCGAAATCATGGGCGCTTATCCCCCCGACTTACCCCAAAACCTGGAAATATTAATAGAACTTCTGGGGCAAAAGCCCGTCAAACCCTTCGAGTGTGTCTTGACCCGCGCCGAAGCCCAAGCTGCCTATACAGACCAGGGCTTGGACAAACTTCTCTCTTCTTGGCTGGAAAACCCCAATATGCCCCCCCGGTTTGCCCAAATCTTGAAACATGCTGTATAATATCTCTACTAAACCCCCCTGTGAGACCGAAAGGTATTTGCAGGGGTTTTTTGTGATAAAGTTGGCATATGAAAACAAAAAGAAGTATTCTTCTCATCGATGGAAGCAACTTTTATTTCAAGTTAAAAAAGTTAAAACTCCACCATCTCCTTGAATTCGACTTCTCGTCATTTTCCTCTTTCTTGGCCAGGAAAACTACAATTGTCAAAAGAAACTACTACGTCGGAAAAATACGCCAAGACGGAACGGAAAAAACAGAGAAACTTTTTGCAGCCCAACAAAAACTTATTGCTAAGCTTAAACAACATCAATTTCACTATTCGCTTGGATTTCTCCTCAAAAACGATGGTGTTTATCACGAAAAAGGAGTTGATGTTCAAATAGCCGTAGATATTCTGGTGTCGACATATGAAAATGTCTGTGATCATATTATTTTAGTTTCCTCAGATACAGACTTATCTCCCGCCATCAAAAAAGCAGTTGAAAAAGGAAAGACCATAGAATATGTAGGATTCTCTCATCAACCCAGTTTAGGATTGATTAAATTCTGCTCCGAATCCACACTTTTAAAAGAGGAGGATCTAAAACAGTTTCTCTCACCCCACAAATGATTTTTGATCAAATATCCCAGTTCGACAGAGTTTTAATTTTAGGTTTTGCCCGCGAGGGTCAGTCTACCTACAAATTTCTCCGCTCCAAATTTCCAAAACTAATAATTGGCCTGGCCGATCAAAAAACCCCCGACTGGATCCCGGACGACCCCAAAACCGAAAAATATTTCAGCCCCGACTATCTCAGCCAGTCACTAATCACTAATCACTATCACCTAATTATAAAGACCCCCGGCATTTCCCCCCACAAACCGGAAATCATCGCTGCCAAAACCAAAGGAGCCAAATTCACCTCCCACACCCAGATCTTTTTCGAAATCTGCCCCAGCAAAAAAACTATCGGAATTACCGGCACTAAAGGCAAGAGTACGACCACCTCTCTCATTCACCATATCCTGACCGCAAACGGCATCCCCGCAGTTTTAGCCGGCAACATCGGCCGCCCCGCCCTTGATTTCCTCCCGGAAATTACCCCCGAAACTTGGGTAATTATGGAACTTTCTTCTTATCAGCTTATGGATTTAAACACCTCTCCCCACATTGCGGTCTTACTAAGTATTTACCCCGACCACCTCGACTATCACACCGATTTTATAGAATACAAAACAGCTAAATTGAATATCACCAAATTCCAAACCCCGAATGACTATTTAATCACCCAACTCAAAGTTCCAACCCGCGCCCAAAAAATCCCTCTCTTCCGGCCGTCCCAGCCTATCCCCAGTCAACTCTTAGGCTCCCACAACCAACTAAACATCCAACCCGCCGTCATTATCGGCAATTTGTTAGATATTCCTGAAGCCAAAATCTTCTCCGCTGTCAATAATTTCACTCCCCTGGACACCCGGCTTCAGCTGGTAGCAACCAAAAACGGAATCCGCTTTTTTGCCGACACTCTGGCCACTATTCCCGAAGCCACCATCGCTGCCATTGACGCGTTACACCCCGATGTTTACACCCTGATTGCCGGCGGGCACGAACGCAAACAAAATTACTCCGAACTGGCCAAAAAGATACTGTCCGGCAATATAAAAACTCTCATCCTTTTCCCCGCCACCGGCACCAGAATTTGGGAGGAAGTCAAAAAAATAGGGGGTAGAAAAATTAACCACTTTTTTGCCAGCTCAATGTCTGACGCTGTCAAAATGGCACTGGATCATACTGCATCAGGCAAAATCTGCCTCCTCTCCCCCGCCGCCCCCAGTTTTACTCTCTTCAAAGACTACCGCGACGAAAGTAATCAATACAGAAAATTCATCCAAGAGATTTCCTAATCATCACCACTGTGGCAAATCGCCCTTCTGCTTCGCCGGTTTTTACCGACCGGACATGAGAATAAAACCTCGAGTCAGAATAAACATCTACACTACTAATTTCAATATTCTTTTCTCTCACCCCCGCCTCAAAAAACTGTCGCCTCAAAAAACCCGCCATGTCAATTCGCCACTTCCCATCTGTACCCCTTTCCACAAACTCCGTCCATCCCGGATGCGCAAACGGCAAATCCCCTTCCCATACATAAGACTCCCTGGAAATCCCCGGCCCGGCCGCCGCTATCACATTCCCTGCCCGACTGCCTAAACTCTCCATCTCTTTTATTACCTTCTCCGGCAGTTCTCTATCCAACCCCTGGCGTCCTAAATGCACTAGTACTAATATTTTCTTCACCGGATCATACACTACCGTCGCATGGCAATCGGCCGTTAACATAAACAGACCCACCCCCTCCTCCTTCATCACCAGCGCGTCTCCCTCCACATACTTGTCTTTCTGACTGCTCCCCACCTCCACAATCCTGGTTCCCAGCTCCAAAGACGCTATCACGCAGTCCTCCTGTTTAATCCCCAATTTGCCTAAAAACTTCCGTCGATTACAGTCTACAGTTACCGTATCTCCCCAATTGACAGACATATTCCCATCAGCCACTTCCGACACCCCATACACCACCTCCCCAAATCCCGCCAATAATTTGGACTTAAGCATAAATTCACTATATCTTAACATTGAATTTCCCGGGTATAATACCCTGGCATGGCGCAATTTTTGGTCACCGGTGGTACCCCCCTCTCCGGACACATTACCATCTCCGGCAATAAAAACGATATTTTAAAACTTTTAGCCGCCTCCATCTTAGCCGAGGGCTCAGTCACATTAACCAACGTCCCGGATATCCGGGACGTAGCCGCGATGGTAGAAATACTTGAATCTTTAGGCGCCAAAGTCAAAGGTTTGCATTCACCCACAATAGTAATCGACCCCGCTGGCATCAAAAGTTGGGAAATTAATCCCGCTTTAAGCCGCAAAGTCCGCTCCTCCATCATGTTTCTCTCTCCTCTCATGGCTAAATTCGGAAAAGTAAACTTAGGTTTCCCCGGTGGAGACGTCATCGGCAAACGCGCCATCAGTACCCATCTGGATGCCCTCTCTTCCTTGGGTGCCAAATTCACTCTTACAACCGATACTATCACTGGCAAGTTTTCTCCTCCCAAATCCCCCGTCAGTATATTTTTGGACGAAGCCTCCGTCACCGCCACCGAAAACACCCTCATCCTCGCTTCCACTCTTCCTATCACCACCACCATCGAAGACGCCGCCTGTGAACCTCACGTAACCAATCTTGGCCAGTTTCTAAGCCGGATGGGAGCTCATATCTCCGGTCTGGGTTCCGGCATCATTACTGTCACCGGCGCTCCCCACCTCAAAGCTGTCACCCATGCTGTCACCCCCGACTATATTGACGCCGGCACTTACGCCATTGCCGCTGCCGTCACCCATGGCCAAATTTCCATCTCTCCGGTCAACCCCACCGATATGCGCATGATCCTTTTGTATCTCTCCCGTTTAGGTGTTAAATATTCCTGGCCTCAAAAAGACACTCTTCAGATACTCCCCTCCGATCTGTCTATAGATCCGGAAAAACTTGGACTAAGGCAAAAATTCCAAACCCGCCCCTGGCCCGGCTTTCCCACCGATCTCTTAAGCCCCCTTATCCTTCTGGCTACCCAGGCCAAAGGAACCGTTCTCATGCACGACTGGATGTACGAAACCCGAATGTTTTTTACTGACAAACTCGTCGCCATGGGTGCCAATATTCCTCTTTGCGACCCCCACCGCTGCCTGGTCACCGGCCCTACCCCCCTCGTCGGCCGCCACCTGGCCTCCCCGGATATCAGAGCCGGCATGTCAATTCTCATTGCCGCCCTGGCAGCCCAGGGTGAAAGTGTCATCGACCACGCTGAGATTATCGAGCGCGGTTACGAAAATCCCGCCGCCCGTTTCCAAAGCTTAGGCGCCCAAATCCGCCGCGTCGACCGCCACGAATAGTCAAATTAACATGATAGGTTCTAACGAGTGGAAAAGGTTTTCGCTATCTCTACCTGAGCTTTTATAATTGCCTCAACCTCAGCTTCTTTCCCCATTTCTAATCGGTCCATCCTTTCATTAATCGATCGTTCATCAGGTAAACAAGGGTCAGGAAAATTTTCGTTCATAAAATCCAAAAATTCGGCGGGATAAAAAATAATATATCGTAATCCGGACCCCACTGGTGGTGCAACCACTATTATTGTTTCCACAAAGGGTGAACACTCTATATCTGTATACCCAATTACCTGATAAACTCCTTTTGATTTTTCGATGATTCTCTCGCTTTTTTTATCAAATTCTATTATATGAAAAGACTTAGTAGATGTTAAATCACCTTCAATCACATTTCTCAAAAGCCAATCTGCATCTTTAAAATCACTTGATACTGCATCAAAACTCAATGCACCTATCAAACCGCCCCTGCGTCGTTCTTTAGGAAAAAAACTTACATATCTTCCGGTTTTACTGTCCAACTTTCTTTCCGAAATCCGATCCACCTCTTCAAACTTAACCCCCTCAGGATATTGAAAAGACAAATTTACCAGTCTCGATTTAAACAATCCCCCATCCTTACGCTTACTTATATTCCAAGACAAACCTAAAACCAATATTAGCAACACTATTCCAATTCCCCAAACCCAACTCACTTTCTTCATCAGCTTATTCTAGCACTACCCCAGAAAAAACGACCCTACGTGTATAATCTTACTGTGGTTGATTTATCCTCCTATAACACACTCCGGATTTCCGCTAAAGCCAGTAACCTCATCGAAATAAATACTGCCGATGACATTAATAAACTTCCTCCCGAAAACGTTTTCTTCCTGGGCTCCGGTGCCAACATCCTATTTACCAAAGATTTCCCCGGTACCATCGCCAAAATCAAACTTTCCGGCATCAAAGTCCTCAAAGAAACCAATACTGATGTCCTCATAGAAGTTGCCGCCGGAGAAAACTGGCATGATTTTGTCACCTGGGCCGTAGACCACAACCTCTCCGGCATAGAAAACATGGCTCTTATTCCCGGCACTGTAGGAGCCGCCGCAATCGGTAATATCGCAGCCTACGGAGGCAACCAGGAAGACATTTTCGCCTCACTCCAAGCTACAAATATTAAGACCCAAAAAAACCAGGAGTTTTCCAAAACTGACATGCAATTTGGCTATCGTAATAGCTTCCTGCGCCAACATCCCGATTACCTCGTCACCTCCGTCACTTACCGACTCTCCAAAACTGCCCATCTGAATACCTCATATCATGCCACCCGCCACGCCTCACTTTTATCGACTCTCAACCAAATCAATACTCCCCCCTTCACCATCCGTCATGTATTTGACGCTGTCGTCAAAATCCGCTCGGAAAAACTTCCCGATCCGAAACTTGTTGGCACCGCCGGGAGTTTTTTCAAAAACCCCGTTGTTTCCAAAGAAAAATTTCACCAGCTGAAACAGCAGATACCAGATCTTCTGGCATACCCTACCGAAAAGCTCTCTTACATAGATCCGGAAGAGCAATCTGAATATGTGAAAGTTTCTATCGGCCGGGCTTTAGACGAGCTCGGCTGGCGCGGCAAAAGAATCGGTAATGTGGGCACTTTCCCCCAACATGCCTTAGTTATTGTCACTTACCCCGGCGCGACAGGCCAGGAAGTCTACCAATTCGCCGAAATGATGCGCGCCAACGTTAAAAAGAATTTTGACATAAACCTCGAATACGAAGTGGTCATTATCTAGCTCGTCAATCTTGTCATATCCGGGCACGATATCTCCCCCCAACTAACCAAAAACTTTCCTTTCAAATTGCCCTGATGTAGCCAAAACTGAACTCTCGCTCCACAACCCCTACATTTATCTTCACGTAATGCAAAGCCCGGATCCCCCTGATCTTTTGCCCTCCTCATCGCCTGCCGCAAACTTTCACAAGACGCTTCACTTATAGTCTTAAACCTTCGTCGAGCCTCCATCTCCATAGACTAACACATTATAGGGCATCCTTACCCCAAATTCAACCGATTTATCCAACAGCTCTGAATCAATTCATCCATAACTTCTTCTCAACTTATCCTTCACCCTCTTTCTCTCTATCGCCAGTTCGATCAACTTACCCAACAGCTTTGAATATGGCAATCCCGAAGCTCCCCACAATTTCGGGTACATCGAAATGTTCGTAAACCCCGGCAAGGTATTAATCTCATTAATCACAAACTTTCCTGTCGGGGTCAAAAACATATCCACCCGCGCCATACCCGCGCACTCCAGCACCTTAAACGTCTTTATCGCCAACCTTTGGCATTCTGCCACTTCATCTCTTGATAACTTCGCTGGTATCACCAGCTCCGCCCCATTTTCGTCAATATATTTAGCCTCATAATCATAAAATTCATTTTTGGCAATCACTTCCCCCGGAACCGATGCCACGGGGTCATCATTACCTAATACTGAAATTTCGATTTCCCGTCCCTTCACCTCCTCCTCTACTACCACTTTGGTATCAAATTCCAAAGCAGCAGTTACCGCCGTTTCCAGCCCCCTCTTACTCTTACACTTACTTATTCCCACCGACGATCCCATATTAGCCGGCTTCACAAACACCGGAAATTTATCCACCTTAATTTTCTGCCCTCTCTTCACTACTTGATATCTGGCTACAGGAATTTCAGCTTGAACCAATAACCGTTTCTGCACATCTTTATCCATCCCAACTGCTGATCCCAACACCCCTGCCCCCACATATGCCGCATCCAAAAGTTCAAACATCCCCTGTAGTGTCCCGTCCTCCCCAAACGTCCCGTGCACTATGGGAAAAAACACATCCACTTTTTCCTCCTGAACAACCAGACTTTTATCACCGCTGGGCAATGCTTTCATCTCTGCTCCCTTCGGCAACCACTTTTGGTCCAACTTGTGCCACTGCCCAACTTTATCCACTCCCAAAAGCACCACTATATATTTATCCCGATCCAAAGCTCTGTAAATCGACGCTGCAGACCTGACCGACACCTCATGTTCTCCCGATCTTCCTCCAAACACCAGCCCCACCCTGATTTTTCCCATTTCCCGCCATTATATAATACTCTCACCATGCCCCTTTCCCTTCTTCGTCTCTGGACCGGACCACTGCCTCATCAGGAACTTTTTCCCGACCGTAAAATTAATCCCCTTCTCCATTGGCTCATCCACCCCGTCAAGCGCCGCCTGGCTAAATACTACCTGCTGATTTTACAAAAAGTCTTCGGTCTCAAAGTCATCGCTGTTACCGGTTCCGCCGGAAAAACCACGCTCAAAAATATGCTCACCTCCATCCTTAAAATAGAAGGTCCGACAGTAGCCACCCGCGACAATATTACCCCCACCTACAATATACCCTCCACAATCTTTCGTTGCCCCCCCGGTACCCGCTACCTCATCCTGGAAATGGGTATCGAATACCCTGGTGATATGGATTTCTACACCTGGCTGGCCCAGCCTGACCTAGGCCTTATCTTAAACGTCAACCGCACCCATACCCAGTATCTCGAAAGTATTAGCGAAGTCTCCGCCGAAAAAAGCAAACTCCTCTCCATCCTTCCTCCCACCGGTTTCGCAATAGTCAACGCCGACGATCCCAATATTAAAATCGAGACTTCCGCCCCTGTCTCTAAATTCGGTACCTCAACCGATTGCTATGTCCAGATCAAATCCTCCAGCCTTACGCCGGACTTCACCACTCAGGTTGAATTTCTCATAAATCATAAATCCTACGTCATAAATCTTCCTCTCCTGGGTCGTCACTTCTCTATCAATGCCGCCGCCGCCGCATCAGCCGCTACCCTCCTGGATGTCCGGCTTCAAAATATCATTTACGGCCTGGAACACACCCCTTCCCCACCCCATCGCATGCAGGTCATCCGCCTCCCCCAAGGCCCCATCCTTATTGACGACTCCTATAATGCCAACCCGCTGGCAGTCCTTGCCTCGCTCGACACTCTGGCCGAACTAGCCCGTATCACCGGTCTTATTCCTGTTTTAATTTTTGGCCAAATGAACGAGCTCGGCCAATACGAAAAGTCTGCCCACGAAGAAATCGGTCTAAAAATTAAAAATTTAAAATTTAAAATTCTTTTCTGTACCGGCCCAGCGACTAAACACACCATCGCTTCCGCCGGTTTCGGCCAATACTTCGAATCCGTCGACGAACTTACCAAAGCCGTCTCCTTAGCGCTTAGCACTTCGCACTTAGCGCTCATCAAAGCCTCCCGTTCCTTTCACTTTGAAACCGTCGTCGATTATCTTTACAGCCTTCACCGGTAATTCCTGGGATCCGGTATTCTTACCCTGAAACCTATGGCCACTATCTCTCCTCCCGGATCCTCCAGGCACTGCCCTATCTCCTCTCCCAACTCCCTCCTGCTCAAAATCCGGGACAACCCGGGGTAATCCTGAGCATCCCATTTTACCGGTTGACCTCCCTCGCCTTTTATCACAGCCGCCACATGGGATACGCCCTTCATGGTTCCTGACCTGGTTATCATCATCCCCGCCTCCGGCCCGCTATTACCCCATTCCCTCCGAATTTGATCCCCGATTAATCCTCTCACTTCCTCCCGCATGTCCGGTGGATACACCATCTCCACACACAATCCTGTCACCTTACCCCGTTTTCTCCAGCCTCTTTCCTGAGCAGCTTTGGCCAGCAGTCTCTCTTCCTCCCTGGTCGTCACTCCCCGCTTTCCGAAAGCCTGATACGTGCCTACTTCTACCCCTCCTTGCAGTAAAACATCCAATGCAAAAACGAAACAGCACGGAGTTTTATTGGTTTCCTCAACCAATCTTAAATATTTATCCCTCAATTCAGCCAGGCCCATAAATTACGGATTATACCCCCTTGCCGCCGCCAAGGCTTTTTTTATCTCATAAATCTCTTTCTTCAACTTAAAAATCCGCATGTGCAGAAGATTGTGGTCCTCCATCACCATCTTCGCTCCCTCATTCTCCCGAAAATCATCTCCCATATCCGCCAACATCCTCTTGCGCCGGATCTTCTCTGCTTCTTCAGTTTCCAGCCTTTGCAGCTGCCCTCTCAATTCCGCTAACTTTTCCTCAAGTTGAGAAATCTTCATTTTGTATATCACCCTCTTCTTTTCCCCCTCTTACGGCGAAGACACGAGCCGAAGGCAAGAATTTAAGAGGGGGAAATCAAAAGGGGGTGTTACTTAAAAATAATTCTTGAATTCTACCTTCCAAAGTTGACTTGCTTCAAGCCCCGGGGTACAATGTAAAATATAAGCTGCCAACAAGCAGCTAATACCGGGGTTTGACCATCAAACCCCAAGGTCAGCCTGGAAACCCCAGGTTTTTTAAACCCCATGACCAATATCGAAGATCTGCGCGCTGCTGCCATCCAAGCCATAGTTGCAGAAAATAATCTCGCCTCTAAACCTTTCCTTGGTCTTCATGGTGTCGGTCGCTCAAAAGACACCCGGTCACTGGCTGCAATACCCGAGCTGTCTCAACTAAACTTATCCCCAGAAACTGCCACTCACGTAATTAATTTACTTGTCAGATATAAAGCAGGTCACCCCCTGAGCAATGTTCAAAAAGTAGTCCTTGCCTTAAACAATCGCGAACCCGGCTTCTAACCCACCCTAGTCCCGGGCACCCGCTTGCCCTGCAGTAAATCCTTCAGTCTCCCCGGTACTGCCCCGCTGATAATCCACGTTTTCACTCCGCAATCCCGTTCAATTTCCAGACTTTCCTCCACTTTATGCAGCATTCCGCCGGTCACATCCGACCCCTCCGCCCCCCCCACATCCTGTTTTATCACCTCCCAATTTGATTTATTAATTTCCGGGATTATCAGTCCCTGCCTATCCCACACCCCTTCCTCCCGGCTGACCTGGACTATCATCTCAACGTCCCGCAACCTCTCCGTCAATTTTCTGATAATTTTCTCCCCCGACCATACTTTCCACTTCCCTTTCTCCACTTCAATCACGTCCCCGTACAGCACGGGGGTTTTATCCTCCGCAATTGACAACCTTCCCCCGGGGAAAATCTCACGCGGAATAATCAGCTCCGCATCCCTCCCCGCTTTCTCCAGCTCATCCCTCACTATCTCCCCGATCTTTCTCGCGCTCTCCCTCACCCTGGCGATTCCCCGGGCTTCGGATATCCCGTATCTTTCCACTGCCTTGTGGCCGTAATTCCCGCTTCCGCTCACCACCACCATTTTTTTTCCGGGGTCCACTCCCTGGACCAACTCATCACTCAAACGCCTGATAACGGTCAAATCCGCTTTTTCCGCTTCCCATTCCTTTGGCGCCACCAGGCCTCCTCCCAACTTGATAATAATCATAACTTACAGTTTCTCTTCCACAAATTCCCTCACCATCAGTCTCAATCCGAAAATATCCTCATAATGATGTGACCTTCCCGGCAACTCCGTAAATTTGTAATTTGTTACCCCTTTCCGGTTCAGCGCTTCCCGCAGTTCACCCGCAGTCATCACCTGATCCTCAGCTCTCTGAATGAAAAGGGTTCTCACTGCATACCCCTCCAGCCATTTTTCCGCTTCAAACCCCTGTTTTTCCCCCCAGGACACCGCCGTCCCCACAAATACGCATTTCCCCGGCCTCAATCCCCTTTCTTTTATCGCCCGCATCGCCAATATCGGTCCCGCCGATTTGCCGAATATTATATACTCCCCAAATCCGGCCGCTTTCTTCACCAACTTCTCCATCTCTACTTCCATATCAATTAAAGCCGGCCCCACCTGCCAATGGTCATAATACTGCACCCAGGTCTGGTCAAAATCCGGTTTCAAAGCTTTCTCCACCTCCTCTATCCAGCCTTTGTTTCGCCAATTATTCCCCCCCAGTAGTATCAGGTTCATACCCCCATCATACACCCCCGGCCGACTCTTACGTTTTCGTCAGATTCTTCAGGAATTCATCATTACTTTTGGTTTTCTTCATTTTGGCAATCATCAGCTCCGTCCTCTCATCCACATCCAGCAAATCCAGCATCCGCCGCAGCTGGATCACTTTCTCCAGCCTGTCCCCCAACAATTTTTCCTCCCCCCGCGTCCCGCTTTTCAACAAATCAAAAGAGGGAAAAATCCGCCGGTCCGCCAGTCTCCGGTCCAAATGCAGCTCCATATTTCCCGTCCCCTTGAACTCCTCGTACACCAGGTCATCCTGCCGCGACCCGGTATCGACAAGACACGTCCCCAGTATCGTCAAGCTCCCGCCCTCTTCAAATTTTCTGGCCGCTCCGAAAGCTTTTTTGGCCGGATATATAGCCGCTGCAGAAAATCCGCCCGATAAAGTTTTCCCCGAATCCGGCGAAATCATATTGTAAGCCCGAGCCAGCCGGGTAATCGAATCCAACAGCACAAAAACGTCTTTTTTCAGCTCTACCAGCCGCTTTGCCCGTTCCAAAGCCAGCTCTGCGATCCGAACCTGTTCCAAAGGCGGCTCGTCAAAATGCGACGCGGCTACTTCACCTTTCAGTGATCTGGTAATCTCCGTTACTTCCTCCGGCCGCTCCCCTATAAGAACTGCCATCAGATGCATATCCGGATAATTTTTAGACAGAGCTGCAGCAATCTCCCGCAGCAGCCACGTTTTGCCCGCTTTCGGCTGGGCTACAATCAACCCTCGCTGTCCTTTACCGATGGGAGCTATTAAATCTATTATTCGCGTTGACAAAATCTCCGGCTCTGTTTCCAGTCTCAGCTGTCCCTCCGGAAACACCGCCGTCATGGCGTCAAAATCCGGCCGGTTTGCCGCTTCTTCCGCTGGCAGACCATTTACTTTCTCGACTTTCAAAAGTCCCCAGAACCGTTCATTTTCTTTCGGCTCCCGGGCCTGTCCCCCTACCATGTCCCCGGGGCGCAGGTTAAATCGCCGCACTTGTGAGGCCGAAATATACACATCTTTGGACGATGGAATCATCCGCGGACGCAAGTACCCGTGCCCGTCAGGTGTGATGTCTAAAAATCCTTCCACAAACTCAGTTGGCAATCCGGCATCCGGAATCACCCGATCATCAACTACACCGTCAAAATTCCCCTGCCCGTTTGTCGGTCCGCCGGCCGGGCCGAACGCGGGTCTCGGGCTGTACGGCCTGACTTGTCTCACTCCCACCGGCCTGGGACCGGCCGCCCTGGGCGCTCCCCTGCCGATCACCCTCACCACTCCCGGTCGCATCACCGATCTTACTCCCGACCCAGGTACAGCCCCGCTTTCGGAAACCGGGCCCGGCCCAGAAGTCATATCAACCTGATCATCAGCCATAATGATTCCTTAGCTTAGCCGAATACAAAAATTCGAAATATCATTAAAATTCACTCGATTAGGGGGAAACTTCCAATTACCAAAAGAGGATAGCGCTAGTATATCACCCCCTACCCCTCTGTCAATCCCCACCCCAATGCTCCTGCTACCACCAACCCCGCCCCCATACCCACTTGTCCTGTATCTTTCTCCAACACCCCTGTGGCAGTAAGTAGAACACCCAACCCTATCATAGCCAAACCGACCACTCGTCCCATACTCTGTAAACCCTCACGGCTTTTTTCAGCCCATCCCCCAATCCCATACGCCAAAGATCCCAAAACCACCAGTACTGCCAGAGCCGGGTTAAATCTCTCACCTTTACTTAACCCCAGCAAGTCACCCACCATAACCGCTATCACTCCCGCTGCCTGAACTTCAATCCCCACTCTCTGCCGTAATCTTACCGAAACATTACGAACTCCCTCCATATTTCACCCCAAAGTTCTTACACCCCTCCCCAAATCTTTTGCCTCACACGATTATATATATCCAACTTTTTATTTCTTGCAACCTCGGATATTCCCAAACTCATCAACACCCATGCCACTGCCTTCCCGCTGTTTAATACCCCCAATTCACCCATTCCGTAAACGGTTTTTGCTTGCACCTCCGCACGTTGTTGTAATCCTTCCCACAGAGGGCCCCTCCGCGCCTCGAGCATTCCTATCTCCTTTTCAAGTACCCTCAACCTCTCTTCTGTTGTAGCCATATCTAAAGTTTTACACCCTTTTTGCAATTACTACAAGTCTTTTCCAGGTAGTTCCCGGGGGGTAGCAGGTCGCCAATACCAATTTCTCCTCCTGACTCTGCGGCACCAAGTACTTCACATCTGTTGCAGCCAGAATTTCCCTCCCCGTCACTTCATACTTATACAGCCGGCCTTGATACACCACCTCAATTTTGTCCCCCGCAACCAGCTTGTGAAGTAAATAAAATACCGCATTATATCGGGCAATATCCACCTTACTTTCCACTGAATGGGCAAACAGATAAGTCGTCTCTGCCTGACCGGGATGACCCAGGCCTGCCGCTTCCGCTACTCCCTGCTTTAAAGCCGCCTGGTATATCCCGGGATCCCCGGCGTCTACCTCCGGTATCACCCGCGATATTGCTCCTATTTGTGGAATAAACACGGAATACTTTTCATCAGGTACCTTCCACTCAGGTTTTTCTTCTTCCTGTTGAACTCCCCCCAATTGGTATTCTTTAACTAGTTTTGGTGGTTGTACTTGCTCCAGCCTTTGAATAGTTCGGCCTGCCGGAGTTTTCATCCAGGAATATTTCACCTCCCTGGCAACCAGCGCCCCCATCCCCGTCAGCGCAAATATCCCTGATACAGTCATCATCCCCTTCCCTGTCCATGACAAGAACCGCGCTTTATACTTCATTTTTCGCCATCTGATACAGCTTCCACCCCGCCGGCCCAATGACAGCCGCTGCCAATAGCAGGAACCACTCTCCCCAACCGGTCTGAGGATTTTTGTCAGCGATTGCCCCTTTTACATCCCCGCAAAAACAACTGGCGTCGGAAGGACAACTTGGATTACGGCACACCCCATCCGCGCACGTAAAACCCGCCTCACAGTCACTCCCCTTGCTGCAACTTTTACCGCAAATGCTACCCACTCCGGGAATCTTCGTCGGGGTCAAACTGACCTTCCCCGTAGGTGTCGGGCTGCCAAACTTGGACCCAGGCGTAGCCGTCGGTGTTCCCGTAACCTGAGGCCTCGGTGTCACCGTCGGTGTCAGGGTCACAGCCGGCACTCTCGTAGGAGTCGGTGACCCCCCCACCCAGCAGTCCCCCGAATACCACACCATATAACCCAACAGCCTGCATGATTCATCCCATCCTCCATCCTGCATCCGGCATTTTTTGTCAAACAACGAAACTTGCACTGTTTTCCCGCATCCCGGGCTATCCACATCCTCAAAATTACTCCACCCAGACTCAGACTCAAGACACTGGTCCCACTTTCCGCTGCACAACCATTTCACTACCCCCTGATTATTGCTCTGGCATGATCCTGTCTGCACACTGCACCCCGGATCACAGCTGTAACTTGTGGCGGAAGTCCCGCTCCCGCATAAGTTTACATAGTACCCCCCGCCGAAATTAATCAGCGCCTGTACCTTGACGGCTCCCGCCCCAAAAGCTGCCGTCCAAACCGCAAACAATATTAATAACCTCACCAACCTACTCATAAAGTTTTATCACCCCTTTTTAATCTCCCTCTTACTTTAAAAGGGAGATTAGGGGGTGACACACTCATAATTCAGTATGGAAGACCTGCCAACCGGCAGCCGTTTGGTGCTCGTAGGCCTGCCCTACCTACCAGCGCGGCCGCCATTGTCAGCCGATCCTCCATGCTGAATTCCACCCCGTGGCTAAAACTTATGAAAAAGTGCAATTTATCAAGAGATTTTTTCCTTGACAATGAAGTTAGCCGGTGTTATCAACATTATCAAGTGTAAATCGCCAGATCTGTCCAGGCGATTTCCTCTCAAAGAGCATTGCTACTCGTGGCCCTCAAACCAGCGATGGCGATGCTCTTTTTTTACTTCAGATGGTCACCGTTTTTCGGATGACCCAATGTCACTTCCCCGCAAAACGAACCTGACAAAGTCAAATCCCCAACTTACCAAGGCCAATGCCCACAGTCCCGCACTTACATATAATGCCTCCATTACCCAAGACTCTTTAGCCACGAAAGCCCCCACTGACACCAAAGTTGAAATTCCCCCCGAGGCAATTATTCCCAAAGTTCTTATCGAACTAGGCTGCAATTTAACCTCTTTACTCATACTATTTCCCGACACTTCCCGAAATAATCCCCTGATTCATCTTTACCATTCTTACTAACTGCCCTCTTATCCATTCCCCGCTCACAAATCCCGCCCGTCCAAACCTCCGCTTCGGAGCAGATCTGATACTCAACCACTTGAGCAGTTTTTGCATTGCTACGTGATACAGGCATTTAAACTACTTGTACCGTGACCCTCTGATGGGCAGTATACAACGTTTTGTCAAACTCCGCAACCTATAGTTATAATGTAATTAAAATACATAGTCTTATAGTATAAAAAGAGTATTATAATATGCGCATATACAGGCATTTGTGGACAATAATATAAAACGTTATTCTCCCCATCCCTTTCACACAAATGTCTGGAGATTAACCGTGGATATCTATACCAGAAGTTTTGTTATCGCCGCCGCAACCGACTTCCCCGACTCAGCCGAAGCTACTTTATACCCCAACTTCTTTGCTTCTTTGACCCGCCGATCCAACCCTGCCACCTTTCGCACTTCCCCCAAAAGCCCCACCTCACCTACTGCTGCTACTTCCGCCGGTAGACTTCTGTTCAAAAACGCCGATGCTACCGCCAGGCAAATGGCCAAATCCACTCCCCGGTCAGCCAGGCGGATTCCCCCCGTCACGTTCACGAATATATCCACGTCGGATAACCGCAATCCTGCTCGCGCGGACAAAACAGCCACCAGGGTTTGCATCCTGGCAAAGTCCACTCCTGTTGCTATCCGGCGAGGTATAGCCGCGGCACTCGGTGTTGTCAGCGCCTGAATTTCCACCAGCAGCGGTCTCGTCCCTTCCATTACTACCGAAACCACGCTCCCGGATACATTTTTCACTCTTTGTGCCAATAACAGTTTCGATGGGTTACCCACCGCCACCAGTCCCCGTTCCGTCATCTCAAATACCCCCACATCATCTGTAGGTCCAAAACGGTTTTTTACCACCCGCACCAGGCGCAGAGATTGACTCCTTTCCCCTTCAAACCATAGCACCGTATCCACCACGTGCATCAGTACTGCCGGTCCGGCAATGTTCCCCTCCTTTGTCACATGACCCACCAAAAACATTGGGATTTCCAATCTTTTTGCCTGCCAAGTCAAACGCTGTGCGCATTCCCGCACTTGTCCCACCGACCCCGCAGTTCCCATCAATTCAGACGTCGTCAGCGTCTGAATAGAATCTACTATTACCATCTCCGGCTTTTCCTCCTCAATTTTCCCCACTATCTCATCCGCATCCGTGCTTTCCATAAGCAGCACATCACCAGCCTTCCGGTTTCCCAAGCGTGTAACCCGCAATCCCACCTGCCCTGCAGATTCTTCTCCGCAAATATATAATACCTTTTTCCCTTTCCAGCCGGTTGCCACTTGTGTCAAAAGTGTGCTTTTCCCGATTCCCGGCTCTCCCGCAACCAATACCACCATCCCTGGGACCAACCCCCCTCCCAATATATTATCCAATTCCGCCTCCCCTGTCCCCCTTCTTCCCTTCTCTTCCGTTTTCACTTCCGATAATTTATAAACCTTTCCCTTATTTTGAACTTTTAACCTTGAACTTTGGACTTGCTTTACTGTCTCTACCAAACTATTCCACGTATCACAACTCGGGCACTTCCCCGCCCACCGACTCTGAGAGTAACCACACTGCTGACAAATAAACTGACTATGTACTTTCGGCACACCCCACTTATATCACAAAATTAACCTATTTATACCCCACCGGCTTTTCTGTTAACACTACCCCCAGAGACAATCTCCTTTTATCCAAATCTACCGATTCCACAAATACTTCCACTTCATCCCCGATTTTAAACACCATTCCGGACGGCATTTTGGAAGCGTGAATCAATCCCTCTACCCCCCGTTCCAACCGGATCAGCACTCCGTACGGGGCGACTTTTGTCACGCTCCCCTTGTGTTTACTGTCTGTCTTATATTTCTTCCCCACCACCAGCCACGGGTCCGCCGACAAACGCTTCACCGACAACGCCAGTTTCCCGTTCTCCTCATCAATCCCAATCACCTGCACTGTCAATTTATCCCCCTCCTTGACCGCCTTATTCACGTCTTCCACTTTCTCCCAGGACAACTCCGAAATGTGCACCAACCCTTCCAATTTTACCCCCTCCTCCTCCCCTCTCTTAGCCGCCTTGCCGGAAACATCAATTTCCACAAATACTCCAAACGGTACCATCCCTACCACCTTCCCCTCGTACTCCTTCCCGATCTCCACAATTGATAGGGTTTCCCGCCGCTTCTCCATCTCTGCCGCTTCGGACACAGCTCGCTCTGACAACACTAACCTGTTTTGTAACCTGTCGACTTCTATTACCTTGACCGCTATCGTTTTGCCCACCAATGATCCCAACCCTCCTTCAATACCATGACCTACTTGAGAAGTAGGCACAAATCCATAAATCCCGTCCGCATCCACTAACAGACCTCCTTTTGTCACCTCCCTGCCTCTCACTTCAATCGTTGTCTCCTCCTGCATTGCCAGGTCAAACATTTTCCACTTGCTTTCCACCGCAGCTCGCCTCAATGACAACACCACCTGTCCCATCTCATTTTCTGACACCAGGACTACACCTGTCACCTCATCACCTGGTTTTAAAGCCCGATAGTAATCACGTGCCAACTCATACTCATGCTCGGATACCACCGCCTCAGCTTTACCTCCAATATCCACATATACTGCCCGCCCTGTTATCTCCACCACCTTCCCTTTGATCGTCTCTCCCCGCTTAAACCCTTTCGGTTGATACCCCGTCGCCGCCAACAACTCCTCCATGGTCTGGGGATCACTTTTTTTACCTTTTGGCTCTTTTACGCTCTTGCTCGGCAAGTTTCATTTCCGCCTTTCTTAAAAGATAACGTGATTATACGCCCGATTTACACTAGTCTCAATATCCCATTGACAATTCTGATATCAAAACTTATTCTAAATTATAGAGGCGCGAATCGCTATGAAACAATCCAAACTTCCCCAACAAACCAGACGCCATCTCCAGTTTTTACCTCTAGCTTTCAGTCTGGCAGCAATCTTTATAGCCGTCTACGCCCTTACCTCGCGGTCTGCAAATTTTAACCTTGGCCTAAAAGCCGCGAAATACAATCCCAAAATCAATCCGGAGGACTTTACCACCAAAATTACCAACAAGTACATGACTCTGACCCCCGGTAAAAAAATGATTTACGAAGGTGAGACGGAGGACGGACTGGAAAAAATCGTTATCCAAATCACCGACAAAACCAAAAAGGTCATGGGTGTCACCACTGTAGTTTATTGGGACAGAGCATATCTCGATGGGGAATTAATTGAAGATACCAGGGACTATTTAGCCCAGGATAAGAAAGGCAATGTCTGGTATTTCGGAGAAAGTGTCGACAACTACGAAGACGGGGAGCTTATAGATCACGATGGTTCCTGGCTGGCGGGTAAAGATGGAGCCAAACCGGGAATCTGGTTTGAAGATAACCCCCAGGTCGGTGACACTTACCGTCAGGAATATTACCAGGGAGAAGCGGAAGACATGGCAAAGGTTTTATCCACCAACGAAAAAGTCGCTACCCCCTTCGGCACCTTCAAAAACTGCGTAAAGACCCTCGATTGGACCCCGTTGGAACCGGGGTTGGAAGAGCATAAATACTACTGTCCCCAAGTCGGAGCTATGGTCCTGGAAGAAAATCCGGAAACAAGTGAAAAACTAGAGCTTATAGATATAAAAAACGCTGGCAAAAATGACAATGATGATAATGATGACGACGATAATGACGATGATGATGAAGATTAATTTCCCCCCTCACCTCTCAACTTAGCTACTTCTCGCTTTATTTTCTCTGCTGTTTCTTCCCCCACGCTGAGTTGCTCTAAAAGCTTTGCGACTTTACCCTGCACAGTCCTGTCTGCCACCTGTCTACTCACTTCCTCAGCCAATTCTGCCGGATTCATCCCAGGATTCTCCGACTGAAATTTCGCTCCCAAATATACAAGGGCATTAATCACACTCACTGTGTGCCCAGGCAGAACGAAATCCATCGAATTAAAATAACCCACCGTTTCTTCAATTAAACTGTTATCCACTGAAACCCGCAAATTTTCGTTCATACGACCGATTCTATAACTCAACCGTCAGACATCTTGACTCATTTTGACTTTATCTTACTACCACTATAGGTTATAATTAATTTATGAGAACTATCTGGGAATACTCCTCCCGCACCGAAGCCTTACGTCTACTGCATTGTGCTCGGCAAATCGCCTCCGGTTTTTACAAAGCCAATGGCTTTCTCGTCCTTCCTTATCCTGCCCCTGCCCAGCCCAACGTTGTCTCCTTTCCCCGCCTACCGTATCTGACTATCCCCCGCTTTTGGCAACGCTCCTCCCGACTGGACATCCGCACTTATCCTTTCACAACTCCAAAAGACCTCTTAGTCACCACCCAACAACTCCTGGCGGCCAACCCGCTTCCCTCTCCCGACTTTTCTTTACTCCAGCTCCAATGGTCCAAACACCAAAATCAAATCTTGAGAGCTATTTACTCCCTCATTCCTAAATACCGCAAACAAATCCGCCGCCTCCACCTGCTCCCGACCGCCTTCGGTTCTTCCTGTTCATTTAGCTCAGACAGAAAGAAATCTGAAATGTATATCTGGATCCGTACCGATAGTTCCCTCACTCAGATTGTCGAGGCTATTCTTACTTCCCTAACCCGCGCCGACATTTTCGACACCCTCGGTGGTACCTGGTCTGAATCGGAAATAGTCACCGACTGGTTAATTAGCTTCTCCCCCCTCAATCCCTTGCTCCGCCGTCTCGACTCTCACTGGGAAAATGCCTTAACCCTCAGATCCACCCGCGCCAAGCAATTAGCCAAGCTGAAACTCAAGTCTGACCAATTTCTCACCCAAATCGGCGCTCCCGAAGTTGACCTCACTACTATCAAAAACATCGACACCACCCGTTTCTCTCCCCAAGAAAAACAGCTCTTCCAGTTACTGCTAAATAAATCTCCCCAACTCGCCACCTTCGACGAAATAGCCGACCATCTCTACTCCCAAAATCCTGACCGTTTCTCTCTCTACGCCATCTCCAAAACAGTCCAAAGACTTCGCGACCAGCTCGAATCCCATGGCATCTCCGGCGGCTTTATCCAAACTCACCGCGGCCAAGGATACCTACTTGCCAGTTAGTCCCTTTCAATCATCTGGGGGGTCGGTTATACTTCTTACACCAGTCCAAAAAAGACATCCCTTGAAGACGTAAGCTTGCTTTGTTTCTTTTTCCCAGCTGTTCTCGCCGTAATTGCACTGCCACCTCAATAGTCCCTTCGTCTACAAACCCACTGTCAAACATACTTCCCATCATCGACATTTGAGTTGCCACGGGGCAAGCAGCCGCGTGTTTTTGTAAAGACCATTTTCTCCCATGCGACCACAATCGGTAATTATTTCTATCCAAAGAACCACATACCTTCAATTCCTCCGGGTTAACGTCTAATCCTGCTAACACCCGACACAAATAAGCATCATTTCCTTCCCATTGTGGGCTACTACCTGCAAAAAAGCGGCAGATCTTTTCCATATTTGCCAAGTTTATAGTCCCGACCCAAATTATCTTGACCTCAACTTGACATCAAAAACCGATCCATATCCACTTTCTCCCCCACAAATCCTACCCCCTCCGCCGCCAGCCTCTTTTTCTGTTCAGCCAGCCCGCCAAAAGCATACCCTGGAGCCAAACTGCCATTAGCAAATATTACCCGGTGGCACGGTACCTCGGGATTTCTATTAGCATGCAGTGC
This sequence comes from Candidatus Amesbacteria bacterium RBG_19FT_COMBO_48_16, assembly GCA_001775555.1. Classification (GTDB taxonomy): domain Bacteria; phylum Patescibacteriota; class Microgenomatia; order CAZETR01; family Amesbacteraceae; genus UBA12042. The sequence goes on along the minus strand of MEXE01000053.1, from coordinate 1,343 downwards.
CTGCCCTACCCTCCGCGCGTTCTTTGTCCCTATCATCCGCGCCACTTGCCCATACGTCACCACCCTTCCTTTGGGAATTTTTCTCACTACCCTGTAAACCTCATCAAAAAAACTCATTAGTTTTTTAGATATTTATAAAAAAATTAATATCTCTTTCCACCACAATACTCCAACTGGGAACTAAATTATGATCCGCTCCGGTGTATTCATAATAAGTAACTCCGTTTCCCGCCTCTCCGTCCTCCTGCATCCTCCTCACCAGATCCCGGTTCCACTCTACCGGTACCGATTCGTCCGCCGTCCCTTGATGAATCTGTACCGGCGCAACTACTCTGTCCAGGTAATTCAACAAATTAAACTGATCAGTATCATAATCTCTTTCAAAATTAGCCAACTCCCGTCGCAATAATTTCCCCCCATCCGTCGCCTCATTTGTATAGTATAAAATCGAGTATGGAAAAGCCGCCGTCACCGGTGCCCACAGCGTCGTTGCATACGGTCTTTTGGTCGCTTCCAATACCGTCAAAGCTACTTGCCCCCCATTACTATGCCCCCAAATCCCAATTTTTTCGCCATCGGCAAACGGCCACCCCCCAACCGAAACTAACAAGTCCAACCCTGTTGTATACCGCTGAAATCTTTCCTCGAAAATATTTCCCGACGGCATATCCGACCCCCCGTATCCCAAAAAATCCGGAGCCAATGAAATAAAACCAGCCTCCGCATATTTTTGCGCACTCCGCCTCGTCCCAAAACCCGAATAATATCCCTCTACATCCGCATATCCCCTAAATTGCACAATTACCGGACACTTGGCCGTTTCACTGCACCCGACCGGAATATGAGCCAACCCTGTCACTTTTTTCCCTTCTGTTGTAAAAGAAAAATTCTGCACCCTAACTGCCCCCTCGATGGCTTCCACTTCCCCTAATTGTATCGCCCCCGCCTCAGACCGTCTCCCGCCCAAACTCTCCACCCTATATTTTTCCAGAGGTTTTTCCGCCACTCCCCTCCCCGCGATCTCTAATCCTTGATCTCTCACCCCAATTCTATTCATCCCCCACATCCCCACCACCCCGGTTACCAGCCCCGCCAAAAACACCGCTACCCACTTCATTCTTAGATTTTACCCCAATCTCCTCCCGCCTATTCTCCCTCCCGATTCTATCCCCCTTAAAATACCCTCTCTCGACCGCTCACTCCGCTCCCCCAACTCCTCCAATATGTCCATCAATATCCTTCTCCCTCTATCAGTCCCCGGATTGATTACCCGCTTTTCGGGAGACACACTAATCCTTCCCCCTCGCCCACTGGGACCGCGTCTTCTGATTTGTCCCGACACA
>MEXE01000052.1 GCA_001775555.1 Candidatus Amesbacteria bacterium RBG_19FT_COMBO_48_16 | reverse complement strand
TTTAATATACGCATTTGCTACTTCCACCCGAATCGGATCATAAATATGAGTAGGGTAGTCCACAATGCTTTATTATAGAGCCAAATGATTTCTACTAAGGTACTCATTATTTGCGGACCGACGGCAACAGGTAAAACCCGGTTTGGGTTGCAGATGGCCAAAAAATTCAAGGGTGAGATTGTCTCCGCTGATTCCCGCCAGGTTTACGTCGGCATGGACATCGTCACCGGGAAAGATATCCCTTATAACCTAAAACCTATAACCTCTAATCTCCAATGGCGGGACAGAAAACTGAAGTATTACTTAATCGACAGTGCCAAAATATGGCTTTATGACGTGGTAAATCCGAACGAGCCTTTCAACGTGGCTTTTTGGAAAGAATGTGCCGACCTGGTTATTGCCGATATTTTCCGGCGCAACCGGCTCCCCATCGTGGTCGGTGGAACCGGTCTCTATCTCAAATCTCTCACCGTAGGTCAAATGTCTCAATCTCTCTCTAAAATCTCTATTTTGCCCAACCCCCAGCTCCGGTCGAAACTGAAAGACAGAAACGTCGCCTATCTCTTTAATTATTTAAATCGTATTGATCCGGCTCGTGCCGCCGTTCTTAATACCTCCGACCGGGCCAACCCCCGCCGCCTCATCCGTGCCATAGAAATATCTCTTTATTCCAAATTCCCCTCTCCTGAATCAGGAGAGGGGAGTAGGGGTGAGGTTGGAAGCGGGGTGAGTTATCTTACCCTTGGTCTCACTGCCCCCCGTGAAGAACTTTACCGTCGAATTGACCTTCGGGTAGGCCACAGGCTTCGCCATGGAGCAGAGGCTGAAAACCAGCACCTAATAGCAAAATACGGTGGAGGTTTCCCCAGCTTCACCGCTTCGGGTTATCGTGCTTTTCAAAAGCCTGATATTGTGGCCAGATGGCGCGGTCTTGAGCATGCATATCTTCGCCGTCAACTCACTTGGTTCAAACGCCAACCAGACACTCACTGGTTCGACATTAACACCCCTAATTGGCAGATAAGTGCTAAACAACTCATTTCTAACTGGTATAATGTTACTAGCATCCAACATCTAGCATCTAAAATCTAACTCCATGCCTCGAAAAATCGAAATTTCTCACCGCACAATTGTTTTCATCGCCATTTTCATATTCCTGATTTGGTTTATCGTCCAGATCAAAGATATCCTTCTCATGCTCTTTATTTCCATAATTCTCATGTCCGCCCTCAATCCGGGTGTGGATCGCTTGGAGCGCTGGGGTCTGCCTAGGAGTTTGGCCATAGCTATCGCGTATATTGCTCTCTGGCTGGTGCTCGGCAGTGTCATTGCCGGCATCGTCCCGCCGTTAGTGGAACAAACCGGGCGCCTGGTCCGGTTATTGCCCACCGCAATCAATAGAGTGGAGTTTTTCAATGCCCACCAGCAACAAATTGGAGAACAACTTTTAACCCGTATCGGTTCCCTGCCGGAAAATCTTCTCAAACTCTCGTTGGGAGTGTTCAGCAACTTCCTCAACGTTTTGACTACCCTGGTTATCACTTTTTACCTGCTTTTGGAGCGCCAGCATCTAAATAAGTATTTAGCCATTCTTTTAGCCGGAGAGTCACCGGCCCGGGCCAGCCGTCTGGTTAACGAAATTGAGCGCCGGCTGGGCAGCTGGGTCAGGGGAGAGTTGATTCTTATGCTGGCAGTTGGTGTCTTGACCTATTTCGGCCTGACTCTGCTTGGTCTGGATATAGCCCTGCCGCTGGCCATCCTTGCCGGGGTACTCGAAATCGTACCCAATATCGGCCCTATTGTTTCTGCCGTTCCCGCTGTCCTCATCGGCCTAATCATCCATCCGTTACTGGGTTTATCCACTGCCGCGCTGTATCTTTTGGTGCAGTTTATGGAAAACAATTTTCTGGTTCCCAAAATCATGCAAAGAGCGGTTGGTGTCAATCCTTTAGTCAGTATTCTGGCCTTAATGATCGGTTTTCGCCTGGCCGGCCCTGCCGGAGCGATTCTGGCTATCCCCACGATTCTGGTAGTTCAGACCATAGGTGTTGAATTCTTCTCTCTCCGCCACCTCGAATCCCTCTCTTCATAAATTTTCCGTCCTTTACCGCCAAATTCGAATGTGATATACAGTTACTTATGGTTGACATCCTTGCCCCTGGCAGACAAAGACAACTTCTCGATACTTACGTCCATGCCCATCCCTGCGGTGTTACCACCCCCCAGATAAACGATTTTTGCCAAGAAGCAGGTATTACCACAATGGACCCTGTGGAGCACATAATCAGCCGGATAGCGATAGGTGCGATAAGTATGATTTATCCGGAAGGAGTCAGTGCCACCCTCTTCCGTTCTTCCTGCTTCCCTTTACAACCAGGTGAGCGCAAGGGTTGGCTCTCCCGCTACGATTTAGACTAGACCACCAAAAACTCTATAGGACATTGTTATACATCACACCTTAAAGGTGTGAAGGCTAATTCCTTAATCGTTTGGCAATTGTTGTTTTACCACTGGCCGGGGCTCCCCTGATAACAACCAGAAACTGTCCCATATAGTTTAATTCTAACATCAAAACAAGCCTCGACGGGGTATAATTAAGACACCTGGAGGCAGGACAGTTACTCCGATGTCACATCGGAGAGGAAAGTCCAGACAGCAGAAGGCAGGGTGTCCCGCGTAAGCGGGAGCGGGTAACCGCCAGTTTAGAGCAACAGTGACGAACCGGGGTAAAGCTCGGGTGAAACGGGCAATCCTCCCCGCTGCAACCTCCGATCCGGCCGCTTGAGGACGCCTTCCCGAGGCCGAAAGCTTGAGGGCATTAGATAGATACTGTCAAAACAGAATCTGGCTTATTCGCCTCCAGGTATTTGATATACTAGTTCTATGATCCCTACATCTCTTCTCACAAACCGCGCCGCATTTCAAGGGTTAGTTTCCCTTATTTTCGGTCTTTTGGTACTTATGTTCCCTAAAATTTTAAATTATCTGGTGGCTTTCTATTTCATCATTACGGGTTTGACTGCCATACTTCCTTACTTACGCTAGTTCATGCCTTATCTTCTGGATAAGCCCCGGGTTGAATTCCGCCATCGCCCCTTGCTGTTTATAGACATGGAATACACAGGTCTTGACCCCGCTCGGCACGAGATAATCGAAATTGCCGCCCTTTTGGTTTCCCAGCCCGATTTAAATATCACAAATTCTTATTACGCTAAAGTAGCTCCCCGGCACATCGTCACCGCCGACCCCAAGTCTCTCAAAGTCACCAGTTACTCTCCTTCTGCCTGGAAAGAAGCTATCCCCCTCCGCCAGGCTCTCCTGGATCTCACCGACTTAGCCCCCGACTGCCTCCTGGCCGGTTGGGGAATTCAGACAGAATGGGAGTTTCTCAATGCGGCTCTTGCCACAGAAAATCTCACCTTTTTCTATGACCACCATTTAATCGAGGTTTATACTCTGGCATTCGTCAAGTTTTTTCGGGCTGTTGAACCGAAATTTCTTAACCTGGGCAGCACAGCCCGGGCTTTGGGTATTTCCATTGATCGCCACAAACCTGACTCAGATATTAGTGCCACATTCGAGATCTTCAAAATTTTGGTTGGTGGATTTCCACACCAAAACCCCGCTTAGCCGACTTTGTCGTAAAGCGGGGTTGGAATTGGCAATTTTTTAGGCAGCTCCGATTTTATACATCCCGGTGCCGCAGACCGGACACTTTCCTTTCATTGCCGCCTTCCCGTTTTTCATTGTCACTCTCTGGGCATTAGGATCATCCCTCTTAGCTCTACATTTTACGCAGTACATGCTCGCCACGATTCATCACCCCCTTCCGTCACTAAAATTTTGACATTCGGTTAAATAACACAGAATTTACGAACTGCCACCCGCCCCGGTTTAAATAAACCGCCAAGGCTATTTGCAGGATCAAGGCTAGGATAGTCACGCCTACTGACTTTGTCAAGTCCAATCGGAGCAACTTCACGGGTAAAGCCAATTCCGGGACATAGAAATCAGCAGTTGCTGTGACACTTTTTAAGTTTGCGTTTTCTCTTTTCTCCGTGCTGTTTACCGGATTAATTTCTTTTTTTTCAACTAGCCTCCTCAGTCTGGCCAACTCTTTCTCCGCCCTGGTCCTTCTTTTAGCCATGGGCTGATGCTAGCATATCCGTCCTCCCCTGGCAATCTGGCGGTGTTTCTGTCATACTGGAACAGCCCATGAATAAACCGGTTCTAGTCTATATTTTTTTAGGCCTTGGCCTTTTTTTAATTTCTGCCGGCCTGTCATTCTGGCTATTTACTTCTCTCCCTAAATCGACAGGAATCCCCATCTCTCCTCTTTCTGCATCCCCTAGTCCGGGTATTCGGTCCAAACTCGACCCCTCCATTCCTAGGACTGAAATATGCCCACTAAATGGGGCTTTATTTACTAAGCAGGAACGCGATGTCTGGGAAACGCGACGTCCTCTGGGAGTGATGATCGAAAATTCCACCGACTCCCGTCCCCAGTCCGGTTTATCTTCTGCCGACGTTATCTACGAAGCGGTAGCCGAAGGCGGAATCACCCGCTTCATGGCTATGTTTTATTGTGCCGCCTCAATGGCCGGTAATATCACTATTGCCCCGGTTCGCTCTGCCCGGATTTACTTTGTCAACTTAATTTCCGAATACGATGGTCTTTACAATCATGTTGGCGGCGCCGGCAATTGTGATGACGCCAATGTGGATCCCCGCGCCAAAGCGCTATGTCTTATCCGGACTGCCAATATCAAGGATTTAGATCAGTTTGGTTGGGCCGGTGATTTCAAAACTTGTCACCGGATGACCAATCGCCTCGATCATGAAGTCGCTTACGAGCATACTATGGCCTGTTTCTCGGAGGAACTTTACAAAGCCGCCGCTAAGCAAAAATGGACCAACGTCGATGCTAAGGGTATCTCCTGGGACAAAAACTTTATTTCCTGGAAATTCAAAAAGGCTCCTGACAAAAACACCGGTTCCGCCGCCCGCACTATTTCCTACTCTTTCTGGGATGGAATGCCGGATTACAATGTTTCCTGGCAGTATGATTCAGCTTCCAACTCGTATGTTCACTCCAACGGGGGTAAACAATCTATGGATCTCAACACTGAAGAACCTCTGCAATTCTCAAATGTTGTCATCCAATTTACCAAAGAATTCTCTACCGGCGATGTCGAAAAACATATGATTTATGAAGTTATCGGCAAAGGCTCAGCTATTGTTTTTATGGACGGTGTAGCAGTGGATGCTACCTGGAGCAAGCCTACCCGCACTTCCCGGACTATCTACAAGGATCAAAAAGGCAAGGAAATCACGTTTA
>MEXE01000051.1:5561-7817 GCA_001775555.1 Candidatus Amesbacteria bacterium RBG_19FT_COMBO_48_16 | reverse complement strand
TCTCTCTGCCAGGATCCCCGTAATTATCCCTTTCCCCGGACCGATTTCGATCACTGTGTGCGATTTGCTTATTCCTGTTTTGTCCAACAACTTAATCACGTAATATCTATCCCAAAAAAAATTTTGCGACCAATTGATACTAGCCACCGGTTTCATAGCCCAAACCTAATTATAGTCAGCGTACTCAGGTTTGCAAAACCGGCACGCTGGATATATACCCATTTCGGCCTCAAGCCATCTCGCAAATTCCAGCTAAATGGGTATATACCCATCCGGCCATCACACACCGGGTGTGTGATGTTATTCCTAGGATTCTTGACTAACTCATATAATTAATCGGTATATGCCCGATTGGTCCCAATTAGTCTCAGACAAGTCCATCCAAAAAACAGTGGCCGCCTTGGCGGTAAACGGTATCCAGGCTATCGTGGTTGACACCGGTGAGCGGGCCAAAGCCAAAACCCTGGAAATGTTGCCTCCGGGGGTCGAAGTCATGGCTATGTCCTCGGTGACTTTGGAAACCACAGGTATCACCGCAGCTGTTAACCAATCCGGTAACTTTGCTTCAGTCAAATCCAAATTGACAACCATGGATCGGGCCACCCAGGAACGGGAAATGCAGCAGCTGGGTGCGGCCCCGGAATACGCAATAGGTTCCGTCCACGCTGTTACTGAGTCTGGCCAGGTAGTGATCGCCTCCAACACCGGCAGTCAACTGCCCGCCTACGTCTACGGCGCCGGTCATGTTATTTGGGTCGTGGGGACTCAAAAAATCGTCCCCGATTTGGACACCGCCTTCCGCCGTATTTATGATTACATCCTGCCTCTGGAATCTGACCGGGTCCAAAAAGCCTACGGTCTCCCGGGCAGCAATGTTAGTAAGATATTAATAATCAACAAAGAAGTCCGCCCCTCCCGCCTCACGCTGATTTTAGTCAAACAGCAACTCGGCTTCTAGCCTTCACACCAGCCTTCACACCTTAAAGGTGTGAAGTGTGATGTTCTTCCGCGGCCTCCGCTTCCTGTTTGGTTTTATGGATAGTCCCTTCGGGGTGGTTGGGCGGGGAGTAAATCGTATATAGCTTCAAATCGGCATTTGCAGAGCCATTTATAATATTGTGCCTGCTTCCGGCCGGGACCACCACCGCGTCGCCGTCACCGACTGAAAATTCTTCTCCCTCGATTACCACTTTCCCTTCACCTTTTTCAAACCGGAAAAACTGGTCAACGTTGGGGTGCACTTCCTCGCCTATCTCCTCGCCCGGCTTCAGGCTCATCACTACCAGCTGGGCATATTTTCCGGTAAACAGCACTTGCCGGAAAAAATTGTTTTCCCCAGTCAATTTCTCAATCGGGCCCTTGAACATCTTTCTCAGTATACACCCTGCCGGCTCTTTTTCTTTGAAGTTCCGTCAGGTGTTTTTTCCGAAGTCTCAGTGTCAGGGGGGTTATTTCCAGAAGTTCATCCTCTTCCAAAAAATCCAAAGCCTGTTCCAGCGACATTTTCATCGCCGGTGTCAGCTGGATGACCCCGTCATGGGACTTGGACCTCATGTTCGTCAGTTTCTTACCCTTGCACACGTTTATGGATATGTCGCCGGCCTTCGCGTTTACTCCCACTATCATACCTTCGTAAACAGCCGTCGCCGGCTCGACGAAAGTCAAACCCCTCCCTTGGGCGTTCTCCAATCCGTAAGCCAGGGCTTGTCCGGCCTCGTTGGCCACTAGCACTCCCCGCCGCAATTTGGGTAAATCCTTCCCCATTTTTTGATATCCCAATACCATGGAATTCACGGTGGCACTGCCGGACGTCGCCGTCTGCAGATAGCTTGTCAGGCCCAACACTGCCCGGGTGGGAATATGGTAGACAAACTCCGTTTCCAGCGGCGTCAAAGGTGCCATTTTTACAAGGGCTCCGCCGCGTTTGCCGAATTCCTCCGAGATTACCCCTACGTATTTGTTAGGCACCGTCACCCAGACTTCCTCTACCGGTTCTCTTATTTCTCCGTCCACTTTTTTGGTAATCACCTCCGGTTTGCCCACTTCCATTTCATAACCTTCCCGCCGCATGGTTTCCAGAAGGACCGCCAGGTGCAGTTCACCCCGGCCGGCAATCACGAATTTTCCGTTTCCGCCTTGTTCCACTCTCAAGCTTAAGTTGCTTTCCAGCTCCCGCTCCAGCCTCTCTTGTATCTGCCGGCTGTTGGTAAACCGGCCTTCCCGGCCCGCGAAAGGGGAAGTATTGGCTCCCAGCGT
>MEXE01000051.1:0-5548 GCA_001775555.1 Candidatus Amesbacteria bacterium RBG_19FT_COMBO_48_16 | reverse complement strand
GGCTCGGATATAAATGCCGCAGGCAGGGCAGTCGTCTCCGCCGGGTCGGCTATGGTATTTCCTATTTTAGCTTCGTCCACTCCCGAAAAACATACAATTTCCCCCGACTCTGCCCGGTCTGTCTCGATTTTATTTAGTCCTTCGTATACCATCAGTTTTTCCACCGTTAGTACTTTTGCCGGATCATGGGCCAGAACCACTTTCATTCCCTTCTCGATTTTTCCAAAAGTTATTTTGCCTACCGCCATCCGCCCTACATGGGGATCAAAGTCTAGAGAACTGACCAGCATTTTAAACGGTCCTGGAAGGCTTTGAGCCGGCGGCACAAAATTCACAATCGCGTCCAAAAGGGGAGTCACATCCCCCTCGGCTTCGATATTATCCGGAATATTGTCAAACACTGCCCCCCGTTTTCCCACGGCATAAAGTATTGGGAATTCCAGCTGCCCGTGGTCCGTCGCCAGTTCCAAAAACAGAGCCTCGATTTTAGCCAAAGTTTCCTGGGGGTTACCCGTCTTTTTATCGATTTTATTTATGACCACGATGATTTTAAGTCCCAGTTCCAGGGCTTTTTTCAGCACAAATCGGGTTTGCGGCATCGGCCCTTCCGCCGCGTCCACAATCAAAAGTGCCCCGTCAGCCATCCCCAGGGTCCTCTCCACTTCTCCGGAAAAATCCGCGTGTCCCGGTGTGTCGATGATATTTATTTTCACGTCCCGGTAGGAAACGGCACAGTTTTTAGCTAGTATTGTTATTCCCCGCTCCCGTTCCAGGGCGTTGCGGTCCAAAATCAGCGTTTGGCTCATTTCCGCCTGGTTGTCCCGGAAGACATGGGTTTGCTTGAGGATGGCATCCACCAGCGTGGTCTTGCCGTGATCCACGTGGGCAATTACCGCGATATTTCTTATTGTAGTCATAAAAAAACCCCAGGCCAAATAATCACCTTTGGGCACCATATTTTACCACTAACCCAGCGCCAATTTCAGTCCCACCGCCAGAATGGCCAAAAGGACCAGTTTCATGAATATTCTTTGCGGTATCCGGTCCACCATTTTTTTCCCTACCCAAGATCCTGCCAGCGCAACCGCAAACAGTGGCATTAGATAAGCCGTGTATTTGCTGTCCAAAAAGCCAAGTTTCAGGTACACAGGGATTCGGGTTACATCCACCGCCAGCGCTATAGCGGCGGCGGTTGCGATATATTTGTTTTTAGGCAGGTTAAACGCTGTCAAAAAAGCCCCCCGCAAAGCCCCGCCCGTCCCGATCAACCCGGCAAAAAACCCCGACAGTAAACCCCCCGCCACTGCGTTTTCCCAGGCAGCTCCGAACTTTAACGTCTCTTTTGCCAGGGACAGTCCGGCATACCCTACCAGAAAATATCCCAGGATTGTTTTCAATATCTGCTGGGGTATAAATGGCACCAGGACAGCTCCCAAAACAGTTGCCGCCACACTCGGCAGCCCGAATAGTCGGACCAGGCGCCTGTCTATCCCGTGGCGGAAAAAGCCGATCCGGTTAATATTGCCGAAGATATGCAGGAATGCGGTCAAAACCAGAGCCGTTTTAAAATCAAAAAACAGCAAGGCCAGCGGCAAAAATACGGTCGAAGATCCGAATCCGGCCATCGTCCCGATTACTTCAGCCAGAAACGCTGATCCAAAAAACATCACCTCCACCATTTAAGTGTACTCTCATGGCATGCAGTTCGGCCAGATGTAAGCTTGGTTGACAGACAGCACATACGCGGCCGTCTGTACCGCTTCCTGCGCGTCCAGCCGCAATTCCGGGTCAGTCGCAGCCCCCAGAACCTTTCGGTATTTTTCCCAGGTATTAGGCGAAAATTGAAATAAGCCGGCATAGGAAAGGTTAGTCGCTTCCGGGTCAAAACCGGATTCGCACACGGCAATATGCCGCAGCAAATTGGCGTCCACGCCGTACTGCCCGGCAAATTTGTCTATCAGCCGGTAAATCTGCTCGGAAGTGTACTTGGGTGTGGGTTTAGGGGTGGGAGAGGGGACAGCAGTTGGCTTGGGTTTAGGTTTAGGTTTGGGCTTCGGTTTTGTCGTGGGGGTAGGACTACTTGTGGGTTCGGCTGTCGGGCTTACGGCCGCCGTCGGGGTAATTGTCACCGCAAGACTGGACACATCGCGGTTGTTGATCATAGTCAGCGTACTCATGTTTGCAAAACCGGTACGCTGGATATATACCCATTTCGGCCTCAAGCCATCTCGCAAATTCCAGTTAAATGGGTATATCGCCGTACCGGAAAAACTGGTAATTGCCGCCACCCCCGCAACAATTAGAACCTGCACCCAGCTCATATACCCGCATTATAGCGTTTCCCAAACTCATGCTATTCTACTATCAGCGTCCCTTTCATCCCCATTGCCCGGTGATTGCCCACCGAACAGTAAAATTCAAAAGTTCCGGGCGTTTGGGGTGTGAACACCACTTCAGTAGTTTCCCCGTCGTTTATCTTAGTACTTTGGACACTTAGTTCATCAATGACAAAATCGTGGATTCCTCCGGCGTTTGTAAACACTATTTTCACCGTCTCGCCTGCCTTGGCCCTGATTTCATTGGGTTTAAAGTAAAAAGCCCCGCCCTCTATATTTACCACTTTTACTTCGGATGTGTCACTCATTGGCACCTCTTGCGTATTGACAGACTCTTCTACAGCAATCTGGGTTCCTTCCACCTGACCGCCCTTTTTTACCATAGTCAATCCCGCTATCGCTATCCCTATGACCACCACTACCGCTACTATAATTAGTGGATTAAAACTTCCCCTTTCTTGTTTTTGGATAGCAGTTTCTTCTTCCATGTTAGTTTGTCTTGATAACCAGCCCCACAATATACCAGGTCCCGTTTCCCCCCGTCTGTAATTTTTCTCACATCTCTTCCCAATCTTTCTTCGTCGGCAATCTCCTCACCCGTTACCCCCGATTCGGTTTCAAGAACTTCTCTAAGAAGCCGTCTAAAATTTTCGCCATTTTGGTCTTGTGGCATTTCCCTTAGCATTTCTACAACAGATCGCCTAAGATTTTCACCTTTCCCAAACAAATCCGTTAAGGTGGTTTTTTGAATTCTGCTTAGGAAGGTTTCTTTTTTCATTTGCTGATTCCCATAACTGGAATAAACAACTTTGACTAAAGTTTCCTGATTAATTCAACAACTTCCGGAAAGGTTTCTTGTTTGAAATGGTCTCTATCCGCAAAAATTAATGTTTTGGCCTCCGGTAAGGCCTGTTTATACTTTTCCAACTGTCCGAATGGGACCACCAGGTCGTCTCGGCTCTGAATTAAGTAAATTGCTCCCCCTTGTTTGGCAAATTTGGCCAGGGAGTCAGGCAGTTTAAAATCAATCAGCTTCTCTTCACTGTCAGTGTCATCAAATGGGGTCGCAATTAATATAGTAGCTTTTATTCTTTTGGGAAAAGAGTTTTCCGACAGATATTTGGCTAAAAATATCCCCCCCAGCGAATGACCAACCAGAATCACATCTTCATTAAGTAATGGAATAATCCGCCCAAACCAGATTCCCCATTCCTCATACCTGGCATTTGTCCCGTTCGGCATCCGGGGAAACAGCACCTCGTAATTCTCACCCAATCTCTCCGCCAGAGTATCCTTCCAATCCCTCTGCATTCTCAATCTCTCCAAACTAATTTCCCTGTTTCTCAGATCTGAAATATACTCCTCGTAAGTATCGAAAGTTGTTCCACCGTGAATAACCACAATTTGCTGTTTCATACCGGATAAATACTATTATAGTCTTAAAGTTTTGGCTATAGCCCTGAGCGAAGTTGAAGGGCTGCGACCCCTCTGATGCAGATGCCGCGGTAGACAAAAAGCGGGACGGATGACTTGACAAAAATATAGGCTATTGCATAGGATTAATTTAAAGTGAGCATAAAAGGTAAAAAGAAATTTTCTTTAGGACTGAAGAACAAGATTTTTATTTCTTTGAGTGTAGGGTTAGGTCTGATTGTAGTATTAACATGGTTTATAAATTCAAATCGGAGTTTTATTGTCAAGTTAAGGGAGGTAAATAATAAAATATATGCATCTTCCGAATTGGCCGGTCTCAGCGCATCGCAGAAAAAATCACTCCGACAACTGATGGAAGTAGATGATGATATTCAGGAGCTGATTGAATATGCTCCTGATCTGATAAATAAAAATAGTATTATAAAAAACGCCGCCGGTTTATCTAAAACCGAGGCGGAATCGCAAAGTAAACAAATCAAAGATAAAGCAGTACTTACCCCGGATACACGTCTGGGCAGCGCCCCGATTCCGAGTAAAGTCAGGCCGAATATAGTCCTGATAGTAGCCGATGATCAGAGGTACGGATCTATTGAAAGGATGCCGTATATGAGCTCCCTGGCTGGTCACTGGTACAAATTCGCGCAAGCGACAGTAAACGTTTCCTTGTGCTGCCCGTCAAGATCAGCAATACTTTCAGGCCAATATTCGCATACCAGTGGGGTTGAAGATAATCTCAAAATGCGCTTCTTTAACGAAAAAGACAATTTAGCTACCAGACTTCACGATTCTGGATATAAAACAGCTCTGATAGGAAAATATCTCAACGGCTGGGTCAGTGACCGAAGAGCTTACAAACCGGAAGGTTGGGATGAATGGAGCCCTTTTGTAGGGCCGCCGAATTATTATAATTACGACTTATTGGAAAATGGTGTTAAAGTCCGGTACGGTGAGGCTGAAATTGATTATTCTACGGACGTACTGGGCCAAAAGGCAGTTGACTTCATTCAAAAAACAAAACACCCGTTTTTTCTTTATTTTGCTCCATATACCGCTCACTCTCCTTTCATACCGGCACCTAGACACTTACAGGCTGATGTGGGTCAGATTGTCAGGGGGAAAAATTTCAATGAAGAGGACATCGCGGACAAACCGGAATGGATGAGAAACCTGCCCAAAAGAGACGAAAAGCTAATGGGAGATATGCTAAAAAGCCAATACAGGATGCTGTTATCCCTTGACGAGTGGGTTGAAAAAATTGTATCGGTTCTGCAGGAAAAAAGTCTTCTTGAGAATACAATAATTATTTATATCAGTGATAATTCCATAGCTTTTGGTGAACATCGTTTGGTCTCAAAAACCTGCGGTCACAAAATCTGCAATCATATTCCGTTGTTTATCTATTACCCTTTTAACCCGGTAGTGCCGGGAAGATCAATTGATATTCCGGTAACAAACGTGGATATCGCTCCCACAGTAGCAGAATTTGCCGGAGTTAAATTGAGTAAACCCGACGGATTAAGTCTGGTCGGCCTCTTGAAAGGACAAAAATCTCTTTCGCGTAAAGGAATACTGATTAGATGGGCTGGTTTGGAGGACTTTTATATCACCCCTGCCTTTTGGGGTATTGTGACAAACAAGTGGAGATATATTGAATTAGTAACTGGTGAAAAAGAACTCTACAGTTTAAGTGCTGACCCGTTTGAATTGCAAAATTTAGCCAACGGTCCCCAATATAATCAAATCATGATCCAGCTGTCGAAAGATTTACAGGAATTAAA
>MEXE01000050.1:7991-10447 GCA_001775555.1 Candidatus Amesbacteria bacterium RBG_19FT_COMBO_48_16 | reverse complement strand
GTCACCTTTTGAGGGTTTGATCCTGGCCCAGGGTGAACGCTAGCGGCGTGCCTTAAGCATGCAAGTGGGACGATCCGTCGCAAGACGGGTAGTCGCGAACGGCTGAGTAACACGTAAGGACTTACCTCTTGGTGGGGAATACCCCCGCGAAAGCGGGGCTAATACCGCATAAGTTCTATTGAAGAAAGCACTTAACTGTGCACCGAGAGAGAGACTTGCGTACCATCAGTTTGTTGGTAGGGTAACGGCCTACCAAGACTATGACGGTTAGGGGGCGTGAGAGCGTGACCCCCCAGAATGGGACTGAGACACGGCCCATACACCTACGGGTGGCAGCAACTGGGAATCGTGCGCAATGGGCGAAAGCCTGACGCCGCGACGCCGCGTGAGGGATTAAGGCCTTCGGGTCGTAAACCTCTTTTGTTTCCGTCGAGAGACGGAGAAGAATAAGCACCCGCTAACTACGTGCCAGCAGCTGCGGTAATACGTAGGGTGCAAGCGTTGCCCGGATTTATTGGGCGTAAAGAGTTTCGTAGGCGTTTCTCTAAGTTGTGTTTTAAAGACCGAGGCTCAACCTCGGAAAGGGGCACAATACTGGAGAAATTGAAGAATCTAGGGGTTACTGGAACTCATCGTGTAGGAGTGAAATCCGTTGATATGATGAGGAACACCAAGGGCGAAGGCAAGTAACTGGAGATTTCTTGACGCTGAGGTACGAAAGCTAGGGGAGCGAAAGGGATTGACAATACTAGTCCCTCCCGATAGTAATATCGGGGAAAATAATTGGCTATATCGGTGAAACTCCTTATGTTTCGTATATTTTTTGGGTATACTGAAATAATAAGGACAATACCGAGGGAAGTTCGAGATTTTATGAGGATTAAGACCTCTTTCAGTCTTTCCGAGAAACAGAAATCTGTTTTAATAGGAACAATTCTTGGAGACGGTTCGCTAAAAATCAGGGGCAAACATTATCGTCTTCATATTAAACACTCCTATAATCAGAGATCTCTAGTCGTGTATAAAAGGAAAATATTTTCAAATATTACCAATATGCCGATTAGGGTGTTTTTTCAGAAAGTAAAAAATAAAGATTACAAATTTTTGTGAATTTGTTACTTTGACACATACCGAGTTTAGCAAATATCGTGAGATATTTTATAAAAACGGTAGGAAAACAATAACAAATGTAATCTTAAAAGAATTTACAGATCCTTTAAGTTTAGCAATATGGTTTATGGATGATGGCTGTGCAGAATATGCCGGTGTATCTTTTAACACCCAGTGCTTTAGCTTAAAAGAAGTTGGAATTCTAGTTAAAATGCTGAAGGAGAATTTTAAAATTTATTCAACTGTCCGAAAGAATAAAAATGGTTGGATTGTCTATATTCCAAAAAATAATTTAATTATTTTTAAGAGTATGGTAGAAAAATATATTCTACCCAACTTTAAATATAAACTTATTCCTTATTCAATAAAATCTCTTACCCCGTAGAGACTATACGCCAGACTCCAATTTGATTGGAGTATGAGATAGTCCGAACTACATGGTAACATGTAGATCTTAATAGAAATATTAAGACGCCTCATTACGAGGTTGATAAGTAACAGATTGTAGAGACCCCTGTAGTCCTAGCCGTAAACTATGCTCGCTAGGGATTTCTGATTTATTTTGGAAGTCCCGTAAGCTAACGCGTTAAGCGAGCCGCCTGGGGAGTACGAGCGCAAGCTTAAAACTCAAAGGAATTGACGGGGACCCGCACAACCAGTGGAGCATGTGGTTTAATTCGAGACGAACCGAAGAACCTTACCTGGACTTGACATCTATTACTTAATGCCTCCTAGAAATAGTAGGAACCCGAAATTTTTCGGGGGTTTTGGACAGGTGTTGCATGGCTGTCGTCAGCTCGTGCCGTGGGGTGTTCCCTTCAGTGGGGTAACGAGCGCAACCCCTGCCGTATGTTGAATATTCATACGGGACTATCCGATTTTATATCGGATGGAAGTGGGGACGACGTCAAGTCAGCATGGCCCTTATGTCCAGGGCAACACACATGCTACAATGGAGCCGACAAAGGGTTGCCAACGAGTAATCGGGAGCTAATCCCATCAAACGGCTTCTAAGTGGGGATTGAGGGCTGCAACTCGCCCTCATGAACGCGGAATTGGTAGTAATCGCGGATCAGCTAAGCCGCGGTGAATACGTTCTCAGGTCTTGTACACACCGCCCGTCAAGTTAGTGAAGTTGGGGGCAGCCGAACCTCGAATGTTTCGGGGGAAGCTGAAACCAGCGACAAGAATTAAGTCGTAACAAGGTATCCGTACTGGAAGGTGCGGATGGATCACCTCCTTTCTAAGGAGTTCTCACGGAATCCGCCAAAAATATCATATTTAGGCGGAGTGACAACACCCAGTTTTTATGTTCGCCGTTTGAGCTGTATCCTCAAGCAGGGTAA
>MEXE01000050.1:6213-7976 GCA_001775555.1 Candidatus Amesbacteria bacterium RBG_19FT_COMBO_48_16 | reverse complement strand
CTTCTGGTCATATCTTGGAAGTCAAACAGTGTGGGGACCTCTTTTTGTCCAGCGTTCGCGGGAGACGCGAATGACCTTGTCCCGATTTTGATTTCGGGAGATAGGAAGGGGTAGGGTATAGGCCAGGAAGGGTCTGGTTGAATAGCCGTCGACGGTCAATTTACAGGCTACCTGGTAGTTGGAAAGATTCACCAAGTCTGTTTCGGAAAAAACCTCCGCAAATTCCTTAAAAAGAATTGAAGCATCGCTTGCTCCCACCGCAAAAGACATAATAGATCCTGCATTTCCCAGTATTGCCTTTTGTACCTCTTCCGGGATCTGGGCCATATATTGGTTGGCGAGCATTATATCTAGTCGGTACTTCCTTGCTTCTGACATGATTTTAATAAAAGATCCGGTTGCAAAGTTTTGAAACTCGTCGACGTAGAGGTAAAAGTCACGGCGGGATTCTTCCGGCATATCGACCCTGTGCATCGCGGCAAGCTGAAGTTTGGTAATAAGCATGGCTCCTAAAAGTGCCGCGTTATCCTCTCCCAGTCGACCCTGGGAAAGATTGGCAAGTAGGATTTTGCCTTCATTCATGATGTCATCTAGACGGATAGAGCTTTTGGGGTGGCCGATGATTGTTCGAATTAGGGGTGAGGTAACAAACTGGCCAACCTTGTTAAGAATAGGGGAGATAGCCTCTTTCTGAAGATTGGGCGGCATTTTCTCAAACTCGTCAACCCAGAAAGACTTAAGGATCGGGTCGGTGATTTTGTCTGTTATCCTTCGTCTAAAATCGGGAACTGTTAATATCATAGGTACATCTTTTAGGGTGGAGTTGGGCACATCGGCTAGGGTTAAAAGGGTAGTCCTTAAGATATATTCGAGTCGGGGTCCCCAGGAAAATCCAAAGATTTTATTGAATATCGATACTATTCCGGAGACCACGAGTTCGGCCTCTTCTTTATTGGTTACCTCAAGTGGATTTACTACAATTGGATAATCCTTATCTGCCGGGTTAAAGTAGACGACGTCGTTAATCCGCTCGCGAGGAATATAGTCGAGGATTATTTCACAAAGGTCTCCGTGGGGGTCAATGACAGCCAGACCCCGTCCTTTTTTAAGATCGTCGATTGCCATATTGGCAATTAGGGTCGATTTTCCGGTTCCGGTTTTTCCAATATTCCAGAGATGGCGGCGGCGGTCTTTATCCTTAATTCCGAAGATCACCTCGTTATTTTTGAACTGTGTTTTACCAAAGAAGTTAATGCCCATTTTATCCTCATCCGTTGCACCGTAGGAAGTAGGAAGGTTTTCGGGAGGGTCTGAAAGGACACTTGTACCCCAGGCAATCATAGGTGTTTTTATTTTTTCGGAAGGCAAATGCCAGACGGTGGCAAGTTCTAATATGTTCATGATTTGATTACCGGAAACTTTTCGCGACAAAAAATCTATTAAGGGTTTAGTTTTCCTCAGGAAAGAGCGACCTTTGGTCGAGAAAGAATTCCCGTCGGCTCTTGTAAAAACCCCGAAGGCGGAAGCAAGCTCCCTTAGGGTTTCATTCGAAGTAGCTGCAAGTCGGAGAGAAACAGCAAAGCCTGGGTAAGAAATTTTCTCTTTTATGATACTTTGGTCCTCACGTGGGGAATAAGTGCCGTCCTCTTTCTTAGCCCCGTAAGCGGCGTAGTTTGCCCCTTGGGTTTGCCAGGAGGGACTAACCGATTCGAGTGCATATTGGACGGCTACCAGCTCATCGGGGGTGGATTTTGCAAGAACGG
>MEXE01000050.1:5836-6163 GCA_001775555.1 Candidatus Amesbacteria bacterium RBG_19FT_COMBO_48_16 | reverse complement strand
GTGGAAACATGTAGTTTTGGGTTGGTAGCAAGTGGATCGGGAATTTCGTCAATTATTGCCAATGGATAATTTGATTGAATTTGGGTTTTGACGAAAGAAACAAGAGCTGTATCGCAAGTAACCAAAAATTGGATTTGCTGGTTTATTTGGACAATTTCCAGGGAAAGAGCTTGGGAACGGGCCCCAAAAAGTCTTTGCAAAAAACCCACGGAGTTTATTTGGGTGAGGGCCGCCAAAAAAGTTTGGGCGGCTTCGGGTGTAACTTCGGTGTTACGAGGAAGTTTAAGTAGAAGTGTGGTCAGGTGATGCATACAAACTTATTATATA
>MEXE01000050.1:347-5815 GCA_001775555.1 Candidatus Amesbacteria bacterium RBG_19FT_COMBO_48_16 | reverse complement strand
TCTTGCTCGTCTAAGAAATTGACGAAAGAAGGACGCCCGCATGTGCTCATCACCCATTCGTTAGCCCTGCTTGCGCAGGCAAGTCGCTCATGCTTTGTCTCTTCAACTCCGGCGGACACCAGGGTCCTTGTCGAACAATTCGGACTTCTGAAGGGGTATTCGCTCACTAACTCATGGAGTCTTCGCATGGCGGGACCCATTTAAATCCACGAAATCAAATTTTAAAGGGGATTAAAAAAATAAATTCTTCGCACGGCGGGACTCAACAAAAAAGAAGGTCAGAAATTAGGAATTTGAATTGAGGTAGTGCGCCCCTCTGTATATTGAGATTGTAGTCTCCCAATGGGGACAGAGGGGTTTTGAATTGTACTTGCGGAAGGTCACCGTGGTGGTTGAGGCAGGACCATGGAAAGCACTTGGTGGTACATGGGTGAAAGACGTTGCAGCTCTCCCCAAGTTTTATCCACTCGAGAGGCCTCGACTAACCTGAGGTTGCGAGGCTCCTCAAAGGCCTCAACGAACTTGGCCACTGAGCGGTCTCCATAGTTGACGTAGATTATTATCTCTCCGTCAACAAGGCGCCATGTCCATTCAATCATGTTTGTCTTCCTCCTCGGGCTTAAAGCCCTGCGAGATTAGCGAGATTATGGACGAAGTGACGCGACAGCGCTTTGGATCTTCTCGACCGGATCTTCGAACACGACTGTGGCGCCTCCTTGGACATTTGTGTAGACTTTCGCGATGGTTCTTCCGAACAGTCCGAACAGAACGGGTTTGTAGATCTCGACGCGATAGTGGTACCTATGACCCGACGGATCTTCATCGCTAATGGTTCTTACCCCCAGACCTTTGGGTAGTAGCTTCTCCAATTTCATTTCTACATCGACGAGCTCGAGTTTGTCAGAGATTCCTGCCGATATAGACACGAGTCCTCCTTTGGGCTTTGCCCTGAATGATATGGGTTCCGGTTGATTCCGTCCTCCGAAACTTAGCACTCGGCTTTCCCAGTTGACTCCCGTCCTACACATCTTACCTCTCGCCCTCGGGTACTACTCGTACACGGCTCGAGGAGCGATTGTTGCAGGATTTCGGACGATTACGCCCTCCGCAAGTTAACGTGCAAACGCGAAGTAGTAAGCTTCGCGGAAATGTATCTAAAATCCACGCTTTTGTGGATTTTGATTAGGGGTATTTTACAACGGGAAAGAAGAGAAAGCAAGAAATTATAGGCTATTTGTTTTGAAGCTATTTTTATGATAAATTATTCACATTGCGGGCGATTGGTTCAGCGGTAGAACGCTTTCCTGATGACAATCAGGAAATTGACATATCGAAATTTAGCATACGAGGGCTGCTGGTTCAGCGGTAGAACGCTTTCCTGATAAGAAAGAGGTGCTAGGTTCGACTCCTAGGCAGCCCACAAGAGTACGCTAAATTTCGTTATAAGAAAGAGGTGCCAGGTTCGACTCCTGGAGCGCCCACAAATTTGCTCTCAAAACAATTCGACCCCTTGACTATATAAACTACCTTCTATATACTTTGCATACTTTTGAAGCCTTAATGAGAAGCTATTACCTAAACTTAAAACCAACAGGCGGGGAATTTAGTGGTCTATCGACGGGATAAAAAGGTAAATTAGCTTTCAGGTATTAAGCCGGCTTCAAAGCCGGTTTTTTGTTGACCTTTTTAAATACAAATAGTCAACAACCCTCCGACCAATCTTGGCATGAGGCGTGAACGAATAGTTCCCAGAAGCCGAGTGCGAAGATAAGGAGGGTAAAATTAGCACATAAAAATGGATGCCAAAACTACTTTAAAGCTTAAAGAACTTGAACAGAAGCTGGCTCGCGCCGAAGAAAAATATCGGGAACGCCTTTCAAAATTTCGAGGAGTTGCCCACGAATCTGCTCAAGGTGAACTATCGTATTCGGATCTTAAAGTTCGGGAGGATCACGTCGAGACCATTAAGGCTGAGATCGAAGCCTTAAGGAAAGCCAAGAAGTAATTTAGGGGCCCGAAGTTTTAGACTCTGGTCGCTGGCGACAGCCAGGCCGGTTTGTCCGCCATAATTTGCTGGCCTAAATGGGCCGTTAGCTCAGCTGGATTAGAGCGCTACATTTGCAATGTAGAGGTCGCCGGTTCAATCCCGGCACGGTCCACAAATATGGCGGATCAGGGAGTGAATAACCAATTCCGATTGAATCGGGATTGTCGACTCTCCCCGGGTCCACAGCTTTAAGGTGAAAAGGCGAGAGGGCAAGAGAGTAAAAGTTTTTTCAAATTTTACTCTTTTACCTTTTTACCTTTTTACCTTAAATTCATTTGTTCTTTGACATCTGAAGAGAAAGGCCGTCCTGAACCGTCCTGGTTCAGGACAATAAGTTTTCACTAATGCAGACAGTGGATGCCTTGGTACAACCTACCTAAGAAGGACGTACATGGTGACGAAACTCAGCGGGGAGCTGCCACGAAGCTTTGATCCGTTGGTGTCCGAATAGGGAAACCTACTCATTTTGAGTACCTAAATTTGAAATGTCCCGACTTGTCGGGGCTACTAAAGTTTAGGAGGGAACCGCCCGAACTGAAACATCTAAGTAGGGCGAGGAAGAGAAAACAATCGTGATTGCGTCAGTAGCGGCGAGCGAAAGCGCATCAGCCTAAACTCCACTTTGCCTCGCAAGAGGCTTCGTGGAGGGTTGCGGGAGCCCAATATGGGAGTTGTCGCGGTAGCAGAACGGCATGGAATTGCCGACTAGAAAGAGTGAAAGTCTCGTATGCAAAACCAAGATGACCTCTAGGGAATTCCCAAGTACCACGGAGCACATACTCTGTGGGAATCTAGGGGAACCATCCTCTAAGGCTAAATATAGGTTGTGACCGATAGTGAACTAGTACCGTGAGGGAAAGGTTAAAAGAAGGGTGAGACACCCAGTGAAATAGAAACTGAAACTGTTTGCTAACAAGCCGAGAGAGCTTGTGCGTAGCACAAGGAATTTCTAACTACTAATTGACCTAATTTCTAATTAAATCCCAATTTATTAATTTGAGAATTTAAGAATTATTTAGAAATTAGAAATTAAAAATTTAGGAATTTCTCGCGCTGCGCGCGAGTGATCTCGTGCCTATTGAAGAATGAACCGGCGAGTTGTCTTATTACACAAGTCTAACCCCGTAAACCGGGGGGAGGCGCAGCGAAAGCGAGTCTTAAAAGGCGAAATAAGTGTGATATGACAGACCCGAAACCGAGTGATCTAACCATGGCCAGGGTGAACTTAATCGAAAGATTGAGGGAGGCCCGAACCCGTAGTCGTTGCAATGACTTGGGATGAGCTGTGGATAGTGGCAAAATACTAATCGAACTCGGAGATAGCTGGTTCTCCCCGAAAGGTCTATAGGGACCGTCTCGCCTTTTCGGCTTATGTTGTAGAGCACTGGATGGATTACCAACCGCAAGGGAGGCAGTCTAACCAAACTCCGAAGACATAAGTCTAATTAGGGCGGGAGACAGTCATATCGGGCTAAGCTGATATGGCGAGAGGGAAACATCCCAGACTTTCGTCTAAGGCCTCTAAATCTACCTTAAGTTTAAAAGGAAGTTAACTTTCAGAAACAGCCAGGAGGTTGGCTCAGAAGCAGCCACCCTTTAAAGAAAGCGTAACAGCTCACTGGTCGATGAAGGTTAGCGCCCAAGATGTATCGAGGATAAAGGTAGTGCCGAAGACAAAGATTACGCCGCAAGGCGATAGTGGTAGGGGAGCGTCCTATGTGCAGTGAAGTTGACCCGTAAGGGTTGGTGGAGCGCATGGGAGTGAGAATGCCGGTATGAGTAGCGCACAATCCCAGTGAGAATCTGGGACACCGAATACCCGAGGTTTCCGTCGCAAGGTTCGTCCACGACGGGTTAGTCGGCACCTAAGGCGAGGCCAATTGGCGTAGTCGATGGGTGAGCAGTCAAAATTCTGCTATTTAGTTTAAATCGTTACACCGCAAGGTGCATGCGCAAGCATGATAGCTGGGGGCTGACGAAAATGGATGAGTAAGGCCAGGAGGTGAAGCCTGGTGTAAGCTGTTAAATAGGGTTAGCTGGGAAATCCGCTTTCCTGATTAATTGAGCAGTGATGCAGAGTCCTATGAAAGTGGGGCAATTTTACTTTATTCAATTTCAGATAAAAGGCTCGCAGTGAGATTTAGATTAAGCCGTACCGCAAACCGACACAGGTGGGTTGGTCGAGAAGACTAAGGTGAGCGAGAGAAGGATGTTCCAGGAATTCGGCAAAAAAGTTACCCGTAACTTTGGAAGATGGGTTGCCCCGATTATATCGGGGTTGCAACAAAAGTTTACTAGTCGGCTGTTTATCAAAAACACAGGTCCCTGCGAAGCCGAAAGGCACGGTATAGGGGCTGACGCCTGCCCAGTGCTGGTAAGTTAAGGGGAGGGGTCTTTAGGCCGCAAGGCTTTTAGGCTCTGAACTTAAGCTCCAGTAAACGGCAGCAGTAACTATAACTGTTCTACGGTAGCGAAGTTCCTTGTCGGGTAAGTTCCGACCCGCACGAATGGCGTCACGAGCTAGTAACTGTCTTGAACATTCACTCGGCGAAATTGCGTTGGCTGTGAAGACGCGGCCTAATTCCACCAGGACAAAAAGACCCCGTGGAGCTTTACTGCAGTTTGGTATTGCTTTCATATTTTTTGATTGCCAAGAATAGGAGGGAGATTCGTCAACCGTGTGATACCTCTCGTTAAAAAATGTGAGGCTAACCTAGGTCGCCTGAAGACGGCGACAGGGAGAGTGCTAGACGGGCAGTTTTACTGGGGCGGTACCCTGCTAAAAAGTAACGCAGGGACACAAAGGTTGGCTTACCACGGATGGAAATCGTGGGGAAAGCGTAAAGGTTTAAGCCAGCTTGACTGCGACATCGAAGGATGGAGCAGGTACGAAAGTAGGTCTTAGTGATCCTCCGATGCACTTTGGGTGTGCACGGAGCTTAATTGATAAAAGCTACCCCGGGGATAACAGAGTAGTCGCGCCCGAGAGTCCATATCGACGGCGCGGTTCGCTACCTCGATGTCGGCTCATCACATCCTGGCGCTGGAGAAGGTGCCAAGGGTTGGTCTGTTCGCCCATTAAAGTGGTACGTGAGCTGGGTTCAGAACGTCGTGAGACAGTTGACTTTGGTGACATATCAAAGTGACAAGTCCAAGCGGTCTCGCCCTTTAGACGTATTGAATATACATTGAGTGTGGAATTAAAACTTTTTGTCCATAAACACCTCGGAGTGATAGCCCGGGGTCCCCGCGCGAAGCGTGGGGAGTAAAATGAAGGGATATAAATCTGGCTATATGCTGGAAAGTCTCGTTAATGTTTGACTACTAGTACATATGTAATATACTAGTAAAAATGTCAAACCTGAGATCATCAGCAGGAAAGGCTAGTTTTCAATCTCATATATCAGATGACTATTTGGTC
>MEXE01000050.1:0-164 GCA_001775555.1 Candidatus Amesbacteria bacterium RBG_19FT_COMBO_48_16 | reverse complement strand
GCCTAGTTTAAGAGATAAAATTATTCCTTTCTTTGAGGGTAAATTGCATATTAAGCAACAAACTTTTGAAAAATTCAAAAGAGTAATTGAGTTAGTTGCTGATAAAGCGCATTTAACCAAAGAAGGTATAACGGAGGTTTTGGAGATTGCTTATTCTATGAATA
>MEXE01000049.1 GCA_001775555.1 Candidatus Amesbacteria bacterium RBG_19FT_COMBO_48_16 | reverse complement strand
AAATTCCATTAAATAGTCGGCCTGAAGGTTTTTCATCGCGTACTGCATACCCCGGGCGTAGGCCATTCCGAGACCCTGCTTTTTACCGCCTCCCAGAAGATGCAGCCAGGGATAGTGCTGTATCTTATCCTTGATCACGTCAGCAGTTCCGTCAGGGCTGGAATCGTCAACATAAAGGACTTCGACTGTGTGGGAATCAATTTTAGGTATTATTTCGGCCAGAGTGTCGATCATCCTGACCGTATTTTCCCGTTCATTGTAGGAGGGGATGATGATGACAACTTTTGCCATAAGTTAATAATACGGGATGTCAAAACTAATGTATAGCCGGTAACGTCCCCTTAATCCCCCTCTTAATTCGAGCTTGCGGCTCGCGTCTTACGCCGTAAGAGGGGGACACCGGTAGATTAGGGGTTATAATTATGTACGTGAATATTGATGTATTAACTTTATTTCCGGAACAGTTTTCCGGGGTGTTTGAGCATTCCATCATCAAGCGGGCTCGGGACAAGTTCCTCGCGGAGATAAAAATCCATAATTTAAGGGATTGGGCAGCGGATAAATACAAATCAGTGGACGACAGGCCATACGGGGGAGGAGCCGGGATGATTTTGCGCGTGGACATCATTGATAAAGCTGTGGAAAAACTCAAAACTCAAAATTCTGGCGAAGCCGGCAAGGTTGTCTTGCTGGATGCGGGGGGAACCAGGTTTGATCAGAAAAAAGCGGTTGATTTAAGCCATGAACCACATTTGATATTGATTGCCGGGCATTACGAGGGTGTGGACCATCGGGTGCACGAGCATATCGCTGATGAAATTATTTCCATCGGCGATTATGTGCTGTCGGGAGGGGAAATACCGGTAATGGTGATTGTAGACGCGGTTGTGAGGCTGCTGCCGGGGGTATTGGGAAATCCAGCATCTCTTGATGAGGAATCATTTGGTGATAGTTCATCGTTTCCTGTTCATAGTTCATCGCGGGTGGAATATGCGCAGTATACCCGGCCGGAGGTGTATAAAGGCTGGAAGGTACCGGAGGTGCTGGTATTGGGAAACCACAAGAAAATTGAGGAGTGGAAGAAAACTAGGGTTTAAGAAGCTTTTCCCATTGGTCGTTAACTTGGGTACGGGTCTTGGATTGAACAACAGTTTTTTCCAGTTGTTCTTTGATAATCTCGGGATCCGTCTTTTTAAAATTATCTCCAAGCTGGATAATTATTTCTTCTAATCTCTGTTTATAAAACCCAACCGGGCCTACTATGCTTTTTAGCTTATCAATATTTAGGATAGTATCTACCCTCTTTTCGGGAGTAAGTCGGTTCAATTCCTCTTTGGTGATTTTATTTACCGGAAGATCGGGCAGAATGTGTTTTTTGAGAAGGAGTCCGATCTCATATGGAGTTGTCCAACCTTCATTGGCCACATGAATGACACCAGTCGTTCTTTTATCCACTAACTCACTGGTCCATTGCATGAGATCCTCGATAACGGTGCCACTGTTGGGAGTATCTATAAACTTGGTGAATGTAAGTAATTTAAGAAGCATATTTTTGTAATTTATCTGAGAAGAAACTGGTTGACGGGGCCTGAGGATAAGACATCGAAAATTTGGCTGCTTGTTAAAGAGGATTAAGTTTTCCGCCCAAACCTTGGTCCAAGAGTAATAAGAAATCGGGTGGGGAGTGTCTTCTTCTTTTTTAAAATCATTTTCATCTTTGCTTTCTAAGATACAGCCACTGGAAAAATGTACGAAGTAAATTGCTTTTTTGTCACAAACTTGAGCCACATTATCAGCCCCCAAAACATTTACTTTAAATGTCTGCAACTTGTTTTGAGCACACCATTCGAGATTAGTTTTTGCGGCTGTATTGATAACTACTGTGGGTTGGAAAGCAGAAACAGCTACTTCGATTTGCGTTAAGTCTGTAATGTCCGTAGAAGTAATTTGGCAAGGTATTCCTTTTGCAGAAAAATAGTTGAGATAGAAATTTCCAATCTGGCCGTTACCGAATATTAGAATTTTATCCATTCTTTAAAAAACCGCTTATCTGGATTTAACTAATAATTTTTTTTGAACAGCAGGATCTATGATGGGACGGTTTTCTTTTAAAGAGCGCCACCACCATTCATTGTCTTTATACCAGTTTACTGTTTTTTCCAACCATTTTTCAAACTTATATTGAGGCTTCCAACCCAAAACCCTTTGTATTTTAGACGAGTCTACTGCGTAGCGCGCGTCGTGACCCAAACGGTGCTCAACGGGTTGAATCCATGATTTATCTTTACCCATTAGCCTGAGTATCTCCAAGGTAACCTGAAGGTTGGTACGCTGCGAATTTCCGCCGACACAAAAGGTCTGGCCGACGATTTTGGAATCCTTTAAAGCCGCGTGAATAACCATATCGATGGCCCGGCAGTGATCAAGAACATAGATCCAGTCCCTGACGTTTTCACCTTTTCCCATCAAGGGAACTTTCCGGTTGGTAATAAGGTTGGTGATAAAACGGGGAATAAGTTTTTCCGGGTCTTGATAAGGGCCAAAGTTGTCGGAAGTGTTGGTAATAGTAACAGGTAAACCGTAAGTTTCATGCCAAGCCCGAACCAGATGATCCGAAGCGGCTTTGGAGGCAGAGTAAGGGCTGTGGGGGGCATAAGGAGTTAATTCGTCAAATTTGTGTTTTGACTTGAGAGGCAGTGCCCCGAATACTTCGTCCGTAGATACGTGGTGAAATAGTTTAACCCCATGTTTGAGGGCATGCTGGAGAAGGACATAAGTGCCAAAAACGTTGGTTTGGATAAACGCATCCGGACCAAGAATACTGCGGTCAACGTGGGACTCGGCGGCGAAATGAACGACAATGTCAATTCCCCGCATGGTTTTGTCCACCGTCTTGGCGTGACAGATGTCCCCCCGAAGGAATTCGAGATCCAATCCCGAAATGTTTTCCCGATGGCCGGCGTAAGTTAGCTTGTCGAGAACCACCAGATGATACCGGGGATATTTTTCCTTCAGATAGCGGGTAAAGTTTAAGCCGATAAAACCGGCACCGCCGGTAATAAGTATTTTCATATTCTGGATTTTTTAGCCCAGTAGGAATTGGCCTTGAAGAGAGTTTCGAATTTACCCGCGTCGGTCCAGAAACCACGCAATAGGCGCCACTGAAGCTGGCCTTTTTTGAGATAGCTGTTGTTGACATCGGTAATTTCCAGTTCACCCCGACCTGATGGTTTCAGGCGGCGAATGATATCAAAAACCTGATGATCATAAAGATAAAGGCCGGTGACGGCATAGGGCGATTTAGGGTGACGGGGTTTTTCTTCGAGGCGTAGAATCTTCCGGTCTGAAGGAGAAAATACGGGGACACCGTAGCGGCCGGGGTCGGGAACTCTCTTTAAAAATATCAAGGCCCCTTTGGTGAAGGATGAGACATCCTGACTGATATCAGCGTCTGTAGTGTTGTCACCCAGAATCACGGCCATATTTTGACCTGCTGAGAAATCCTGAGCCAGACTGAGAGCGTCTGCAATACCCCCCTCGTTTTCCTGATAAGCATATTCCAAATGCTTTATCCCTAAGTGATGACCGTTCCTAATCACGCGCAGGAAATGACCGGCGTGCGGGCCGCCAATGACCAGTAATATCTCGGTAATTCCGGCACGCACCAAGGTCTGAAGCGGATAAAAGACCATGGGTTTATCGAAAACCGGAAGCAAATGTTTGTTTGTAGCGTAAGTTAAAGGGTAGAGTCGGGTACCCAAACCACCGGCTAAGATTACTCCTTTCATAAGTTTGCCCTTTTTAACATAAATTCGCGAACTTTTTGATAATGGCTGCCTGCTTTAGTGAGAAAACTTTCGTAAAGGATAATTTTATCGACAGTAAAGACCGGCAGAGGTCGGAAATTCTGAGCCCTGATCTGATCCAAATATCTTTTGGTCAGTGTTGGGTCAGTGCGCTTGAGACGGCCGATGGTCAGATGGGGAAGAAAACGGCGGGGTTGAGGAAGGGAGAGATGAGAAAGAGATAGAGATAGAGATTTTTGCATCTTTTTGAGTAAGTCGATATCTCCTGCAAAACCGATGTAAATAATTGAATTGTCGTGACGCTGATACAGAGTTTCCAAAAACATAGGCTCCAGGGAAAATTGCGTCATCGCCGCGGCAACCCGGGTCAAAGTCGTGGTTATAGGACCCAAATTTTGGTCCGGAATGCGGCCAAGAAAGTTTAGAGTCAGGTGCAATTTGTCAGTATCTTCCCAATTGACAGGCAGATCCAAGTGAGCCAGCCGGGATTGAAGGCGGCGGACGCCAGACCGGATTGAGGGTGGCGGGTCGATGGCGATGAACAGGCGATGGGTCAAGCTCGAAGCAGCAAAGAGCCAAACAATAACACGGCTAAAAGCGCCACCAGAATATACTCTATAACTATTTTGATATGCAAGTCACGATGTTCGCTGTGATGAGCTATACCCCACACAACATAGGAGACAGCCATGCTGATGACAACCACCATTTGGACCGCCGGCCGATTGTCAAACCAAAAAATTCCCCATAAACCAACCAGCTGAGCACACAGCAGAGTGAAATAATGTAAAGGATGGCGGGAAAAATCTTTTGAAAAAACTATTTTAGACATCGTTTTTTATTAAATCGGCGGCTAAATTATTTGACCGCGCAGGATAGTTGCGGCGGCAACAACTAATATGGACAGGAAAATAAAATGGGCAAAGCTTTTGCTGGTCCAACGGATGAGTTTTCTGCGATTGACTATGATAAGGTCTAACAGTAATACCCCGACGAAAAGCGTAAACACCGACAGGGTCAGGATTTTTGTTGCCTGGAAAGGTGAACTGAGCGGGATCTGAGGACCAGCAGATAAAGTGAGTGTAGTCAAGCCCGAAGAAGAGTTGGCGGCGGGAAGGGAGGGAGCCGGACTGGGGGCTTCCTGGGCTTTGGCCACCAGAGTTGAACCGCCGGAGGTGGCCCCAAGACTGGAAACCCGGGTACCGAACATTTGCACGACCAAGGTAGTGTCCCGGCCACCCAAGGTACCGTCGACGACAGCCACACCCATATCCTGATAACGATTGCTGAGCAAGTTTTCCCGGTGGGTTGAGGAGTTCATCCATGCCTGAATCACTGACTGGGGATCGGCAAAATCCCGGGCCAAATTCTCCCCGGCATAACGATAGGTGTAACCGGACTCCGTGATAAAAGCCCAGGGTTCCCGCCCTGTGGGAGAAACATGAGCCCAATAATCCCGGGCGAACATATCAGCGGCTTTCTGGGCCGCGGCTTGGCTTAATTGATTGTCCAAAGTCAGGAGCGGAAGGTGGTTTGACTGACGCTGTGTATTAGTCAGCTGCAAAATCTGCGCGGGCTGGATTTGAGAAGCGTAACCTAATATCCGGGGATAACGATAAGAAATTTGGCTAATAGCCAGCTGGACAACTACAAATAAGGAGATGATGACGGCCACAGAAGAGGGGTGAAGAAGCCGGGCCCGCTGGTTGTTGGAGTGATGCGGCAGAAAAAGGTGGGCCAGAAGGGACATTAGTACCATATTGGAAGAAATACCGGTTAAAGTCAATTCGCGCATCGGACAGAAAGAATATTTGTGATATGGTTGGAGTCATTTTGTCCGAATTGACAAAAAAGCGGCTGGTAATTAT
>MEXE01000048.1:2645-5731 GCA_001775555.1 Candidatus Amesbacteria bacterium RBG_19FT_COMBO_48_16 | reverse complement strand
TTTTGTGTTACAATATTTGTATGGTTGGTCTGAAAATTGATCGAGCTGAGCTGGAAAAAATCTGCACCCGTTACGGGGTGGAGTTTTTGGGAGTATTTGGCTCCGTAGCCAGGGGGGAAGATAGTCCTGACAGCGATGTGGACATGCTGGTGAGGTTTGGGAAAAAAGGGGTCAAGGGGTTGATGGGGATGGTGGCTATGGAGAGGCAGTTGGGAGAGGTGTTCGGCAAGAAGGTGGATTTGGTGACCAGGGACTTCCTGAGTCCGTATTTTCGCGAAAACATTTTGGCAGAGGTGAAGCCTGTATATGGCAAAGCATAACGACCTGGTGTATCTGGAACATGTGATGGATGCAATTGGCAAGATTGAGGAGTACATAACAGGAATTGACGAAGCTAAATTTAAGTCGACATCCTTAATTCAGGACGGAGTTATTAGGCAGATTGAGATTATTGGTGAGGCCTTGCGTAATGTCAGTCGTGAGTTTAGGGAGAAATACTCTTACTTACCCTGGGACGACGCGATCGGGATGAGAGATAAACTGATTCATGACTACATGGGGGTGGATTTAGAAAAGGTATGGGAAACGGCAACTTTAGACATACCCCGGCTGAAAGACTGGGTAGGCCAGATAATCGAGGCTAATAATCAGATCGATATAACAAGTACCATGCGTTACAGAGATTCAAAGAATGGTTGATTGTATGGACTGGAAGAAGATATTAATCGGCGCAGGAATTCTTGATTTGGTGGCGGTGAATGCGGGGGGTGCTTATTTAGTTTATAAATTTTCAATTTTAAATTCTTATTCAAATTCAAAAGTTCAAATATCGAATGATCAAAAAACAGATAGTCGGGTTACCGACGAGGGTTGTGACAGGGATTGTGTGGCGAGCATGGAGGCGAGACTGGCGATTCTGGAAAGTAAAATAGGAGACGATCAGGGCGTGGCCACTCCACCGGCTCCGACTAAGAAAATCTTATACCCGCTAGTTTCGCCAAAGCCAAAAGTCCGGACCTCCAGTTATTTAACGGTGCCGGGGAGCGGCAGCAGCAGCAAGAACGATTGGGAGAGTTTGTCCGGGACGGAATTTTATTTTGACACCGGGGATTATCCGGGGTTGGCAGATGTTTACTTTGAAGTGAATATAAAATTATATAACGGTAACGGTATGGCTTACGTGCGGTTATATGACAGCACACACGGAGTGGGAGTGCAGGGGGGCGAAGTGCAGACAAAACTGCAGGCAAACAGCGTGGTGACTTCCGGCCGGGTGACTTTTTGGGGAGGGAGGAATCTGATCAAAGTCCAGGCAAAAAGCCTGACCGCGGATACGGCGGTTTTCAATTCCGGGAGACTGAAAATAATAACGGAAAATTAATCTTGACTTAAGCAGGTGTGCATGTTAATGTGTATGTGTATGTTGGATAAAAGGGTGCAAATATTATTTGATAAAAAGGATTACCAGTTATTGGAGAAGGTAGCGGGTAAGGAAGCGGTGTCCGTAGGGGAGTTGGTGAGGTTGTCGGTGAGAAAGCAATTGGCTGTCCATCGGGAGGTGGAAAAAAGAAAGCGGAGAGCTGTTTTTGAAAGTGTGCAAAACTGGAGGAGAAAATTTATGACTAAAAACCGACCTAAAATTACAAGCGAAGAGATTTTGGGGTGGGTCAGGGAAGGTAGAAAATATGAACTTGGTGGTTGACGCATCGGCAGTATTGGCAGTTTTACTGGGAGAGAAGGAGAATTCAAAGGTGGTTTTGACTTTGGCGAAAGCAGAATCTTTGCTGTCCCCGATGATAATTTTTTATGAGGTGTTGAATGGACTTAAGTATGGTGTGACGAGGAAGAGATTGATAAAGGAAGAGGCAGGGGAAGCATGGGAGAAGTTTAGAGAGTTGGGAATTGAAATGATAGAACAGGAAGGAGAAGCGGAGGCAATTTTTGAGCTGGCTTGTGACCGGAACATTTCGGTATATGATGCGGCATATATAGTATTGGCTAAAAAGTTTAAATGTCAATTGCTGAGCCTGGATAAAAGGCTGGCGGAATTGGTGTGACCGGGGCGGTGATATTTGATCTGGACGGGACGGTACTGGACAACGAAGGAGAGTGGGAATCGGTTTTTCGGCAGGTAGCTGAAAATAATAATCTTCAAAGTAAAGGAGCCTGGATACATGAGCCGGGGATCGGGATTACGGTGAATTGGAAGAGACATTTTTCGAGCGATCCCGGACTGGTGGATAAACTGACGCGGGAAACCTGGAACTTATATAACGAGATGTTCAAAGTTCAAAGTGCAAAGTTCAAAGTTAGGGAAGGAATTGTAGATTTGGTGGCGAAAATTAAAGGGCTGGGGTGGATGACGGCTTTGTGTACATCAAGTACCTGGAATGTAGTGGAACCGGAGTTAGCGGAATTGAATATGTATTTGGCTTTTGATGTGACGACGACGGGAGAGGAAGTACTGCTAGCCAAACCGGATCCGGAAATTTTTTTGCTAACAACCCAAAAGCTGGGGGTGGAGCCGGGAGAGTGCCTGGTGATTGAGGATTCATTGGCGGGGGTGAGAGCGGCCAGCTCGGGGGGGATGAAATCGGCGGGACTGGTATCCGGGTATGCCGGTAGGGAGGAATTGTTACAGTCCGGGGCAACTTGGGCCGTATATAAAATTGAGGAAATAGGACAGATACTGGATGGCTTAGTTAAGCTTAACAAATCGGATGTTGGAGAATAAATGTGTTCTATTTAGAAATAGGAAAATTTAAAAAGCAGGACCGAATGTAATACGAAGTTTTTGATTTATGGTTCGTGATTTGTGATTCTTGGTTTTTTGGGGGTTGCAAGAGGTTGACAAGTTTTGTTAATGTTGAACAGATGGAAGTCCAGATCAGAGACAGAGTGACGATCGGGGTGTTGGTAGGAGTGATTTTTTTGGTATTGGCCGGGGGGATATGGCTTCTGATCGGTGACAGGAAATCGCCTGGGGGGGATAGGGGAAAAGCGGAGGACGTAAACGCGGGCCTGGAAAAGGGGGATCTCGGTTATCAGGAGCCGCAGACGAAAGTGACGGTAGGGAGCAAGGCTAT
>MEXE01000048.1:2297-2637 GCA_001775555.1 Candidatus Amesbacteria bacterium RBG_19FT_COMBO_48_16 | reverse complement strand
GGACTTTTATGAAAGCGGAAGGGGGTAAGATTTATTTTACGGAGGAAGGGGTGATGACGGTATTGCCTTTGACGGAAGAAGTATCTCTGCAGTGCACGGATCAGGACTTGGAAGGAGTGACAGAGTACGATTTTGAACAGGTGACGAAAATTATGGTGGTTGGGCCGGGGGAGTTGAACGACAAGGTCGCAGCAGGGGAACCGGTAGTGGTGTTGGCAAACCTGGAGGGAACGGAATATAAAGCGAATACGGTGGCGATAAGCGCGGAGGGGTGTGGTAAAATTTAGGGGAGGGTAATTCTGTAATGGCGGGATGAGCTAAAGGCCGAGGTGGGATGCGG
>MEXE01000048.1:0-2276 GCA_001775555.1 Candidatus Amesbacteria bacterium RBG_19FT_COMBO_48_16 | reverse complement strand
CAAAAAAAGTGGCTATTTCATTGGGGCTGACACTGTCTTGTAAGAAGTCAGCCCCCATTTCCCCTAGGTCAGCTGTAAAAACGAGTTGTTCCAAGAATCGTTTGGGGAAGAACTCAGGGCCGAAGCGACATTGAGACTCGTTAGTTATTTGTTCGAGTGAAACAATTTTTCCGTGCAGAATGAAGTACATGTCAATGTAATCTCGCCAGAATCCTCTGCGACCAACGGTGTAGGCTTTATTGCTGGCTAGGTCGGCCAGGTGGAATAGCGATAGCGAGTCGGATTTAACGAGCGGGTATAAAGGAGGATATGGGTATGAAACTAATGTCAGCTTCAAGCCGGAGCGCGAAATTAGTGTTAACTGGTGTTCGTCGTCTACTGGGACTTTGTCTAATTTGTCTATTACGGCGAGAGCTTTCTGACGGACAGCGGGGGAGATGCCAGTCGGTAAAAATATGTCAAAATCTTCCGAAACTCTGTGTCCTAATTGCATGGCTTGGCGGTGTCTCCAGCCAGAACGCCTTTGTAGTGGGAAAAGATATCAAGTTTTTCCCACAGCTGTTTGTGCTGGTTATCTAGCCAATCGAGGTAAAGTTTGGTCATACTTTTCTCGTGGGGTAACATTGTCCGATAGATCGAAAAGAATTTTTTTAACGAAATGGAAAGTTCTAGGAAGATAGACTTTTAGAGGCTTTTCTACAAAGACCCGCTTCAGTTTTTCCCACCCGTAATGCTCTTTGGCCCATTTGATATCCTCTAGCCCTCCGTAAGCCAAGATTTGGTTAATGACGTACTGTTCGTCTTTTTCTAAATCCAAGTTGCGTACTCTTTTGGACCAAAGGACGCCTTGGAGTGACTGGGGAATCATGTGTTGATTTTAACATTTTGTAAGGTTGTGAGATACATCGGTAACACTTCACTGGGGGAGAAATTGCAATGACCCCGACTGGTACAAGCTGACATTGTCCCACTTTGGTAGTAAGTAAGGCTGTTTTGCTATCAGTAGGTTTAATAGAGCGGCCGTTGATGTTATATTACCAAAGGAGATTTCTTATCTATTATCTTTCTTGTGATGAAACGAACAATATACATTGCCAGACATGCACAGAAGGACGTTTAAATTAAAAATTCGACGCAAGATCAACTTAACCGTCAAATTACTGATATCGGCAGGAAACAATCGATGAAGCTGGGCGAACATTTGAGAGAGTTGGGAATTAAGAAGATATTTTCGAGCGACTTAGATCGGGCAGTCCAGACAACACGCATTGTGAAAGGGAAGCAGGCCCCTGCCTTTTTCCAGATCATCCAAAACGCAGGGAGTATATCTTGGAGTGTTGGGACAATTTGGATTTTACCCCTCCTCATGGTGAATCGTTTAAAAGTGCTCGAAAGAGATTTATGGGTTTTTTTAGGGAAATACTCAAAATAAAACTCGGTTCATTTCCCATTTTAATTATAACCCACGGCAGATTAATTAAACTCTCTTTAAGAGAATATATACTTGAGCTAAGTTGCGGCGAATCCATTTGAGGAAACAAAGGAAAAGTTTAAGATTATTAGATATAACGATAATTCATATCTTCCCGAAGAGTTGAAAGTTAGTTAATTGCAGTGTCAATCACTCGGTTAATATTCTGGTAATTCCGACAATTTCTCCGTTTTTCCTGGCAATCCAGAAACCAGCTATCTCTTTGAAATACTTGGCTTTTTGGCGGTCCTCGATCCTTTGGTAAGAAATGGCCATTTGCCAAATCTTAGCACAATTCTCCGGTTAGCCTATAGTTTTGCATTATTGTATTTGGGGTGGTATAATAGGTGTTCAGAATGAGGCAGGACAGGCCGATTTCAGAAATTAGTTGTTTTGGAGGCCTAACGGCCTGGGAGGTTTAGCCCCGATTAAGTCGGGGTTTTTTTAATGTATATGGCTGTTGCTGCTGGAGGTTTGGAAGTAAAAGAAATATCATTAACTGCAGCCTCGGAAGCTGAACGGCAAGCCGAGTTGCGGAAGGAAGCCAGGCAAGCCAGGCTGGTAGAGGAGAAAAGTGACACGCGGCAGTTATTGCGGCAGATGTATGGACCAGGGATTTATGTATTGACGGGGGAGGTGGAGAATGCTTTTGAAAACGGTGGAGTGGTGGGGGTCAAAAAAGTTGGCCGGACAGGGGTGGAGACTTTTGATCTGCAGATAGAGAAAGGAGCAATGACTGGGGAGACTTTGGCGGAGTGGACACATGAACAGGGGTGGGGAGCAGGTTTGGGGTGGGCAATAGGAA
>MEXE01000047.1:2461-17169 GCA_001775555.1 Candidatus Amesbacteria bacterium RBG_19FT_COMBO_48_16 | reverse complement strand
CCGTTAAACCTTAACAAACAACCCACCGCCTGAATATCGGTGGGTTGTTTTATTCTCAAAGATAACACCCTGGCGGTTGGGATTTATATTGGGTAATATAAAGAAGTATCTTTAAATTTATGTTAACCAGACTTCTTACCGGCACCGGTCTTTTTCCTCTTTCCGGCAACCTCTACCTCAACGACATTCTCGACATTCTCATCATCAGCCTTTTTCTCTATTCGCTTTTAATTCTTTTCAAAAAAACCAGGACTATATCCATTATCCTGGGTCTGGTCATAGTTATCATTCTGTATATTTTTGCCCAGGTCTTCAATTTGTATCTGACTCTGCAGACTCTCCAGTACTTTGTGGGTGTTTCCGCTTTTCTTTTCGTCATCGTCTTTCAGCAGGAGATTCGCAAATATTTTGAACTGCTGGGACTTGCCGGTTCCCGCCAGATCAAAGTCGGTCCTTTACTGCAGAAATCCCCCTCCACAGCCGAAATTATCCAATCCTGTGTCAGGCTGGCCCAATCCCGGATCGGCGCACTGATCGTAGTCGCCGGCAAAGACAATTTGGACTCTTATATTTCCGGCGGAATCCCGCTTGACGGAATTATTTCGGAGGAAACTATCATGAGTATATTCGAGCCGCATTCCTACGGCCATGACGGGGCTTTGATCATTACCAAAAATCGCATCTCCCAATTTGGCGTGCATTTGCCTCTCTCCATCAACTTCAGGGAAATCGGCAAACACGGCACCCGTCACAGTGCGGGCTTAGGTTTATCGGAAAAAATTGATGCCCTCTCCATCATAGTTTCCGAGGAAAAAGGCACGATTTCGATTTGCCGTGACGGCAAAATGAAGACTATTGAAGATTTTTCCCTCTTAGAAAAAGAACTCGACAGATTTATCAAGTCCAAGTTTATGCCGCCTTCTGATGGCTTTTTTATCCGTTTGTTCAAAAAGGATTTATGGCTCAAATTATCCGCGATCCTGGTTACCAGCGTCATTTGGTTTTTCAGCGCTTACCGGGCCGAAATTGTCTACCGGGAGTATCAGGTGCCGGTAACTTTCGACAATTTACCCCGTGACGTTTTTATAGAAACATACAGTCCCAAGGAGATAACAATTTCCGTCAGCGGTCGGGGAGAATCAGCGTTTTTAAATCTTAAAAACTCCGTGTTTTCCATCACAGTGGATGCCTCCCGGCTCAAAAACGGTGTCAACGAAATTGCTCTCACCGAAAAAAATATTCTCCAGCCGGCTAACCTCAAAATAGACTCGGTTAACCCCTCTTCACTTCTTCTTACTGCCCGGAAACGCTTTCCGGTCCTGACTCCCGTAACCGCCAGCACCCGCGGTCAAGTCCCTCCCGGCTTCCAGCTTTTGTCGGTAGATATCAGTCCGCAGTCGCTGGAGCTTTGGTACCCTGAAAACTCATCTCCGTCGGCTCAGATTTCTACCGAAATCATTGACCTGTCCCGGTACCAGGAAACGGTGGTTATTCCGGTCGGAGTGGTCATTCCCGACCAAGCCAGTGTTCTGCTTGACAATCCTACGGTAAATGTTGGCTTGACCATCGAAAAAATATAAAGGTCATCCAGGAGTATAATTAATATTATGTCCAAGGCCCACAAAATCCTCCTCGGGGTTTACCTGGCTTGTGTATTCGTCTCCTTAATTGTTCTGGCCATACTGCTTCTTCCCCTCCCGTTAGGTTGGGTGAAATTATTAGCTAGTCTTCTTATATCACCTGTCGTCCTGGGCATTCTTTTTACTCCTTTTTTTCTGGTTTGGAATGACGAAACCAACCTCTCCGACCGGGCCAAATTGGTTATTTCCTTAGCCTACACCATTCTCTGGATCTCCGCCGCTTCCCTCTTTGTCTATCAGTTCATCAACACCCCCAAGCCTTTGCTCAACCCGGTTTTTACCTCTACTCTCACCCCGGATGAAATTATTATCTCCAATCCTGCATCGCATCCTTTCTACTCCTGTACTTTCTTTATTTCCGCCTCAGGTACCAGGCAGACTTACCAGTCATTCTTTACGCCTTTTATCCTGGAAAATTGTAAACGTCAGGGTACTGCCAAGCCCTTTCTGGAATGCCAAATTGACAATCGCATCAGTCTTTCACAGCTTTTTCCCAAGTCTACCACTCTGGACAAAATAGAGGCTGGTTCTGAAATCACTCTCAATTCTGACATATTTTACGCCGGTCAGACGCTTCCTTCTCTGAAATTTCTTTCTTCACATCAGCCGTCGGATATTTACTCCCTGTCCATTGTTTGCCAGCAGCCGAACGGGACAAAAATCTCCCAGACCTTAGTCTATTAGTACACGCACAAAAAATTACCCACAGTCGAAAACTCCTCCAGCCTCATTTTTGGCGAATAAAATGCCGACGCCGTCCCTCCGTCCAGGTTAATTGCGCTTTCCAGTTCCCATCCGAACTTTTCTGCCGCTTCCCAGATTAAGCTTGGCAACTCCTCCAGTCGCGGCCCGTCATAAACGGATTTACTGTCAAATATCGTCATTATTACCAGCTCACCTCCTCGTTCAATTCCTGCCGCCATCCTTCTGGCCGGCTTATCTCTGGCCATATTCAGTTCCAAGACTCTGGCTTCTTCTATCAGCAGCGGTCCCGCCTGGACAGCCCAGGTGATATCTTCTTGCGGCTCATTTCTGCCAATTCCGTAACCACCTCCGGCCGTTTTCCACACAAAACCGTTCAGCAAAGAGCTGGTTTTGCTCACAGACATTATAGCTCCGTCAATTACCAGTAGTCCCAATGCGTTTCCTGCTTCGTCGTAAAATCCTCCGTTTATTCCTGCTGTACATCCTTTGTCTTTTACCAGTTGAGTGGTTTCCGCTTTTTCAATCAGGTTATTTACCAGCTTTACCTGCTGCTGATTTGATATTTTATATTCCTCTACTCCGTACTCTATGCCGTTTCTGGTCAGTATTTTATCCTTCCTGTCGGTTTTTGGAGTTGCCGACGCCGTTTCCACCGGCATCTCAGATACTTTTTTATTTATAGACTTCCAGCCATAAACTCCCGCAATTGCTCCGCTTAATATTACTAAAATAATTACCAGTTTGGCCATACTTGCCAAATAATAATAAAACATATACCATAATTCCGCCTATGAAAATTTTAGGAATAGACCCCGGGACGGCTACTACGGGCTTCGGGGTAATCGAAGTCAACGGCAGTCAGGATTATTGGCTGGTCGATTTCGGATTGGTGAGCACCAACAAAGATTTGCCTCATGGTCACCGCCTCAATCTTATTTATCAGGGTATCAGCGATATCATAGTCAAACACTCTCCGGATGTTATTTCTATCGAGCGGCTTTTTTTTGCCACCAATGCTCTCACCGCCATCAGTGTCGGCCAGGCGATAGGCGTGATCAAGCTGGCAATCGAGCACCACCATCTTCCGGTTTTTGACTACACTCCCATGCAGGTAAAACTCTACGTTGGAGGCTCCGGCAAAGCCGATAAGACAGTTATGAAACGGGCTGTCAAAAAGCTTCTCCGTTTCCGGGAGAAAAAGGGCACCAAATCCCACTTCGACGACATGGCCGACGCTCTAGCGTTAGCTATCTGCCACGCCCGTAAAACCTTTAACCCGGTTTTGTCATCGCGCTCGCGAAGCGCAAGGACATAGTCCTTGGCGAACTTGAGGGATCCCTTTTTTGTAAAATAGATTTGATGTTTAGGCAATTTATTTATTCTTTTATTCGGATATTATTAGTTTTATGGGTTTTAGGATTCACGGTTTCAGTGGTCAATGCCATAGTTGACCCTCTTTCCGTTCCCAACAATCGCATCGGGGTTCATATTCTCGAACCTTCGGAAATCGCTTCCGCCGCCAGCCTGGTCAACAGTTCCGGCGGTGACTGGGGTTACGTCACCATTCCCTTAAGGGCTGACGACCGGGACTTTGATAAATGGTCAGAATTTTTTGCCTCTGCCACCCGTCTCCATCTCATCCCCATTATCAGATTAGCCACCTTTGCCGCAGGTCCTACCTGGGTGGCTCCCACGGTTCTGGACTTAGTCGATTTTGCCAACTTCCTGGCTGGGATGCCCTGGCCGGTCAAAAATCGCTATGTCATCCTATTCAATGAGCCCAATCACGCCGCCGAATGGGGTGGCACAGTATCCCCGCTGCAATATGTCAATCTTCTCATCGATGCCCACTTGATATTCAAAAGCCGGTCTCAGGATTTTTTTCTTTTGACCTCCGGGTTGGATATGTCCGCGCCCACCAATCATACATCTCTGGACGCTTTGCAGTTTTACCGTGCTCTCACCCTGCTTCAGCCCCGTTGGTACAGCTTCATTGATGGCCTGTCTGTTCACGCTTATCCCAATCCCGGTTTCGCTTCTTCAGTCAATTCCACTTCCCGCTACGGTATTACCAGCTTCCGATACGAAACTCAGCTGTTGCGTCGACTGGGATTTCCCCCCAAACCCGTTTTTATCACCGAAACCGGCCGACCGGGTTCAGCAGATTTTTTCCTACCTGCCTTGACTCAAATCTGGACTGACCCGGATGTTGTCGCCGTCACTCCCTTCCTGCTTTTTGCCGGTGCCGGTGAGTTTACCCGTTTTTCCTTGTTGGACACTTCCAAAAATCCTACCGCCGCCTACAATTCCCTATTAAATATCCCCAAAATTTCCGGTAGTCCTTTGTTGTCAGCTGTTTCTGCCCTCCGTCGCCTCTCCCTTTCCGGTGTCGAAATCAACGTTGAGATTGCCGATACACAGCCGCTGCGCACTGCCGGTTTGTCCGGCAGGTCGAAGCTGGACCCGGCAACCGGGATGCTGTTTATTTTTCCCGATTCTTCCCGGCATTCTTTCTGGATGCAGGGTATGAATTTTGCTCTCGACTTTATCTGGATTAAAGGGGGTAAAATTGTCCAGATTACTCCGGATGTTCCCCCTCCTTCCCAAACCGGCAATGTTCCCCGCCAGCTTACTCCCGATCAACCTGTAGACCAAGTTCTGGAAGTTCCCGCGGGTTTCACCTCCCTTTATGAAACCAAAGTCGGAGACGTTGTCAAAATAATTTCGCCGTAAAAAAATTATGCTATACTTTAATCCAGAATGGAGGTGAGTACGTACGTCTAACCTCAAGGTAGGTTCTGTATCTCATTACTATGACCGCATCGGGGTAGCTGTAGTCGATTTAACCGGTGCACTGCATCACGGGGACCAAATATCCGTCACCGGACCCAATTCCTTCACTCAAACTGTCAGCTCTATGCAGGTTGAACATAATCAGGTTACTTCGGCAAAAAAAGGCGACACTATCGGTCTCAAAGTCGACCAGCCGGTCAAACCCGGTGACGAAATCATCAAAGTCTCCTGACTTTGATTAACCACTCTCATATGCGCTGGATTTCTGCTCCGGATATATCACGTCGGGTCAAACACTTGGCATTTCACTTGCCTTTTCCCCATCTTCACCCGGAACAAATATTTTGTTTCAGAAGCCAGGGTTCCAAAGGCCGGGCTACCGCCAGAATTTGGAGTTTGCCTGCCGTCTGGCAGCAGGCGTTAAATGTTTCAGCGGGTTATTGCTTGGAAGTCATTACCGAAAAATTTGACCGGCTCTCCCTTTCGGATCAGGAAAAAGTCCTCATTCACGAACTTCTTCACATCCCGAAAACTTTTTCCGGCGCCCTCGTTCCCCACCGTTCCCGCTTTGCCGGCCGCCGTACTTTCCGCCATTACCACGATGTTGTCGAATCTCTTTATCAAAAGCTTGTAGTCAAATCATTTACATGATCCCAAAAATTCAAGATTTTCTTAAAAATAGGGACCCCCAGCTTTGCGTCCTGGCCACCTCTTCTCTTACTGGAATCCCCCAATGCGCTGTTATGGGATACGCCGTCACCGACGACTTAAACTTAATTCTCTCTACTGACAAAACTTCACGAAAGGTTGTCAATATCAAAACCAATCCCCAAGTGGCATTAGTGTTTGGTTGGTTGTTTACGGAGCTAAACGTTCAGATACAAGGCGAAGCTCGGCTGATCGAAAGTGGACAGGAACTCAAAACGTGT
This sequence comes from Candidatus Amesbacteria bacterium RBG_19FT_COMBO_48_16, assembly GCA_001775555.1. GTDB lineage: Bacteria > Patescibacteriota > Microgenomatia > CAZETR01 > Amesbacteraceae > UBA12042. Next base: position 11,102 of record MEXE01000047.1, on the reverse strand, counting down.
GAAGAAATTTACTTTGCTTCTCATCCCGAATCTGTTGAGTTCAAAGGTTTGCCCGAAACTATTTTTATTAAAATTAAACCGCTTTGGCTCAGGCTCTCGGATTACTCTGTCGATCCGCCTTGGATCCAAGAGATGTCAATTTGATCTATGCTTATACTTCATGGTGAGGATCAGGTGGCTTCCCGGGAATTTTTTAATTCCCTCAAAACTCAAGCCGGGCAATCCGGCAAAAATATCCTGGAATATTCCGGGTTGGGTTTGAAAGTTACCGATTTGGTCACCGCTCTCAATACCTCTTCATTAACCGGAGCCGCAACCAGCATTTATATTACTGAACTTTTCACTCGCCGTACCGGGGCTGACCAACAGTCAATTATTCGGTATTTGCGTGACCATCCCGGCTGTGACGTTACTGTTTGGGAACCGAAAAATATATCAAACCAATTCAAAGAATTCCCCGCTTCTATCGTCCGTAAGTTTGATTTACCGAAATTTATTTTCAAATTTTTGGAAAATTTATCTTGGCCTTCCTTACGCTTGGCTCTGAATACATCCGACCCTGAATTGATTTTCCATCTTCTGGTAACCCACGTTCATAAGCTGATTATTGCCAAAGACGCCGCCGGTGACTTTCCTTCCTGGCAGGCAGCTAAACTCAAAATCCAATCCTCCAAGTATACTTTCGATGAACTAATAACGATGAACGATGAACTCTTATCCATCGACTTTCACCTGAAAACCTCCCAACTTCCATATGACCTGAACACTGCCCTAGAACTTTGGTTAATGAAAAACATCTCCCCCTCTTACGGCGAAGACACGACCGAAGGAAGAATTTAAGAGGGGGACAAAGGGGGAGTTATTTCTTATTTTGCTCTTGAGTTATAGGCAGTCAAACTATAAACTAAAGGTATCTCATTTCAGGCCCCTCTCCTTAAATTAGGAGAGGCGAACGGAAGGGGTGAGGTTCTGCCTATGAAACTTTTTGGCACCAGCGGCATCCGCGGTCCGGCTGACACCTTGTTTACCGATGATTTCTGTCGCCGTCTGGGTTTCTCTTTCGGTTCCTGGCTCATCTCTCAGGGTAAAACCGGGTTTATTGCCGTGGCGATGGATCCCAGAGACTCCAGCCCCCGCATCAAGGCCGGTCTGATTATTGGTTTGTCAGCCTGCGGTTGGGAAATCGAGGATCATGGCGTTATTCCTACTCCCGCTTTGACTTATTACACCCAGAAATCAGCTCATATCGGCGGCGGTTTGATGGTCACCGGCAGTCACATTACCGCCGACTTAAACGGGGTCAAACTTTTTGTAAACGGCGAAGAAGTTACCAAAGACCACGAACCCCAAATCGAAGCCTCTTTTTCCCAATCCGTGCCTCCCGGGGATCCGTCTTCTTTAGAGCCTGTGGTTACCGCCAGCAATGCCGCCAGGGATCTATATTTGGACCTTCTCAAAAACTTGGCCGACCTGCCCTACCCCAAATGGAAAATAATTTTAGACACCGCCAACGGTACCCAGACCCAAGTCATGCGCCAGCTTCTTCCGGATCTGGGTTTGGATACAGACTGCACCGGTGATTGTGACATCCAGTCTCCCTATTTCGTCCCCCGGGATACGGAGACCCAAAATTCTTTCACCGATCTCATCCGTCATCTCCTGTCTTCTCATGCCGATCTGGGGGTTGGTTTTGACGTCGACGGAGACCGGGTCATTTTTATAGACGAAAAGGGCCGTTACGTTCCCGGCGATTTTTCTTGCTCCCTGCTTGCCCTTGCCAGTGACTCAGCTTCCATTGTCACTCCTATCAGTACTTCAGACGTCGTGGATGAAATAGGTAAAAAAGTCTACCGTACTCCTGTCGGTTCGACGTTTGTCATCGCCGCCATGAAACGCTTCGGGGCAAAGTTTGGTTTCGAACCCAACGGAGGGGGAATTAGTTCTGAAATACTTTACGGCCGCGACGGCGGCACTACTCTGATAAAGCTTCTCAACCTCCTCAAAAACCAAAAGTTATCCCTCTCGTCTGCGCTGGACACCCTTCCCAAATATCATCTCTTTCGTGACAAACTGGATTGTCCTTTTTCCCGCTACGATGATGTTTATCAAAAAGTCAAACAAAAATATTCCCGTTACCCCATCAATTCTCTGGATGGCCGGAAAATTGATTTCGGCGATCACAATTGGCTTCTTTTCCGCGGTTCCGGCAACGCACCGGAATTCCGGATTTTTTCCCAAAGTCCGGATGTCAACCAGGCTGCCCGTCTTGCCCGGGAAGGCCTGTCACTGGTCAAAAGTGTCCTTCATCCCGACTCTTACCGTATTCCTTCCCCGGACATTCTTTCCGATCAGCTGATCAGACTTGATAGCCTCCGCGTAGGCGATTCTATTACCGCCTTTCCCGACCAGTGTGCCCAGGTAATAAAAGACATTAGCCTCCAGCACCCCCCTGCTTCCTGCTCTTTGGTTGACAATATTGTGGTTTCCGGTATGGGTGGCTCCGCGTTGGGCGGCCGGGTGCTTGCCAGCCTGGAACGGCAGGTTCTTAAAGTTCCTTTAGTCATCTCCACCGAATTCCACCTCCCCAATTTTGTCGGCCCCAAGTCCCTGGTGATCATTTCCAGCTATTCCGGCAATACCGCAGAATCCATATCCGCCTTAGCCGAAGCACGGGCTAGAAATGCCCAGGTCTACATTTTAGCCAGCGGTGGCAAATTGGCCCAAATTGCCAAAAAAGACAATCTTCCCGCATATATTTTCGATCCGCTTCACAATCCCTCAGGTCAGCCCCGCATGGGATTGGGTTACAACATTATTTCCCTGGTTTCTCTTCTTTCCCGCTGCCGACTCATTAACTCGCTTCCCGAATTAAATCGTCTGCCGCAATTTCTAAAGGATCGCCAAGCCCATTCCGCTGAATTCTTCGCTCTGGCAGTCAAGTTAACGGCGAAAATTCCGGTTTTGATTGCCGCCGAACATCTCAAAGGCGCGGCCCATTGTTTTCGTAACCAGCTCAACGAAAATTCCAAGACTTTTGCCTGCCTGTTTGACTTGCCGGAAGCCAACCACCATCTTCTCGAAGGTTTAACACTGCCCAAAACCAATCCCCAAAATCTCCAGTTTATTTTTCTTTACTCTGACTACTATCAGGAGCAGATTAAAAAAAGGTTCACCTTAACTTCTCAGGTTATCCAAAAAAACAGTCTTCCCAGCCTCACTTTTTCTCCTTCAGGCCCAAACCCTCTCTTCGAGACTATGGATATGATTCAGTCCGGCAGTTACATCGCCTATTACCTGGCTTTAATAAACCGCATTGACCCGGGTCCCATCCCCTGGGTAGACTGGTACAAAGACCAAATAAATAATATTCAATTATAAGTGTTCAATGAATAAAAAAGTCTTCACTAACCAACTTTTGAGAAGCACCACCTCAATTGGTGCTAACTTCGAAGAAGCCACTGAGTCACAAACAGGCAAAGACGTCATTTATAAACTGTCCGTGGTAAAAAAAGAGGCCAAAGAAAACCTTTATTGGTTAGATTTAATCTCAGAAGCCTTTCCTGTCTTGAAAGTAAATTGTGCCACTCTTTTACAAGAAAACGTCGAGCTTATAAGAATATTTGCCTCAATTATTTCCAAGAAAAAAGCAAATCTTAATTATTGAACATTGAATACTGAACATTGAATATTAAAGTATGAAATACATTCGTTGGTTTAAAGATTTGCGAAAAGTTGACATAGTAATTGCCGGTGGTAAAGGCGCCAACTTGGGTGAGCTTACATCCGCCGGAATCCCTGTCCCCCCCGGTTTCGTCGTTCTCTCTTCGGCTTATTTTGCTTTTCTTGACCACAATCAAATCCGCCTCAAACTGCATAAATTACTTTCTGCGGTCGATGTTTCTGATTCTGCCCAGCTCCAAAAAGCTTCTCTGGCCGTAAAACATCTGTTGGATAGTGCCGTCATTCCCTCTGAAATTGCCAGGGAAATATTTTTAGCCTACGCCCGGCTTTCGCAAGGTAAAAGTCGTTATTCCGTCGCCGTCCGTTCTTCCGCCACTGCCGAAGACCTGCCCGACGCATCGTTTGCCGGACAGCAGGAATCATTTCTCAACATAACGGGAGACGCCAATGTCGTTCTCAAAGTCAAACAATGTTGGTTATCCCTTTTCAGCCCCAGGAGCATTTTCTACCGGGTCCAGAAAAAATTCGATCACTTCAAAGTCGGCATCGCTGTTCCGGTCCAGCAAATGATCCAGTCGGAAGTCAGCGGCGTCATGTTTACCGTCAATCCCATTACTTTAGACAAAGACAATCTTGTCATCGAAGCGGCTTACGGATTGGGAGATTACATTGTCCAGGGTGTGGTTACTCCGGACCATTACGAAATCAGCAAATCTTCAGGTCATATTCTGCAAAAACGTATCTCTATCCAGAAGGTAATGGAAACAAAAACCTCTTCCGGAGTCAAATCCTCCCCGGTCCCTGTCCGGCTTCAGGACAAGCAAAAGCTGTCCGATCATCTCATTCTCCAGCTGGCAAATTTAGGCAAGCAAATACACCGGCACTATTTTTTTCCTCAGGATATTGAATGGGCTCTGGCCAAAGGCAGCCTATACATTACTCAATCCCGTCCGATTACAACTTTAGTTAGTGAAAAGCCCCAAGCAAAGAACTTAGATCAATTGGGGCAATTAGAAATTCTACTAAAGGGTGCTCCCGCCTCTCCCGGTTTAGTCACCGGTCACGTCAGATTGGTTCCCGATATCCGCAATTTAAGTCGTGTCAAACCCGGTGATATTCTGGTTACGGATATGACTACACCAGACTTCGTTCCGGCTATGAAAACTGCAGCCGGTATTGTCACCAACCGCGGCGGCCAGACATCCCACGCCGCTATCGTTTCCCGTGAACTGGGAGTGCCCTGTGTCGTCGGCACATCAACTGCTACAAAAATTCTTACCGATGGTATGGTTGTCACCGTCAACGGCACTACCGGTGAAATTTTCAAGGGCGGTTTGATTCGCCCCTCCGTCCAGCTTCCGTCTGCAAAATCCGGTCTCCCGCCCCCGGATTCCCGCCTCAAAACCGCTACCAAAGTTTTTGTCAATCTGGCAGAACCCGACCTGGCTCCAAAAATTGCTTCCACCCACGTGGACGGGGTAGGTCTCCTGCGGGCTGAATTCATGATTGCCGGAATCGGCATTCACCCCAAGAAATTAATTGCCGATGGCAAAAGCCGGGTATTTATCAACCGCCTGGCTCGGGATCTTACCGTCTTCTGCCGTGAATTTAATCCGCGCCCTGTCATATATAGGGCTACCGACTTCAAAACCAATGAATACCGGTCTCTCAAAGGCGGTGACAAATTCGAACCGGTCGAATCCAATCCCATGCTGGGATTCAGGGGTGCGTATCGTTATATCAAAAATCCGGACGTCTTCAACCTGGAGCTGGAAGCCATCAAGCAGGTGCGGCAAAAACATCAGTTAAAAAATCTGCATCTCATGATTCCCTTTGTCTCTCATGTCCGTGAGCTGGTCGAAGTAAAAAAACTTGTCGCCTCAGCCGGCCTGTATCGTTCCAGTTCATTCCGGCTTTATATGATGGTGGAAATCCCCGCCAACGTCATCCTTCTTGATGATTTTATCGACGTCGGCATAGACGGCGTCTCTATAGGTAGCAATGACTTAACCATGCTCATTCTGGGCGTTGATCGGGACAATGCCGAGGTGGCTTCACAATTCTCAGAACTGGACCCGGCCGTTCTCTGGGCTTTGAAAAAAACTGTTACCACTTGCGCCAGACGAGGAATTTCCTGCGGTATATGCGGCCAGGCCCCCAGCGACTATCCCGATTTGGTGGAAAAACTGGTCACCTGGGGAATCGACAGTATTTCCGTCAATCCCGACGCTATTGCCCGTACCCGCGAAATTGTATACCATAGTGAGTTGAAACTACTTAACAAAAAAACCCCTCAGAGTTAAACCATGGCTAAATTAAAAAATTTATATGCCCGGGAAATTCTCGATTCTCGAGCCACTCCCACTATAGAAACTGTAGCCGTCCTTGAATCGGGTCATTACGGTGTTTCTTCAGTTCCTTCCGGAGCTTTAAGCCCCACCGGTACTTACGAATCTATAGAGCTTAGGGATAATGATCCCAACCGTTATTTCGGCAAAGGTGTATTAAAAGCGGTAGGTTATGTCAATCAGGAAATTTCTGCCCGGCTTTTGGGTCAGGAATTCACCTCGCTTTCTCAAATAGATACCTGGCTTACCGAACTTGACGGCACTCCCAACAAAAGCCGTCTTGGGGCCAACTCTATTCTCAGCGTCTCCATGGCCTCAGCCAAAGCTTTGGCTTCCGCCGTAAACACTCCCTTATATCGCTATCTTGCCGCTATCGCCGCAAACACTTCCCCTCTGTTTATTCCTACTCCCGTCTTCAATATGATCAACGGCGGCCGTCATGGCGCGGGTAATCTTGATTTTCAGGAATTCCATATCATCCCCAACAAGAGTATCGGCAGTTTTGCCTCTCAGCTCCAAATCGGAGCGGAGATTTACCATACCATCAAAAATCTCCTCTCCCGCCGGGGAGCTATCCATAGCGTCGGTGATGAAGGCGGGTTTGCTCCCAATTTATTTACTAATCTCGACGCGCTGGAAATTCTCTCCCAGTCTATTATCGAGTGTCACAAAAAACCGACAGTGGATGTCGAACTGGGTCTTGATATTGCCGCTAATTCCTTTTTCCAGGACGGTAAATACATTATCAAAGACCGGTCGTCTCCTATGGAATCTGCTGAATTTATCGATTATTTGCACGACCTTAACAATCAGTACCATCTCAAACTTCTGGAAGATCCCCTCCATGAAGACGATTGGAAAGGCTGGATCCAGTTAACCCAGGATCTGGGAAGCACGACCACCATCGTCGGGGATGATTTTTTGGCCACGCACAAAGACAAAGTCACTAAGGCTATCTCGGAAAAAGCCTGCACCGCCGCTATTATCAAGCCCAATCAGGTCGGAACTGTTACCGAAACCATAGCGGTTGCCAAGACTGCTCGGGATGCGGGCTGGAAAATCAATGTTTCTCACCGTTCCGGTGAAACAAATGACACTTTTATCGCCGACTTTGCCGTAGGCATCGGCGCCGATTATGCCAAGTTCGGAGCTCCCGCCCGGGGGGAGCGCGTCGCTAAATACAATCATTTTCTTACCATCGAGGCAGAATTAGCTCAAAACCGCTCTTAAAGTGTGATATTTCTATGCCTGGTCCTGTCAAACCGGTAGTCCTAACCATCTTAGACGGCTGGGGAATCGCTCCCCCTGGTCAGGGAAATGCCGTTTCTTTATCTAACACTCCCAATATCTCTTCTCTTAGTTCCGCCTATGTGCATACCCAGCTCATTGCCCATGGTGAATCTGTCGGCTTGCCCAAACGCGAGCCCGGAAACACCGAGACCGGCCACCTGAATCTGGGTGCCGGCCGCATAGTTTATCAGGACTTGCCCAGAATCAACATGTCTGTAGCCGACGGTAGTTTTTTCCAAAATCCCGCACTTCTGGCCGCGGCAAACCATGTAAAGAAAAAATCCTCCCGTCTCCATCTCCTGGGTCTGATCGGCGGTGGGGGAGTCCATTCCGATTTGTCACATTTTTTTGCCCTCCTGCGTTTTTGTCACGAACAGCAAATTCCCCAGGTTTTTCTCCACCTGTTTACCGACGGCCGTGACTCTCCCCCCTCCGCCGCCATGACTTATGTAAAACAGTTGCAGACCGTTATGACCCGGGAGGGCGTGGGTAAAATAGCCTCTGTTATGGGCCGCTATTATGCTATGGACCGTGACTTTCGCTGGGATCGGACAGCCAAGGCCTATTCGCTTCTCACCGCCGGAATCGGTAATAAAGTCACTTCGATCGAATCAGCTATTTCCGCCAGTTATGTTTCCAACCTGACCGACGAGTTTATAGAACCGACTGTAATAGTCAACCCCGATTCGACCCCCGTAGCTTTAGTGGCAAATTCCGACGCCGTTATCTTTGTTAATTTCCGGATTGACCGTCCCCGCCAGCTCACCAAAGCTTTTGTCCTGCCTGATTTTGAAAAAACTGCCAATACTACCGGTTTCGACCCTTATGCCATCAAGTATCTCAAAAAACATGAGATCGATGCCGCCCAATTCAGCAAACAGGCTCCTTTTACCCGCAACGTTAGGCTCAAGGATCTGCTCTTTGTCACCATGACCGAGTATGAGTCCAATTTGCAGGTTTTAGATGCCTTCCCGCCCCAGGTAGTGGAAAATCCATTAGGCCGTGTAGTCTCCGATCACAATCTGCGCCAGCTCCGAGTTTCCGAGTCCGAAAAGGAAAGGTTCGTTACTTACTATTTCAACGGCCTCAGGGAAGACCGCTTCAGCGGCGAAGACCACATTATTATTCCTTCCCCCAAAGTATCCACTTACGACAAACAGCCTGAAATGTCTGCCCGGATTTTAACCGACCGGGTATTAACTGAAATCAGAAACCCCCGTTACGATCTGATCGTTATCAATTACGCCAACCCGGATATGATCGGCCACACCGGAAATATAAACGCCGCCGTCAAAGCCTGTGAAGCAGTAGACAGCTGTCTG
>MEXE01000047.1:0-2455 GCA_001775555.1 Candidatus Amesbacteria bacterium RBG_19FT_COMBO_48_16 | reverse complement strand
TTAGCCTCCACGGTTATTGGAGCCGACGGTATTCTGATTATTACTTCGGATCACGGTAATGCCGAGGAGATGATAAACATGGCTACCGGCGGTATCGATACCGAACACAATTCCAATCCTGTCCCTTTTATCGTAGCCGCCAACAGCTATCGCTTTTCCGCCCAAATCCCCCAGGGTATATTGGCTGATGTCGCTCCCACCGTCCTGTCACTGATGCACATCCCCATCCCCATCAACATGACCGGTAGAAACCTCCTCTCCTCCCTCCCCTCATCCTAAACATCACACACAAACATCACACACCCGGTGTGTGATTATTATACTCAGGCACATACACCAATACCGTAACCTCACCTTTAGCCTTCGTTGTTTCAGCTAAATAGTCTTCACCCTTCAAAAAACTTTCGTGAATTTTGGTCATCTCAGCAGCCACTACTACTTCTGCTTCCGGGTATCTTCCCTTAAGCGTCTTAAGCAACTTGGGCAACCTCACTGGAGATTCATAAATCACATGGGTCATGCCGGGGTTTAAATCCCAATCTTTTGGCAAAAATCCCCAAAACATGAATTTATTGGTGGGCAAACCTGATGCCGATAGTGCCGCAGCCGCGGCAAATGGACCAGGAATAGGGACAACCTTAAATCCTGCCTTCCTGGCCGCTCTGACGACCTTAAAACCCGGATCAGACAGTAGGGGAGTACCGGCATCACAAAGCAGTGCCACATCTCCCCGAGCCAGCTCCTCCAACACTCTGGGGACCATCATAACCTCGTTGAAATCCCGAACTGAAATAAATTTTTTTGTAAATAACTCCCCCTGGCGTCCCCCTCGTAAATTAAGAGGGGGATCATAGGGGGTGATACCTATAATTCCAGAATATCTCTCTCTCAAAATCTTCACTAATTGCCCAGTTCTCCGCGTATCTTCGCAAGCGATTACCGGTACCCCCAAAAGGGTCTTTATCGCTCGCAGGCTTATATCTTCCAGGTTCCCGATCGGGGTTGCGACTATATACAATATACCCATAAATCGTTTACCATTATAACTTGTGATTGATTTTATTCTCCATATAGATGTCCATCTGGGTGAGTTGATTTCCCACTATGGCCTGTTCGTTTACGTCATACTTTTCTTTATCATTTTTCTGGAAACCGGTTTTGTGATCACTCCCTTTCTACCCGGTGACAGCTTGCTCTTTGCCGCTGGTGCTTTTTCCGCCTTAGGCTCTCTTAATATTTACCTCATATTGTTTTTGCTTTTTACAGCCGCCGTTCTGGGGGATACTGCCAACTACTGGATCGGTCATTTCTTTGGACAAAAAATTATTGCCCACCCCAAAATTCCTATCAATCAGCAACATATTGACCAGACTAACGCTTTTTTTGCCAAATACGGCACCAAGACCATTTTTCTCGCCCGTTTTGTACCTATCGTGCGCACTTTCGCTCCTTTTATTGCCGGAATCGGCAAAATGCATTATTCCAAATTCATTACTTACAATATATTTGGAGGCCTGGTTTGGGTTTTTTCTTTTACGCTCGCCGGTTATTTCTTCGGCAACCTCCCCTCCGTAAAAGACAATTTTTCCATCGTCATCTTGTTTATTATTCTCATCTCAATCCTGCCCATGCTCTACCACTTCCTTCTCACCAAAATCCGTCACTAAACTCTAATTCACTACCCCGTACCTTCTGATAACTCCCACCACTTTTCCTTGAATTCTCACTTTATCACCGGCCACGAAAATAGGTGACATAGTAGAATTTGCAGGTTCCAGTCTGACCCGGGTGGCTTCCCTAAAAAACCTCTTCAGCGTGGCAAACCCGTTATCCAGAAGGGCTACGACCACTTCTCCGTCTCTTGCCGTCTCCGTCTGTTCTACCACTACGTAATCCCGGTCGTATATCCCGGCCTCTATCATCGAGTCGCCTTTTACCTGCAGCACAAAACACCGTTTCTTGGGTGATACCATCGCCGGCGGAACGCCGAAAGTTGCATTCGGGTCCGTAAACGGCTCAATCGGTGATCCGGCCGCGATAAAACCCAAAATCGGCAGCTCCACTGCCACCATCGAACTTGATCTTTGCGCTGTTTCTTTATCCAGAATATCTATACCCCTGACCGATCCTTCAAATCTTTTAATTACTCCTTTTTTTACCATTGCTCCCAGGTGTTCATGCACTGTCGCCAGGGATGATACTCCCAAAGCGTTAGCAATTTCCTGCAGGGTAGGGGAGTAGCCGTTTCTTTGGATATACTGGGCGATAAAGTCCAATATTTGCCTTTGCCTGTTATATAACGTTACCGGCATTATTACTATTAAAACCGAAGTTATCCCAAATGTCAAGTGTATGCAAATCTTAAGGCTTACTCCTCCCACCAGTGCCATAATCCCCTCAACCACGTTCCCGGGTTAAACCCCATCTTGCGGCTTAGTTCAGAATGATCAATTTC
>MEXE01000046.1 GCA_001775555.1 Candidatus Amesbacteria bacterium RBG_19FT_COMBO_48_16 | reverse complement strand
TAAAAAAAGACTTTTGGAAGTGCAAAAACAACCTTTTTCGGTTACAGATTTGAAAATTAACGGGCGTGACGTGATGGAGATAAAAAAAGTCCCGACAGGGCCTATGGTCGGTAAATATTTACAAGCGCTGTTTGAGGAAGTGGTGGAAAAGGGACTGGTGAACGAAAGGGAAGTGTTGGTGGAGAAATTGCGGGGACTGTCTGTATAACTCACCCTTAATCCCTCCCTTAATCTAAGGGAGGGACATAACTCATGTGAATAAAAGAATTATTTTCAATAATCCAAACCTTAAATTAAGAAGACAAAAGTTGCGGCTAGATTCAACTAATAGCGAAAAAGTATTATGGCAGAAAATAAGACATAATAAACTTGGGCATAAATTTTTGCGACAATATAGTGTGGAAGGATATGTTTTAGATTTCTACTGTCCGGAGAAGAGAATGGCTATTGAAATTGACGGTGGTTACCATAGTAATCAAGACGCAAGGGTTTACGACTCATACCGGACTAGATACATTGAAGCATTTAATATAAAGGTTATGAGATTTTGGAATTCGGACATCGGTCACCACTTGAATGAAGTCTTGCGGGATATAAAAGAAATAGTAGCGTCTCCCTCTTAAATTAAGAGGGAGATTGAGAGGGAGTTACTTCCGGCTTTCCCAGAGAACGAGGATGGGGGCGGCGTTGAAGATAGAGGAATAAGTGCCGGAGGTGAGTCTATAATCATTTCTTGAGCTACTGAGTTGTTTCTGGCTGTATCGACTTGAAATATACTTCTGAGCGCTTGTGGGACCATTTTTCCAGATGCGGTCCATAAATAAGTTTGTTTAAACCTGACAGACCCTTTTTAAGAAAATTATCGGAAGACCAGAAATGACTGAGAGTATAAATATACTCGAGGGCGTCGATAAACCTGATGTTTCTTTTGACAGCTGTGGGGTTGAAATCGGTGAAGGCGGCTTTTACAAATTCTTGACCGAAGGCAGAGACGGCTTGGTCATACGCGGTCTGGAAATCTGACGGGGGAGAATTAATGACACCGGGGTGACGCAAGGAGCCATAAAGCCGGGTAATCTGTTCCAGAGTAGCAAACATAATTCCAGCCTGCAGAGAAGGCTCATCTGGTCCTTTCCCCCGCTCGATTTCCTCTTTGGTTAACATGTCACACCTGAGCATCTCCTCCTGAGTGAGTTTAGAACCGTCTATAAAATATTTGGCGTCAAAGGCGGCTACGTCAAAATCTTTAATTTCCCCCAGAGCGGTAATATTGGAAAAATTATACATATACAAGTAGACATGATGGGAGTATAAAATGCCCAATTGTCTGCCAACAGTGGCTGATAACAAATGCAAGTAATCCAAGTAGAAGCTGCAGAGGTTGTCGGGACTGATTTGAGAGTATTTTACAGCCAGCTCCCTCCATTGGGCGTCGTGGTCGCGACGCATATCGGAAATTAAGTCTGTCGCAAAAGCGACAGTTCTGGCGGTAACCTCCGAACTGGGTTGAGGCTCATATTTGAAGAATTCGACCCCGGGATGAATAGGAGCAAACTGATAAAACAGCCTAGACTTAGTTTTAACAGACATTAAATCCGGATCGTATAAGCCGATAATATCGTCCAAAGTCCACGGGGAGCGGATTCCCCAAACAGAAACCACCGGTTCGACATGGGGATCCTTAAAATAACCTTTTTCTACAGCTTCTTCTTTGGTCAATAATCCATCGGGGGTAGAAAATGAATCTTGGGGGTAAACCGAAACCAGAAGGCGAGTCCGGCCACCCCAGCTGTGGAAAAGAAAGGAGAAAACTTCATCCAACTTTTGTTCAGCATCGTCGGCTGATCCGGCGGCAATTTGACCATATGACTCACCAATCACCTGTCCGTGAAGATAGGTAATGCGTCTAGTAGGGTCAGAACCGGAGGAGGATTCGTCGGACATGCTGGGCTTTATTCCACCACCCTTGCAAATAAGATTGGAAAATATCACGGGGCGTAATTTTTTGCTTGACCTGAGCTCTGGGGGAATAGGAAAAGGAAGAGAAGATTCAAGCCCAGAAACCTTGCCGCCGCGAAATTTGAAAACTACTTCCGGCAACCTAAAAACGCGGCCTTCTGTGAGACTACTGGCTCCGTAAAGATCAGGCCGGGTAGTGGAAGATGTAGAGATAGCATGGCCAAGCTCTGAGGACTTAAACGGTAAAATCCAATATGGGGAGTAATCTCTTTTGGGAGATTGCGGTAATCTTTCCAGAGCCACGGTTTCCCGACCTAATTGGTCCAAGGTATCTTCCATTTAACCAATTTTACATCTACTCCACAATTTGAGTGGCGAGGCTATTTTCTGCGGCTTTCCCAGAGAACGAGGATGGGGGCGGCGTTGAAGATAGAGGAATAAGTACCGGAGATAATACCAATAAGCAAGGCGACGACAAACCAGCGAATAGACTCACCGCCAAAAAGCAGAAGCGCCAGAAGGGTGAGCAGAACGGTGACGGAGGTGTTGAGAGAGCGGACTAAAGTCTCGGTTAAGGAAAAGTCGACGACGGCCTCAAATGCGGCCTTGGGCATTTTGGGGAGATTTTCACGAACACGATCAAAAACGACAATCGAGTCGTGGACAGAAAACCCGATGACTGTAAGCATGGCGGTAACAAAAAGGGCATCTATTTCGACATGATAAAGGTGACCAAACAAAGCAAACAGGCCGAGAACTATGATAACGTCATGCAGCAGGGCAACGACGGCGGAAGCTCCGAATTTCCAAGCAGAGTAAGGCCGGGGGATACGCCTGAAAGACCAAGCGATGTAGGCGATAATAAAAACTGAAGCCAGGACCAAGGCGAGCAGAGCCCGACGGGTGAGTTCGGCACCGACAGTCGGGCCGACTGTCTCAAAACGCTTTTCGGTTGCCCCGGAAAATTTATCTGACAGGGCTTTTTTGAACTCGTCGTTCTGCTGTTGGGAAACCGGCTTGAAACGGAGAAGGTAAGTGTTGTCCCCGGCGGGCTGGACGGAAGACAGTTCGAGCTGAAGGGAATTGGAAATTTCGGCAAATTGATCATGGGTAACCGGGTCTTTGGTCTGGACTTCCAGAAGTGTACCACCGGTGAAGTCGATGGACAGACGCAAGCCATAACGGGCCAGGGAATAAATTCCGGGAAGCATGACTAAGGCAGAAAAACCTAAGAATAACCATTTGTATTTCATGAAATGAAGATGGGTGCTGTGATTCGCGCCTGCGACGGGTGATGTTCGAGATCCGGGGTTTGCGGTGGGTAACTCTCCCCGGGATAAGATAATTTGTTTCAGATTCATTATTTGCGGGAATAAACAGCACGTAACAGGCTACGGGTTACGGTTACTGAGGTAAAGAGGGAAACAATGATACCAACCATGAGGGTAAGAGAGAAGCCGCGGACGGGGCCGGTACCCAGCCAAAAAAGAATCAGGGCGGTGATAAGCGAGCTGGCATTGCTGTCCCGGACGGATGTCCAAGCCCGGCTGAAACCTAATTCCAGAGCGGCTCTCCCTGGCCGACCCCAGCGTAATTCTTCTTTGATACGCTCAAAAATGAGAATATTGGCGTCGACAGCCATACCGATGGACAGAATAAAACCGGCAATACCAGACAGGGTCAAAGTAACGGGGATGAGTTTGAACATAGACAAGGAAATTAAAACATAAATGGTCAGAGCCAAGTCGGCAAGAAGACCGCGAAAACCATAATTGGCGATCATGAACAGCCAAATAATAGCAAAGCCGACCAGACCGGCAAACAAACTTTTGGATACCGATTCGCTACCCAGGGTGGCGCCAATATTCCTCTGCTCGACGACAGAGATAGGCACCGGGAGAGCGCCGGCGTTGAGCTGGATTACCAGCTGTTTGGCGTCATCGGCAGTGAATTTGCCGGAAATAATGGCCCGGCCATCGGTAATTTCTGACTGAACGATCGGAGCTGTGATCATACGGTTATCCAAAAAAATAGCCAGCGGTTTACCCAGATTTGCTTTAGTGAGCTCGGCAAACTTTTTGGCACCGTCGCTGTTGAATTCCAAGCCGACTACCGGTTCGCTGCCCACACCTCCACTGCCGCCAAATTGGACCTGGGCGAGGCGGAGATCGCCGCCGGATAGGTCGGTAGTAATGAATTTAGCCTCGGCTGAGGCCGTCGCCGCCGGGTCAAGCTGTCTGAACTCCAATTGCGCGGTGGCACCGATAGTATCAATGGCCTGCTTGACATCTTTGACTCCCGGTAATTCGACGATGAGGCGATGAGTATCACCCACCTTGGAGGTTTGGACCACGCTTTCGGAAACCCCTAAGAGGTTGACCCGGCGCTCGATGTTGTCACGGGTGGCAATAATAGCCGAAGCCCGGTCCGCCTCAGAGGTTTTGCTTGTATCAATTAGATAAACCAAATGAGTCCCGCCCTGAAGATCCAGACCAAGTTTGAAGTCGAGATCTCTGTATAATTTTTTTCCCAAAAGAGAAAAATTTACCACAGGGCGATAAAATGCAAAACCGGCTACAGAGAAAGTCCGGGGCATATTAATGAGAACGACGGATAATATAACTACGACAAAAAAGACAGTGTTCTTCATATTATGAAAGTTTAACGGCGCGGTCCGATTTTGGGAAGCAGTGTGAGTTGACCAGAACTGGGAAATGCCAAATGCAAAGTCCCTCTGGCCAAGTCTGGCCTGACATTCACTGTAGAACCGGGTTTTAGGCCATAGTTTTTGACAAAATCGGCAGGAATTGTGACAGCGAGAGAATTGCCGGTTTTGATAACTTTTTGGCGCATGTTAACCCACCAGATCGGCTTCGTCACCTAAAATCATAACCCGGGTGCCGGTGATGATAGCTAATAGAAAAGGGTCACGACGATTTCGACGGAATTTGAGTTCTTCATCGGTCATGGGGGTGTAATTGACGGGGGAACCGCGGCGGGCTTCTTCGGCTCTAATGATATTTCCCAGCTCAGCCATATCCAGATCACCGACAATCAGAAGATCGATAGCATCGGGCTGGCTTCTGGGAATATTGCGGACAAAATTACCGGAAAGCATAGCTAAAGTGACCTTACCCAGTTTATTTTTGTTTTTGATAATAGCCGCACCCAAACCTGTAGTTTTGGCAACCAGACTTAAAAGATCGGCAAAGTAAATATAATCATGACGAAACCAGTAATAGAGGCGGTTACCGCGAGGTTCTTTTTTGACCATACCCACCAGCTCCATGCGGGCCAGCTCTCGTCTGACCGCATTAATCTCTTCCCCGGTCTTGCGCACCAGATCACGGACGTGATACATCTGGGTGGGGTCGGAAAGGAAGTTTTCCAGAAGCTTAACGCGAGTTTTGGAGATGAACATATCCTTGAGCATTTCCCCCTAACAATACCAATTTTTTCTCAAAATGCAATACTATTGTACTCAAATTGTAACTCACCCCTATCCCCTCTCTTTATCAAAGAGAGGGGGACGTCATATCAGCCTTCACACCTTTAAGGTGTGAGAGTCGAATTATTCCCATCTAATAGGTTTTCCGTCTTCACGTTCAATGATAGCAAGGATATTGTAAGAGGGGTCCGCGGTAACTCTTTGAAATTCTTTTGGGGAAGTTATGGCGGAGACATTTATACCGTTTGGGGTAACACCGTCAACAATAACTCGCCAGCCGTTTGTAGAACGACTGGCCATATCAGTAAGGACTTTTCTTTCCCCTCCGTACAACTTAACGTTTCTGCCCTTTTCCTGATCATAAACCCCGCCAAGTTGGACAGGTACCCTGGTTTTTAATCGTTGCAGGATAACTTTGAATCTCTCCGCATCACCGGGCTGGATGGGAACGTCAATACAAAGCTCGTATTCTTTCATTGATCCAGATTTTATCATCCGCCATCTTCACTGGCCTTCACACCTTAAAGGTGTGAGAGCTTAGAGTCTTGAAGAAGACGAGAAATGGCAACGTCTATATATTTTCTCTGGGGTGGAGAAACTATCTTTCTTAAGGTCCTTAACAAGGCGGCAACTGCTAAAGGTGATGATTCAGCTCTTTCCAGGACCCGTATCCCAATCGGCGGCGGCCAATGTCCGCCCTGTTCAAGTTGCGCGATTTGTTCCGGAGTGAAGGCCATAAAGATGACTAGTTGTAAGTAACTTCGTTGCCAATGGGGAGAATAGATATCCAGAGGGGGCCGGGAGTAAACGTGATTTCCTTGCCTTTTTGATCCTTGTAGATAGTCCGGGAAGTGCGGGTAGGCTTGCTCCAGGTAGCATCCA
>MEXE01000045.1 GCA_001775555.1 Candidatus Amesbacteria bacterium RBG_19FT_COMBO_48_16 | reverse complement strand
TTAACGGATTCGGGCGGATCGGGAGGCTGGCTTTTAGGATCGGGTTGCTCAAACACCATAACGAGATGGAGTTTGCGGCGGTAAACACTTCGGGGTCGATGGAGGTAGAGGGATGGAGGCATCTGGTGATGCAGGATACGACCTATAGGAGATTTGAGATAGAGATAAGGAGCGAAAGGGTGAAAAAAGTAAGTGAAGCGACGGATAGCGACCCGTTAATCGGGTATTTGGTGGTGGACAGCATGGGGCTTAGGATTCCGGTTTTGGCTCAGAGGGATCCGGAGAAGCTGCCGTGGAGTAAATACGGTGTGGAAGTGGTGATGGAGTGTACAGGGAAATTTACGGATGAGGCCGGAGCAATTAAACATGCCAGAGCAGGAGCTAAGCGAGTGGTGATTTCGGCACCGAGCCGGGGGGGGAACGTGGGGACGTATGTCCTCGGCGTCAACGCCTCGGAAATTCAAAATGAAGGAGTGGTGATTTCGAATGCTTCGTGTACAACCAACTGTGTAACTCCAATAGCCGCGGTAATTCATAAGAAGTTCGGTGTGGTTAAGGCGATGATGACAACGGTGCACGCATATACAGATGACCAAGTGCTGCAGGACGGATCGCACAAGGATTTGCGACGGGCGCGGGCAGCGGCAGCTAATATAGTACCTACTTCGACGGGCGCGGCGATTGCTACAACGGAGGTGATACCGGAATTGAAAGGTCTTTTTGACGGGATTTCCCTACGAGTACCGGTGTTGACAGGATCGATTGCAGATTTTGTGTTTGTAACATCCAGGAAAACGACGCGGGAAGAAGTGAACCAGGCCTTGGTTACAGCTAGCGGGAACCCGATTTACAAGGGAATAATCGGGGTAGCCGGGGTAAACGGAATACCGGAGTATCTGGTCTCGAGCGATGTGATTGGGAGCAGTTACAGCGCGATTGTGGACCCGGAATTTACCCAGGTAATTGACGGGGACTTGGTAAAAGTTTTGGCCTGGTATGATAACGAATGGGGCTATGCGCATCGGCTGGTGGAACAGGTGATCCGGGTAGGGGAGGCGATGGGGTCAGATAGAGCTATAAGTGACCCGATCACGATGAGTTTGACTGTTGCGAAGTGATGGAGATAATTCCCGCGATATTGACAAGTAAACCCGGTGAAGTGAGGGGGTGGCTGAGGCGGGTGGCGGCGGCCGGGAAATTCAGGCGGGTGCAGATCGACTTCGTGGATGGAGAATACGCGGATAATAGGAGTATAAAAGTTGAAGAGTGCGGGAGTATAAGAAATTATTCCGGGATTAAATTTGACGCGCATCTGATGGTAGTGGAGAAAAACGTGAGAGAGTATGCTCAGGCGGCAAAAGAAGCGGGATTTGACAGGATAATTGCCCAAGTGGAGAGTATCTCCCGGCCCGAAGAATTTTCGGGGTTGGCGCTGGACCTGCATTCGCCGGTGGCGGCGATCGAGCCGTATTTGGAGAGGCTGGAAGTAGTAGTGGTGATGGCGGTGGAGCCGGGACGGGGGGGACAAAAATTTAGTGAAGAAGTGACGGAGAAGATTAAGAGATTAAATAAGCTAAGAGAGCAGTTTAAATTGAAATTTAAAATTTGCGTGGACGGGGGAGTGGAAAAGGAGCATTTGTCACAGCTTGCGGCAGCCGGAGCGGATGAGGCGGCCGTGGGAGTAAAAAGGGTGCTAGACTGGTAGTGGTGAAGAAAACGAGGTGGTGGCTGGTGGTCGGTGGGGGGATAGTGCTGGTGTATCTATTGGGGTTTTTGTATGTGAGGGTATTGGGCGGGCCGATACCGGTGGGTGGGACGGGGGAAACTTATGTGGTTTGCGGTTGTGGGTGTTGTGGTGGAAGTGAGGGCGGAGGTGTGGCGGGGTGTGTATATTCGAAGACTGAATTTGACGAAATAGTAAGCAGAGATCGGCGAGCTAGGGGAGCGGATATTTGCAAATATGTGGGGTGTTCAGCTGGGACGAAGTACAGGTTGTGCGGGAGAATATCACAGATAATTGAAAAGTTGTACGGAGTCGAGGAGGGTGAACGGCGATAAATTTTGGACGGCGGTGGGAGTGAAGCGGGTTTTGGGGTGGTAAGATGGATGGATGGAGAGCACAAAACTGATCCGGGTGGTGACGTGCCTGGGATTTGCGGATGCGCATGAAGATGAACCTTTGTACAGGGATGCATATGAGGTGGGAGAAGCATTGGCAACTGCCGGATATGTGGTGGCTAACGGCGGGGGGCCCGGAGTGATGCGGGCGACTTCTAAGGGAGCCAAGTCGGCGGGAGGCAAGGTGATAGGAGTAACGTTTTATCCGAAAGACGTGGCGCTATTCGAAGGTCGTGACAAAAAGAACCCGATTGATGAGGAGTTTAAAACGGAAAGTTACCTGGAAAGAACACTAAAATTACTGGATGTGGGGCAGGCGTATGTAATATTTAAAGGGGGGACGGGGACAATTTCGGAATTCGGGATGGCATGGGGGTTGGCCAGACTTTATTTCGGGCACCATAAGCCGCTGATACTTTACGGTAAGTTTTGGGAGAACATTATGGCGGCGTTTATGTCTAACATGCGGATGCGGCCGGAGGAATTTCAGGTGTACAGAGTAGTCAGCAGTGCGGAAGAAGTGATCAAGGCGCTGGAGCTGTTTGAATTGATGCTGAAGCACGGGCACCATGCGTTTAATGAGGCGGAGAAACCGTTTGAGTTGTAAATGGTAGCGCATTCGGGGTATGCGACTGCAGGTGCTCACCTCCCTCTCGCCTTCGGCTCCGCGGACCCGTTGCGCTCCTGTTCGCACACCCCTGCATGCGCTATGATTAGTCAGAAAGTTACCGATACAGCTTGCTAAGATATATGTCTTTAACAGATGAACAGGTCAGAAACTTGGAGTTGAAGGCGATTGAGATAAGGAAGGATATTATAAAGATGCTGCTTTCGGCCGGGTCCGGGCATAGTGCAGGACCCTTGGGGATGGCGGATGTGTTTTGCGCTTTGTATTTTTCCGGAGTCTTGAATTGGGATCCGGTAGATCCCTGGAAACCGGATCGGGATAGGGTTATCTTGTCTAATGGCCATATTTGTCCGGTATGGTATGCAACACTGGCTCACACGGGAGCATTTTCGCACCGGGAACTTTTGACGCTTAGAAAATTAGGCAGTCCCCTGCAGGGGCATCCACACTATCGGGAATTACCCGGGGTGGAGAATACGGGGGGGCCATTAGGCCAGGGATTGTCGCAGGCTGTGGGCCAGGCGCTGGCGGCAAGGATGGATGAGGCCAGGTGGCGGGTGTATTGTCTGATGAGTGACGCGGAAGAGCAGGAAGGGCAGACGTGGGAGGCGGTGATGTTTGCGGGGAATAATAATTTGTTTAACCTGACGGCGATCGTGGACAGGAATAATATTCAGATCGACGGGTATACGGAGGAGGTAATGCCGCTTGAGCCCTTGGCAGATAAGTGGAGGGCGTTTAATTGGACTGTTTTGGAAGCAGACGGGCATAATATCCGGGAAGTGGCGGAGGCCTTGGAAAAAGCAAAAACCATCAGGGAGAATCCGACAGTGGTTATTGCGCATACGATACCAGGGAAAGGCGTGGAATTTATGGAAGGGGATTTTGCCTGGCACGGGAAACCGCCGAAACCCGAGGAGGGGGCGAAGGCTTTGAAACAGCTGAGAACACTGTGGGGGAATATCAAAAGCGAGCATGAGTAAGATAGAGATTTGAGATAGAGATATCGAGATATTAAGTATGTTTAAATTTCAAAAACTTGAGGTATGGAAGAAATCAATTGAATTCGGAAAAGCGGGATTCCAGATTGCAGAAAAGTTGCCACAAAAATATCAATTTTCCTTTGGTGATCAATTGAGAAGAGCCCTGCTTTCTATAAGTAACAACATTGCTGAAGGGTCGGGAAGAGTAACTTTAAAGGAGCAGTCAAACTTTTATAACATGGCTAAGGGTTCAGTATATGAAGTGGTAAATATATTGGTATTTATTTCTCAAGTTGGGCTACTAAATTTAGTGGAAGCTGAGAAGAGGAAGGTATATTACTTGGCTGATGAGATGTGTAAAATGTTAACGGGGTTGATAAGGCGGAAGAATGCTAAATAAATCTCTATCTCTATCTCTTTTCTCAAATCCAGAGTTGGTGGCGACGCGGGATGGGTACGGACAGGGATTGCTGGAACTGGGGGAGAAAGATGAGCGGGTGGTAGTGTTGACCGGGGATCTGAAAGAGTCCACCCGGGCGGAAGGTTTTTTCCGCAAGTACCCGCATAGATCTATAGAGTGCGGGGTGGCAGAGCAGAATATGGCGGGAATTGCGGCGGGACTGGCGGCGGCAGGGAAAATACCTTTTGTGTCTTCGTATGCCGTTTTTTCTCCGGGTAGGAGCTGGGACCAGGTGAGGGTATCGGTGGCTTACAGTAATTTGCCGGTAAAAATTGCCGGGGCGCATACCGGAGTATCAGTAGGGCCGGACGGGGCGACACATCAAGCCCTTGAGGACATTACCATAATGCGGGTATTGCCGAATATGACAGTGGTGGTACCGTGTGATGCAATTGAGACACGAAAAGCAACAGTGGCATTAGCTTCTCTGACGGGGCCGGGGTATATGCGGTTTGCCAGGGAGAAAACCCCTATTATTACTACTGCCGATACTCCTTTTGAGATCGGGAGAGCAGAGATTTTTTGGGACTCCACTTTAAATTCAAAATTCAAAAATCAAAATTCAAATCAAATTCAAAGCTCAAATAGCAGAAATCAGGTGGTAATAATTGGGTGTGGGCCGTTGGTGTATGAATCGTTGATTGCGGCGAAAGAGCTGCATGAGGAAGGAATCGGGACGATGGTGGTGAATAATCATACGGTTAAACCGATGGATGAAAAGACAATCGTTGATGCGGCAAAAAGATGCGGAGCAGTGGTAACAGTAGAAGAGCATCAGGTAATGGGAGGGATGGGGTCGGCTGTCTCGGAAGTATTGGCGAAAAATTTTCCCGTACCGATGGAGTTTGTGGGTATGCCGGACAGTTTCGGGGAGTCGGGAGAGCCGAAAGAACTGCTGGAAAAATACGGGATGGATGTTGCTTCTATAAAAAAGGCCGTTAAGAAGGTATTATCGAGGAAGTAATTTATGAATAAATGGGGTTTGGAAAGCTATTTGGGGAGATTACTCAGACAAGATAGATATTGGGGGGTTTGAGTCCAGTCGCATTGACCGTTGCTTTGTTTTTCGCATGCGGAGAATCTATAACAGGAGTATTCATTACGATAAATACAAACAGAACCAATATCAGGTGAAGAAGCGTCGATACACAGTTCGGAACTGCAGCCGCTAATTTTGCAGGGTTCAGTTGGGGTTGCTGTCTGGGTAGAGGTGTTTTCGGGAATAAACCTGATTGTTTTGAGGATGCTATTTAATTCTGCCAAGTCTGATTCGTTGGGATATGAGGCGCCGACGTCGAGAGAGTATTCGTGGGGGGATGCCAGGGATATTTTGAAGGTATAAAGACCGTCATGATAAGGCCAAATTTGGGAGGTGGTGTAGTTTTTATCGCAGAGAGTGAGCGAAATGTCTCTTTGTTGATTACAGGCGGCGTTGGCACAGGGTGACCCTTGCGAATCGGGACTCATATATAGAGTTATTAACCCCTGGGAGGTGTGTTTGCTGACTGCAGTAAAACTATCATTTCGGAAGGCGTAGGCGGCGGGATAACTAAATTCATAACCCTGTTTGGCGTCGGTAAACTTTTTCCAACCTGGGGGGGCCGGAGCCGGTTGGGACAGAGAGCAGACAGGGGAGGATGGAATGGGGGCGGAAGAAATGGAAGGATAGATAAATCGAAAGGTGGAGAGGAGTTGTTTTAAACGTTCTTTATCTTGGGGACTAGTGGCGGTGAAGTTGAACACGATGCCGTAAGCTCCGCTGATATCAATTATAGCCTGACCTTGACTTGCGTACCATTTGATGTCCACTCTGCCTATGGAGGGAGGGTTTACGGTTTCGATGCGGCAGTTCGATGGATTGCAGGGAAGGGAGTTAATCTCGGTAAAAAAAGTTGAGGTGTCGATTAGGGCGACTTGGGATCTACCGGCGTTCTTTACAAGTAGTTTCCAACGATCGTTTCCCGAGGACTCTATGGTCCAATCAGGAGGATATTTGAATTCAAAGCTGGGACTGGTGTGGGTTTGCCAGGATGATGTGTCAGGAATATGCACTGAATATATTTTTGGACGAGCGGTTTGACTGAAGAAGGTTATGAATACGGAAATAAAAATTGTGTAGAGAAGAAGGTATGAAAAGAATCTCTTGGAGATAGGCATAGTTTGAGTATATAATAAATAATCTGAATGAAGGGCGGTGAGAAAAATGGCAACAGGTAAGTTAAAAGTTAAAAATGAAAAGTTAAAAGTTGGGGAGGGGGCGGAGGTTAAGTGGCCGAAGAAGACGGATAAATGGGTAAATCT
>MEXE01000044.1 GCA_001775555.1 Candidatus Amesbacteria bacterium RBG_19FT_COMBO_48_16 | reverse complement strand
GCGGCGGGGGCGGCGGAGGAGCTGACTGAGCCCGGACAGGCAGGACCTGGACCAATAAGATACCGCAGAGGGCTACTACCGACACGAGGCGGTGGATAAATTGGGTGTTCTTTTTATTAAACATTGTTAGTTAATTTCTAATTTTTAAATCCTAATTTCTAAATATTTTTGTTTTTGAGTTTGTGAGGTGGCCGGCTGAAGTGCTAGCAGGCGCACCCCACAAACGTCAAAATTTAAACTAATCCCAAGAAACCCAAAAGTTGACTTAGGCTCAGATTGAAACTGAAACTGAAGTCAAATTCGGGCCATTCGGGCAATTCGGGCCATTCAAAACCAGCTCCGTCACCATAAATGTTGACGTTACCGGAATTGCTTACGGCCACATGATCCAAAGCGTCTCCTGTCAGGATACCCGGATCACCCTCGGGATCTCCGGTGTTCTGATCGACGTCATTTTCGCCAGTCTCAGAATCCCCATCGACATCGTTGAGAAGGAAAGCGAAATTTCCGTATTCTCCCCAACCTTGGTAGACATTCTTTTCGCTTTCAAGTTCGGCTTCGATCTCGTTTTCGGTATCAGCCCCGTTTTCGCCAATCTTGGCAAAAAGGTCCAATAGGCATCCGCAGTCAACCTCAGCAGAGTTGAAGTTGACCATGTTGTCAACCTCTACCCAGGTTTTGGCGTCACCGGTACCGATTAGCACGTCGCCGCCAGTATTCTGGTTAGCGTCGTTTTCACCGGTTTCGGCTTCGGCTTCCACCTCGTTTTTGACTTTGGCAAAGTTGTCCTGGGTAATTAGGGTTTCCTTTTCCAACTCCAATTCGATTTCGTTTTCGGAATCATAACCGTTACCCACAATCCAGGCAGACAGCGACCCGCCGTCGTTATCACCTCCTCCAACCACCGCCATGTTGGCGTTGGCCAGAGTAGAGACTTCGACAGTAGTGGATGCCTTGCCGGTAGAAACTAGGACGTCGCCGCCAGTATTCTGGTTAGCGTCGTTTTCACCGGTTTCGGCGTCGGCATCAACCTCGTTTTTGACTTTGGCAAAGTTGTCCTGATAGATATCGATCTCGTTTTCCAGTTCGAGTTCTACTTCATTCTCGGACTCCGCGCCATTTTCAGCAATTTTGACTGTGGTGTCTCCGGCTGAACAGCAGTCCACATAGGCGGAGTTGCTGTTGAGCATATTGGAGATGGCTACACTAGTCCTGGCGTTGCCGGTTAGTATACCAGTCGTACCGCCGGTATTCTGGTTAGCGTCGTTTTCACCGGTTTCGGCGTCGGCATCAATGTCATTGATGATTATTGCCTTGTTGTGCTGGTAAACCGACGTTTCGTTTTCCAGTTCTACTTCTACTTCATTCTCGGAATCGTAACCGTTACCGATTATCTCGATAGTGTTGTCAGCCAAGACGGGAGAAGCTAAACTCAGGAACATAGTTCCTGCGGATGCGGCTGCCAATATTTTTTTTGTAAATTTTGTCATTTTATATTCTTCACCTCCTTTCGTTTGGTGATTCCCCTTCGACTAGCTCAGGGGGCACTTCGATCCGTCTTTTGGATTTACCAAAAAACGGAGGCCTCTCTTTCCTTTCCCTCGACAAGCTTTGGGAGAAGACTGAGAAGCCTCCGTTCGCGGTCAGCTTTAATCTATTAAAGTTTTCGTAATAAACTTCCTTAATCCGGGGCAGGCAGATGCAGATTGAGAAGTTTTGTTTGCTTTTGTTAGCTTTAGTTTTTTAAATTGTATTTATTGTTTATTATAAACAAATACGTTTGTCAAGTATCAGCGTGGTTTTTGGGTGGACGTCTTCTTGATGTTGCGGACAGTAATCTGGGTAACAGTGTTATCCTGGACATATATTTCCAGGCTTCCGTAGCCGTGAATCATCTTCAGCGAATGTACGATTTCATCAATCAAAGAGGGGGAAAGGGATTGAATTGAGTATTTATTCATTGAAGGACTATTGCCAGTTAAGATCGATGGTGGTTTTCTCACCCTCGATCTCACCCACAAGTAGTTTTAAGTTTTTATCCGAGTCGTTTATAGGAAAACCCAGACGGGTATATTTGGTAGAGGTAGGCTGAACGATAACCGGATCGTTGTGAATTTCGGGTGCCAACCGCTCAATAGAATTATCGTTAACCGTCAGGCGGAAGTAATCTTTGGAATTTATTTCCAAAGACCGGGTAAAACTACTGGTAATTTTGACCGTCAGAATCAGGAAGGTCCGACCCTGGATGGCAGTGGCTCTATTGCCTTTGACAATTATTTCGTCACGCAGTTGGGCCGATTCGAGCAAAAACTTTATTTCGTCCAAAGTAACACCTTTGGAATTTTTTAAGGGAAAGGAGAATTCGCGATTGAGACTTTGAGTGGCTTTGGCACCGGCAACTACAGCCCGGCCGTCAGCGGCTAGACGGGATGAAGGTTTACCGGTACGCCTCAAGAGACCCAAAACCCAAAAGACGGCGATTATGACGGCTATGCCTAAAATTAAAACCGGCAGGATCTTTTTGAAGTTATATTTTTTAATACGGGAGATACTGCCCGGAGAAAAGGAGGGACGAAATCTAAAGTTTCTGAAAAATCTGGCTCGGAAATCTCTTAATGACACTTTTAAATGCCTCTTTAAATAAAAAAACTGCCTGGGCAGTCAAGTTGGGTGGATGCTAACAAAGCAGTCAGCTGTTGTCAAGAGTGATGCGAATACGGGTGAAGGAAGAATTATCAGATCGGGATATTTCAATATCTACTTTGACATCAAATCCTTCGGCAACTAAACGGTTGAGGACACGATCGTTGGCAGAGGTTTTGACAAAAGAGGTGGCGGTCAAATTTAAAGCCTCAATTTTGTTTCTGTACCAGGAAGTGACAGTGTCCGGGGAGTCGGACGTTTGCCACACTCCTGATGATACCAATTGGGAGCCGGGATACACCCAGGAGGATAAATCCGGTGGGGGTATAGGTATGGATGTATTGGTTGGAATCCTGGCGGATGTAGGCTTACGGATGGGAACTGACGTCGGAAAAGGTGACGGGGCAGGAGTGATGGCTGGTGTGGGATTTGTCAGCCGTTGTTCCTGTTGACCCAAAACCTGATCTTTGGCCGAAGGGCGAAAAACTATACCAACTGCCAGAACGATGAGAGCTACAATTAAAACCAATGAGGGCATACTTCCCTATTATGCCACCCGGGTCAAACGGGTGATGTTGACAAGGCTGGTCGAGATTCTTATACCCAACATATTTCGGTTTGCAGCTGCAAACCGTGTTGGTTATATATCCGTCAACTCTCGTTTGGTTGCAAACTCTAGTACGACGGCTATAGTATGGATGAGGATGCGGGTAGGTTATGTGTCATTCAGAATTGCCGGGACTGATGGAGTGAGTTTGGAGGCAGAAAGATGGCGAAAAATACTTTTGCGAATGGGGCATGAAGTGACTTTTGTCGCCGGGGAGTTGGATCGAGTGGGTTTGTTGGTGCCCAGCCTACATTTCACCCATCCGGAAGTATATCGAGTTCACCAACTGGTTATAGAGAATAACCTCAGCTATAAAAGGGTGGAAAGGGAGATTTTTGCTCTAGCGGGGGTGATCGAGGGAGACTTGAGACAGTTATTCAGAATGCATAAATTCGATCGATTGATCGTGGCCAATGTGTTTTCTTTACCGATGCATTTTCCCCTGGCGGTAGCATTGGAGCGAGTGATCACCGAATATAAAATTCCAACCGTGGCGCGCAACCATGATTTTTGGTGGGAGAGGCATAGATATTTAAAATCGCATTGTTTTGAGTTTTTCCAGCGCTTTTTTCCCCCTCCTGGTGAGTTAATCCAACAAGTGACGATAAACTCTATTGCTCAGAAAGAATTGAGGCGGAGATTAGGGATCCACTCGATAGTGATCGGAGATTGTTTTGATTTTGAGAGTCAGATGAATCGAAGAGACGAATTCAACAGTAAATGGCGCCAGGATTTCTCAATCAGGGAAACGGATATTGTTTTTTTACAGGCCACTAGGATAGTTGAGCGAAAACAAATTGAGCTGGCGATGGATTTAGTTAGTCGGTTGGGAGATGCCAGAGTGATTTTAGTCTTAACCGGATATGCCGGAGATGAAAGAGGTGAATACCTGGAGAAACTGAGGGAATATAGTCAAAAGGCAGGGATTAGGACCAAGTACATCGGCTCGCGAGTGAATTCTGCCAGATGTATCCGTGGTGGAAAACGGGTATTTACCTTGTGGGACTGTTTTGTGAATTGTAACTGGGTCACTTACCCCTCTGCTGTCGAAGGGTTTGGTAACCAATTTATCGAAGCGGTATATTACAAAAAACCGATATTCGTCAACCGTTACCCGGTGTATCAGGCGGATATTGAGCCGTTGGGATTTCAGACGGTAGCCATAAATAGAAAAGTGACAGAGACCGCAACAAAGAAAGTGGTAAAATGGCTGGCTAACCCGAAGTTGGTGGCGAAAGTAGTGGAAAAGAATTTCCAAATCGGAAAAAAATATTTCTCCTTTGAGGCTACGGCCAAGAAATTGAAAGGCTTAGGTTTTTGAAATAGGCATCAGCCTTCACACCTTTAAGGTGTGAAGGCTCTTGAAGGATAATGGGGTTTCACTCCGGCAGGTAGTATATATAACCTTGCTGCTTTAAAGATTCAGAGTTATAGAGAGGTATTAAATACTCCTCCAATATTTTTTGGTTTTATCCACCACCATCTTAAATACAACAAGGAGGAATCTAATATGGAGAAGCAGGGAGGCTAGAAGAAAAATAGCAGCCATAAAGAGAGAGTCAGTACCACTGTATTGAAATATTAAGAAGGCACCTATAAGAGCAGTAAGAAAGGCGAGGAAAAAAATTGTTGCTTTACCTTAAAGGTGTGAAGGCTAGGCGGGGGTGGGTCAAACGGGCTAAATAATCACACACCGGGTGTGTGATTATACTGAGGCGGCAGTGAGGATGAGGCGCTGGCGGTCAAGAAAACCGGTGCAGGTATAGAGAATGAGATTTGAGACAGAGTCAGAGACCGGAGACAGAGAGCTGATATCTTTGGGGGAAACCACTTTGATATTTTGAATTATAAAATTGCGCGTAGTACCTGAGTCAAAAGTTACGGTGACGACCTGGCCGGGTTGAGCTCGGTGGAGCGCACGGAGGAGACGGGGCCAATTGTGACCATAGAAAATGGCGGTACCCGGCTGGCCGGGGAGTTGGGAAGAAGCAAGAAATGTGACTCCGTCGGGGGTGGTAGGAAAACGATCATTTTTGATATCAGCGGGATAAACAGGTAAATCGAGTCCTACGGAAGACAGGCGGATACGGTACGGCAGGCCGGAGGCAGTTGCAGGAGGAGGGGGGGGAAGCGGAACGGGGGAGTAACGCTGCCAAACAGCATATCCAGCAAAGGTAAAGCTAAGCCAGGAAAAAAATAAGAAGAGAAGGGAGAGTTTACTGGCCACGGCGGAAGCGGCGAGCGGTAAGAACGGAGAGACCTAAAAATGATAAGCCCAGGCCCAGAAGAATAAAAATTGTAATTAAGTTACCGGTAGGGGCGAAGGCGCCCAGGACAGCTCCGCCAACGGGAGCTGTGGAGAGATCGGAGGGCATGCAGTTATTGACAGCGGTGACTGCAAAATAGTAAGTCTGGTCCGGATCCAGAGCCTGGACTGTAAAAGAGGTGACATTGCCGGTGTTGGCTACACCATATGTATATTCATTCGGTTTTAAACCGTAAGAAATAGAATAGTGGGTAGCATTTTCGCTTTTGGACCAGACCAGAGTAGCTGTTGCACCGGAGCGGGTGACGGACAACAGGACGGGGGCGGCCGGTTTGGCGGAATCGCATACCGGAGCACCGCCTGCACCCGGGGGGCTAAATGTAGGAGCGGGAGTAGCCGGGGAAGGCGTGGGAATACTTTCCCCGCCGCCGCAACTGAAGCTGACATTCTTGGCAAGATAGGCTACATCATCCAGCCCCCACAACGCACCGGAAGGAACATAAATCCAGCCCAGTTTGACGAAATCATCAATTTCGCCTCCTGACAAATCCCCTACTTTCCACCAATTTGTCTGGATACCGCTTGTACCTGAGGCAGGACAAAAACATTGAATCAACCGGTCTGACCCGACAACTTGATAGACGCTATCGCTACCGGTATAAGTACCCAAGTCTCCGGGGATACCGTGGGTGCCGGAAGTGTAAGAAACTTTGAGTGAACCAGTTGGCGCCAAGCATGAGGGAAAATCAGGGGGACTTACGGCCGCCGAGGCCGGGCTGGCGATAACCGCGAGAAATATCAGGAGGAAAAGAATAATCATTGTTGCCGGCAGGGATTGCGGCAGGAGCGTTACTGACCTATAACTATATCACGACGTAGGGAATATATCAACTTTAAGAGCTTGAATAAGAGGTTTTCGTGTGATTTGACTAAATAAATCGTGAGGGGTTCGGCAGAATTAGTAGCCTGGAGACCGTGGTCAAAATAACCCGGGGCTGAAATAACAATACCGGAAGAATCAGAGAAAATAATGGGGATGGAAATTGTACCTGCGGAATTGCTAAAGAATTTGCGTCCCTGATAGCCGGCAAGAGCAGATGTAATCGGCTGGCCGGCAAAGTTATAAATTGAAACCGGCCGGAAGGGAGGAGAAAAATACCGGGTGAGGGTATCTACGGCTGACCGGGGAGATCCGCCAGTTGTCCAAAGGGCAGTAGAACTGCCGGTGTTGGTCCAGTAATTGAGGCCAACCACTTGGGGTTTGTCGATCAGCCGGGTTAATAGCTCATCCAGCCATTTGGCCTGCTGGGACTGGGACATAACTCCGTGAATTCCGGGGATGGGAACCCCGAATTCACCTAAAACGACTTGGCCGCCGGAGGAATCGGCCAGGCTAACCAGATCTGAAACCAGTTTTTGGGGATCGGCAACATAATGGTCGACCACCACAATGCCGTCCAGGGCCGCAGTAGTAGGCCGATCCATGACCAACCTGGCCACGTCACCGTTTAAAGAAAAATAATTAGCGGCGACTTTTTTTCCGATAGTAGTGAAAGCGGAGGAAGAAATCCGATAGAGACGGATCAAAAATTCCCTGAAGCCGGTGACGTCGCCGTTGTGCCTGGGATCACCCGGGCCGCCGTTTTCGCACTCCGGACAGGGGGAAAAAATATCCCCGTCCCGGAATAAATCAGGGTGAGACAGGATAAAGTTTTCCGTCATGGCCAAATGCTGATCCCGGCTGATCTTCGGATACTCAAACCAGCCTTCCCAGCCGGAAAAATTTCCCCGAAACCAGACACCCAGCCGGTATTTGCGGGCGGCGGTCACCCAGAGTTTGAGAACAGGTAGAAACTCGTCATCATAGGGAGTAGCTATAGCCACATGGGTAGCACCTGTTGAAGCAATGTCCCTGACCTGGCTATCTATCAAACCTGTAAAGGCCGGGTCGTGGAGTTTCTCCCGGGCTAAATCGCGCGAATATTTCATGGTATCGACGGACTGGACCTGCCACCAGGTGGCACGGGGAGCGGCGAAGATCGGTCGGGGAAATAACAAGGCCAGAGCCAGCAGGAAAAACAAGGGGGAAATTATCCGCATAATTTTATTTAAACTGTTTTAAAACCGGTTCCGTTTGCAGCTCGGGTAAATACCGGGACTGTAGTTGGTAAATGTCAGCAAAGGGAAAGGATCCGACCAAATCATACCGGGTAAAACCGGGGGAGCGACTGACAAATTTCCAAGTCAGATCGTGGTCGTCGTAGGTGCGCATTATTATCCAGCGGGCCCAACGGTCCGGCAGGTTGGTGGCCGATTCCCAGTAGGCACCGGTGCCTTCATGAATGAATTTCTTCATAGGCAGTCCGGAAGAAAAAATAATGGCGTCGTGCGAAGCGGCGGAAATTAGGACAAAACCGGGCTGATCTTTGGCGTTTTGAGCCAGCCAGCCGGATACTTCGGTAACGTTTTTTTGGCTGCTGCCTACCCGGGCGTCATCGATAGTTACAGCATCCTGGTTGGCAAAAGCAAAAAAGGCCACCAGCAGCAACGATCCTATTATCACGGAGCGCAGGCGGGTGAGACGATGAACGAGATAACCTATGAAAATAGCCAGAGTGGGCATGAGCATGACCCCGTAACGGATGTTAAACAGGCTGTTGCCGGACAAGCCCTGGACAAATAAGACCGAATGGCCCAGAAAAAGGGCAAAGACATTAAAAAGCAAGGGGGTAAAGAGGGTGGTGGTGGCCAGGCGGGAGGTGGGGGCTTTCGTCCGATCCGCCCAAAAAATAAGCGCACCCAGCAAGCCGAAAACCAATGTCAAGGCGCCGGAAGTGTACGCTACGGCATACAAGTAAATCTTGGCCGAAAAAAGCAGGTGGCCCTTGGTAGCCAATACTCCGGCGGCTTCCAGTCCGGCCTGCTGAGCCCAGGCAGAGAAAGGTCCGAATACAAAGTACAGGGCGTCGCCAAAAATCAGCTGATTCCATAAAAACCACAAAGCCACGCCGAATCCGGCCAGGGTCGCAAATAGAACAACCGCTCCTTCGGCTACCCGGTAACCCCGGCTACGAAAAGAACAAAAACCAACCAGGGCGGAAGAGGTAAGGAGCAAAAACCAACCGTCATAACGGATAAGAGTCGAAAGCATGATCAAAAATGCCGCCAGAGCCAAATCCAAAAGTCTGTCACTTTGCAGCCAAGCTAACAGAAAATAGCAGCCGGCGGTCATAGTAAACAGCAAAGGCAGTTCGGTCATAGGCGTGGATTGAAGGTAAAGAACATTGAGATTTAAGACAAAAACGGAAACACCTGCCAGCCGGCCAAAAAGACCAACATTTAATTTCTTTAAATAGGCATAAATCAGAATCCCGGTGAACACAAATCCCAACATTGACTGGAGGCTGCCGGACAATCCCGAATGC
This sequence comes from Candidatus Amesbacteria bacterium RBG_19FT_COMBO_48_16, assembly GCA_001775555.1. Classification (GTDB taxonomy): domain Bacteria; phylum Patescibacteriota; class Microgenomatia; order CAZETR01; family Amesbacteraceae; genus UBA12042. The sequence continues at coordinate 10,193 of MEXE01000044.1, read as the reverse complement.
CACATGAAATCGTTCCAGACGGTGGGAACCATCAGCACATGGGTCAGGGGCAACCAGACCGAACCTAGCTGGGCAATCCCGGGCTTTAGACCTTCCACTACCCGGCGGCCGATGTCCAAGTGAGATCGGGCGTCATTGTAAGCCAAATTCAAACCATTGCGATAAAAGACAAAAAAAGCCAACAAGGAGACCAAGCTGAGCCCGACTACCAGCCAGAGCATCAGCCGGCGGGGGCGGATCCGAGGCAAAGTCAAAATAAGTTCAGTCATGGCGGCGTTTAGCTAAATACCAGGTAGACCAGGCAACTGGGACGAGAATGACGGTAGTAACCAGGAAGTAATACTGCACGGAATTAATGTAGGCAGACGCAAAAGTCTGGTACACGACGGATTTGGACAAGTTGGCCGTAAGAAAATCCCAGTTTCTGGCAAAAGTATATTTTTGCGGCAGACCGGAGACCCGCTCTAATTCTAAAATTTCTACCCGGGGGGGATTGCGGTTGGTAGTCACGGCCCCCAAAGTGTTGACAGCAACAGAAAAAACCGCAGTCAGGAAAAAGACTAATAAACCTAATCGGGTAAGCCGGGAACGGGAAAGGAAAATACTTAAAAATATGGAGAGGACGGCGTAGCCGGGAATCAGATACCGGGAGCCGAAAGCCCAGCCTCCCCAAGGGTCACCCCATAGGGAATAAAGAACCAAATTGACAACCAGGACGCCGACTAATACCGGGTAAATCGGATGTGATGCGCGATAGGCCAGAATTATCCCCAATATGCCGAACAATAAAACCGGGGTAAAGACCAAAATCCCCCGATCGGGACTGAATACATGGGTGATAAACCCGCCCAGAAGATTGCGGGAGTTGAAAAAGTCGAGCGCGGATTTACGGGGGGAATAATCTCCGCTGGCAAAAGCTTGAGCTTCGTGCTCGGAGGGATTTGCGGGTAAGGCCGGAAGGCCGGACGCATCTATGACTTTGACGCTTCTGACGGTGCCGGAAAACTGGAGCGGGTGGCCATAAGAACGGAAATTAAACCAGAAAAAGAAGACTAAAGGCAACGTCGCAAAAATCAAGGTAATAAATTTGGTCCGGTCAATCCGAATATGCAGGGCAGCAGTTTTTTGTCTGACACTAACTAACCTTCCCAGAGCATAAATGCCGATAGGCGCCATCAGGAAGAGGTTGGGATAATCCAAAGGCACGGAAGCGGCGATTAAAAAGAAGACCGCCGCAAGTATTAATATTCCGGACGGAACCAGAAGCAGGTAAACGGACATAAGAATGAGGAAGGTGGAAAAATGATGCTGATATAGTGAAACCGAATATGCAAAAGCGGGTGTGGCAAAAAGGAAAATGATACCGGCCAGAACCGCGGCGGAGCGGGAAGCGCCCAGTTTGAGAGAGATAGCCCGAATTAAAAGCAGATTAAAAAGGGCAAAGAGAGCCACAACCGCATAAGTACCTACCTGGGCCAGTTGGAACATTTTACCCACGAGGTAGCCGGGTACGACGAGGAAGGAAACGCCGGGGGCAAAAAGGGAGACGTAACGGTCATTGATGTAACCCAAATCGGGGGTGACAAAGCGGGCTACCGGTAAACTGAATGTCAGGGAGCGGTCTTCCAGAAGCGAGTAAAGCAAGGCAAACCGACCGCGTTCGGGTGACAGTTCAAACGGTCCGTCATCCCGCCACCTCGAAGTATTCATATCAGCCGGAGAGGGATTACCGAGATTTCCCCGCAGGGAAAGCGATAAAATTAAGGCAGTGAAAGCGATCAGTAAAATAGTTGAACGCATTGCTATGAGATATGCTTTTTTATAACCGGAAGGCTAAAATGGTGTATAATATGGGATATTATAACTAATGACAGCTGAAAAATCCACTCAGACGGCCATATTTGTCTCCCCGCACCTGGATGATGCGGTTCTTTCGGCCGGAGGGCTGATCACCCGACTGGCTAAAATTATACCGGTTGAGGTGGTGACAGTGTTCACCCAAGTCCCCGGACCGGCTAAGACTGCCTCGGCTAAACGGTTTGTCAAACTGGCCAAGTTTTCCCGGGCAGAAGATTTTTTTGCCCAGAGGCGGCGGGAGGACAAACAAGTCCTGGGCAGCTTTGGGGTAAACACCAGACACCTGGGTTACCCGGACGCTTTGTGGCGACAAAAACCGGATTTACCCCGATGGTTAAACCGGCTGGGGAAGATCGTACCGGAACTGACTCATATTTATCCTATCTACGACCTGTTTGTGCTGTCGGGCAGAGTAGCCAACGAGGATAGCGAATTGCGGATATCCCTGGCAGAAAAATTAGCGGAGATTTTTGAGAGGAACTCTAAACCGCTGGTATTTACCTGCGCCGGGGTGGGCAGACACGTGGATCACTGCCTGGTAAGGCAGGTGTGTGAAAAAATCTGGCCGGAAGTCATCCTCTGGTCGGACTTTCCGTATAGCCTGATCCATACCCAAACCCGTGAACCGGGACGAAAAAGGATGATAATTAAACCGGACTGGAAACTAAAACGGAAAATGATTGCCGGGTATACCAGCCAGGCCGGCAATATGTTTCCCGGGCTGATCATTCCTAAAGTTAACGAGAAATTTTTTGTGAAGACAAAATCTGATTTAAGACAGCTTGATATTTGGCGGGAAGTTCTTCGAGGATAAAACGGGAAGACAAGCGTTTCCCGCGCCCGGCGAGAGCAGACCGCAGACGAGCTTCGGAAATCAACCGGGTGAGGTGAAGAGAAAAAGCTGAAACAGAAAAGGCGGGGGCTTTTAGGGCGCAGTCAGACGGAATCCAGGACAAACCGGGGAGATCAAACGCAACCACCGGGATACCAGCGGCAAAAGTTTCTAAAGCTACCAGGCCGAAAGTCTCAAAGCGGGAGGGGAAAGCCAGAGCGTAACTGCTGTTTAACAGCCGGCGGCGCCGGGCGGGGGTGACAACACCCACCAACCTGACGGCAGAATCCAGACGCAGGCGGCTAACATGGGCTTTCAGACGGCGAATTTCCGAAGCCGGCCCGCCGCCGGCGATGACTAAGGGGACCCGAACGGAGAGCGGAATCCGGGTATAAGCTTCAAGCAACAGGTCCAGGCCTTTTTCATAATAGGCAATCCGGCCTACATAGAGAAGATGGCGCGGTTTGACCCGGGACGCGAGGGCTGTGACTTGGCGGCGGGGAATGCCGTGAGGTATCACGACAGCGGTGACTGCGGGATTTATCCGGGTGATTTTGGCACAGAGAAAGGCGGTAGGGACAATCACCCGGCGGTAAAATTTGAGACCCAACCTCTCGATGAGAATGAAAGGCAGTTTGTACTTGCGGGTCATATCCTCACCGGTTAATGAATGGACCCAGCCTATTACGGGGCGACGGGTAAACAAAGGCAGGAAAGAGGTAGAAATCGGAGGAGTGAAACTTTCCACCCAAAGGTCGTAACTTAAGGTCAGGGCATAAAAAGGCAAAAGAAGATGATAGACTATTTGGCCTAATTTTGGGCCGCCAAATTTCAGGCCGATGCGGCGGTAAGTGACTTCAGATACAACCTGATCGTGACTTCCCGGATACCGGCCGGTAATAACGGTCACCCGGAATTTTGAGGCCAGGGAAGAGGCGATAAAACTGGTTAGGACGGCTCCGCCTCCGGCGTAGTACGGATTATGAATATCGTCGTAGTTGGAGATGATGAGAACAGGTTTGGGGTTCATAGGGAAAGTTTTTTGGTGGATACAGACATATCCCATAAACTGGTAGTATCCGGAGGCGAAGCAAAAAGAGATAGATGGGATAGGATTGCCAACCCCAAATACAGACCGGAGGCCAGCGGATGGCGGAGGAAGTAAACGGCAAGAGCCCGGAGTTTTGCGGCGGTATTGACAACGAAATACTTGTTAACCAAGTCGGAGCCGAAACGCGAAGAGTGAACGAACCGGGAGCGCAGGTAACGGGTCTGCTGCCGGAGATAATCAGTGACGGACCCGGGGAGATGAAAATAAACAACTGCCCGGGGACAGGACCGGAACTTAAAGTGGCGGCCTACGGCAAAAAGGTATGGGTAGACATCCTCGGAACTTGAATCCGGAAAGCGCAGCTGCCGGTACATAGGGCGGGAAAAGGCGCGGATCTGGCCAACACAGCGATAAACTTGAGATTTGGGCGTCTGCTTGACCGCCAAATCCCAAATGCGGGCTCCGGCAAATGCGGCAGTCTGAATCAGGTTGGCAGGCGGGAAAGGTATTGCGTGCCCGGAGGTAAAATGCGCACCGGAACCGGAAGCGAAGGGAGCGGTCAGTAAGTCCAGTGTGGAGCTGGAGCCGGGAAGGACATCGGCGTCGATAATCGCCACTATATCCGATGAAGAGTGGGAGAAAATCTGATTAACCCGCGCGGGTTTGCCCAGCCGACGGCGTCCGGCCACAACTGTCAGGAGAGGGTGATTAAAGGATCTGACTTCTGACACTGTCCGGTCGCTGCTGCCGTCGGATACTACCAGGATGCGCTGCAGATAATATCGGGTGTGGTGTTGGGATAACAGGGCCGGAAGCAGACGGGATAAATTGCCTGCCTCGTTGTAGGCCGGAATACCGATGGTAAGAGACTGCTTGGCCATGTTAAAGGGAAACAGTTTTGGTGGATGGGGAAATGTCCCAGGCTGCCCGAGGGCGGTAAAAAAGTTTATTTATGCGGGCTATAAGCTGGAGATAAATATAGGACAGACCGATAAGCGGGGAGGCCATAAAGACAGCAAAAAAAGATGTGATTTTGACCCAAGGGGTAATAACTTCATAGCGGCGAAGAACAGATTCAGGAAATGACCGCGCCAGCAGATCCGGGGCTGAAAGAAACCGGGTCATCTGCCTGACATAATCAGCCAGAGTCGAGGGAAGTTTGATGTACACCCGGACTCCGGGAGCAAAAGCTACTTTGAAACCGCGGGTGACTGCATAATAAAAGCTGTAGGAGTCTTCACTGGTGGGAAACGGAGGCAGGCGAAACTGGTGAATAAACCGGGCTGAAAATGCCCGCAGTCCTCCTTCGCAGTAATAACGCAGAGCTTTTTCCCCTAGCGACACGCGGGCGTGATCCCAGACACGAAAGCCAAAATAGGCCGCTTTTTCCACCCCAGTAACCGGAGGCAGAGCCAGATGATAAGCTGAAACCAGATCAGGGGGGGCAGGCTTTTGGAACCGGGAGACCAGCCGGGATAGTGTCAGGTCTGAAGTAATGAGAACGTCAGCGTCGATTTGAATAAGGATATCGGCATTAAACCGGGCCGCGATTTGATTGAAGCGATAAAATTTGCCCCGGCGGGTACGACCAGCGAAAGTCTTGACGGGATGACCAAAGGATTGGGCTTTCGCCACCGTGTCGTCCGTACTTCCGTCCGATACCACCCAGATACCAAGTAAGATAAAATTAGGCCGGGCCTGGGACAGGAGAGCCGACAGAAGCGAGGGTAAATTGGCCGCTTCATTGTAGGCCGGAATGGCGACTATAACTTTCGGGAGACGAGGGATCATAATCGGCTTTTCAGGCGGCGCAAACCAACCGCGGCTGGCGATATAAAAGGCAGAAACAAATCAGGAGTGACCCAATTTTCCAGCCCCAGGCGGGGAAGCAGCCAGGGGTGGGAAGAGGATTTAAAATAATCCGGCTGTACGGTCAGACCTAAAGAGAAACCCGAAGCTTTGACAGCGACGACCGCAGCGGGTGAGAAGCGGCCTTTGGGGTATGCAAAATAGGGTACAGTCCGGCCCAGTTGTTTTTCCAGGAGCTTTTTGGCTGTACGGGTTTGCCTTGACAACTGCGGGGTAGTCAGGCGGCTGAAATCCGGGTGGGTGAGACTGTGGCAGCCGATTTCCCAGCCGGACCGCGCAAGAGAACGAATCTGACCCCAGTTAAGCCGTGGTTCAGACGAGCTGATTTGGCCCGGTTCGAGACGGGTCGGATCGGCAATGACAAATAAAGCCGGACGGATCCGATACCGGTGAAGAAATTTTTCAGCCTGAAGAACGCTGGTGAATCCGTCGTCAAAAGTAACCGCAAAACAAAGCCGGGGAAGAGATACTTTTTGGGAATAGTACCGGTTAATCTCCCCGAGGCTGACCGGCTTCCAACCGGTCGACAAGAGGAGGCGAATATGAGCCTGGAAACAGGCAAGAGGGACCGCGTATTTCCAACCAGAGGCGGACAAACTGTGATAGCTGAGAATCAGGGGCCCGGGCTGGCGGCGCAGAAATAAGTCCAGACGATAAAGTGCTTGATAAATGTTGGATTTGACTGTCATTTTTTAGCAGAATGCAGCAAGTAACCGGGAATCGGAGAGGGAACGGCCTGGGGAGCCAGGACAGTTTGGAAAAAGGAATGATATTTATTGGCTACCTCGTCCCAGGAAAAATTACGGGCCAGCTTGCGGCAACGGGTTTTGAGACGGGGATTTGCGGCTTTTTTGGCCGCATTAATAAGCTGGTCGGCAAATAGCTCAACATCGTAAGCGGGGGATTTGAAGCTGACTTCGGGGCTCAGCCAGGACAGCCCCGGGATATCAAAGCCCACGACCGGCACACCGGCCGCCAGAGCTTCCAGGGCAAAAATGCAGAAACCTTCGTGACGGGAGGGAATAACTGCCAATAAACTCCGGGAAAGCAGGCGTTTTTTCTGCAGGCCGTAAGCGGGACCGGTCAAACGGACTGATTTTTCCAATCTTAGTTTGGCAATAAGAGCCAAGACCCGATCCCGATCCGGGCCGTGTCCGGCGATAACCAGAGGTAATTTGAGCCGACTTGCCACCCGGGCAAAAGCTGTCAGCAGTAAATCCAAGCCTTTTTGGTCCAGATCCAGCCGGCCCAGGAAGAGCAGGTGACGGGGGGTACGGGAAGTGACGCGAAAGTCTCCCGGATTTACTCCCTGACCGACTATAGACGAAGTGACCTGCGGATTAACCTGCCTCATTTTTTGATCCTGGTACGGAGTGTAGGGAAGAAAGTAACGATACAAAGGCATTCCCAGTCTTTCGATCAGAAAGAAGGGAAGGTGGTAAAGACGAGAAAATCTCCGGGCTTCAAAGGAGCTGGGGACGGCCACTACCGGAGTCCCGGTCCACAACGGAGTAAAGAGGGTCGAGATGGGAGCGGTAAAGCATTCGATAACCAGATCCGCCCGAAGCCGGGAAATAACAAACGGAACACATAAAATGTAGGCGGCGTTGTTGAGGCGAATATAGCGGGTCCCCAAGCCGATGTGGCGATAGTTTATTCCTGCTTCCCGGCGATCGTAACTGCCGGGAAAGCGGGAGGAAACAACCGTAATGTCATACCCCTTGGCGGCCAGACGGCGCCCCACTTCATACGTAGCTTTGGCTTGCCCTGCCCCCAGCAGGTGATTTTTCCGGTCGTCAAAATCCAGAAAAACCAGTTTAGTTGTGCGATACATAAGCGGGGCGAACGGAAATAACAGAACGGGGCCGAATTTCACCGGAGTTAATAATAGACTTGAGAAAAATCGAGGCGATGTCATTCCACCCGAAATTTTGGGACCAGATGCGGGCTTGGCTGGCAAGAAGAGAGCGGACTTGCGAATGACGGATAAGAAATTCCATAGACGCGGCCAGAGCCGAGACGTTTTGATCCGGGACTAAAAGGCCAGTCTGGCCATCGTGAATGGAGTCCCGTAAACCGATGACATTTGAAGCAATAACCGGAGTACCGCAGGCGTTGGCCTCAATCACCGTAATTCCCCAACCTTCAAAAGAAGAGGGCTGGAGCATGACCCAACTGGAGGACAGAAGGTGAATTTTTTCCCTTTCGGAAACCCGACCCAAAAAATAAACCACCGACTCCAAACCCAACTCCCGGCACAGGAGGCGGAGGGGTTTAATCCCTTCCCCGTCTCCGGCAATATTCAAGCGGGCCCCGGGAAAGTTTTTGCGGACGCGGGAAAAAGCTTTGATGGCTATATCCAGATTTTTGTAAGGCCGGATACGGCCCAAATAAAGAAATGAGGGGTAGGAAGTTTTGGGTGAAAGGCGGGTAAAATTATCCAAATCAATGCCGGGATTTATAATCCGGATATCCCGGGAAACACTGAAGCCGAGATTGATAATGTCCCGCTTGGATGACTGGGAAACGGTGATTACCTGCTGGTTTTTGTATACTGCCGGTACAATTTTGCTTTCGGCAAAAGCGGCGATAAAGTTTATGGGAAAAGGGACGTGCCGGCGGAAGTAATCCTGATGGACGTGGTGGATAAGCAAAAATTTCGGCAGGCGGGAAAATAAGGGAGTGAAAAAGGGGACGCCGTTGGCACTGTCGATAATGATGTCATACCGACCCCGAAATTTGAATATGTAATATAAAAACGCCCAGATATAGACAGTATAAAAACCACCGCGGCGGATGATCTGAACTCCGTCAATGGTATCCCGGCGGGGAAGAAGACGGTCATTACCGCAAAAGAGAGTCACCTGGCAGCCGGAGGCTACCCAGCGGCGGGCCAGTTCGTGCAGATACACTTCTGCTCCGCCGGCCCAGACATGGCGGGTATCACGCCAGTTGAATATCAAAATCCGCACCCCGCTTACCGGCGCTTCGGTCTGCATCGGGGAGCGGAAAAGCAAATTCCAAAAGTCGCGGACAATCGGGGTCAGCTCGGCCCGCCGGCCGTATATCCCGTGGCCCACCAAAATAGTGCCCAAATGCAGTCCGGAAATAGCCAGAAGGACGTTGGTAAAGCCGTTTAATCCGGTATGGAAAAAATAAAGCCCGAGCGTGAGCAGGGGGACAAACCCTAAACTTAACAGGGAAAAGCCGTAGTGCCTGCGGGCCTGATGATAATTAACCAAGGCTACCGCCACGGCAAAACCGGCCATGGCCAGACAGTAACGGGTAAGGAAAGGAAGAATAAGTAAAGACCGGCTGCCTAAAAGAATGGGGACAGTCCAGAAGCCTAAAGGACCTAACAAAATTGCCGCCGCCAGACTGGAAGCGGCTACGGCAGACAAAAGCAGATAAAAAACCGAGGCGGAATTCTTACCGGCACCTTCGTGGTGGCTGGTGACAGGATTGACAAACTGGCTGAATAAACTGCCGGCAAAAAATACCATCTTGCCCACCAAGGACAACAAGGCATATAAACCAGCTTCCCGGGGAGGCAGGAAATGTTTGGCCAAAATCACATCCAGACTCAAAAAGACCAGGGTGGAAAATGAGGTGACCAATGAGGTGGCAAAGAATTTGCGGGGAAAGTAAGCAACTTTTTGAGGGATAATTTTAAGCTTACCGGTCGTGGATTTGGCGGCCAAAAAACCTAAAGTCATGGCCAATAAAGTGGATACGGGCAGAGCGGCAAAAACTAATTGCGGATTACTCAGCCGGTGCAGGCCCACCGCCAGTAAAAATTTGGCTACGGCTTCGGATAAAGTCATGACCGCCAAAACGGAAAATTTGAGATTGCCCGTGAGAAAACCGGAGTCGACCGCCAACAAAGTCCCACCCAGCCAAACAGGAGTAAAAAGCAGCAGGGGTAAAATGGAAGTAGTTTGAAAATACGCGGACAGGACCGGAGTGAAAATTAGCCAAATCACAGTTAGACCTAAGGCTAAACTTAATGATTTGCCGCGCCAGACAGCCCAGAATTGGCGGGCAGGGGTACGGAATCGGCCAAAGAGATATGCACTGCGGTGAGTGACGGTGCGGGATAGCGCCCCCAGGGGAATTTGAGACAGGTAAAAGATGCTGCCGATTAAACCAATCAGGCCAAAGTCTTCAAGACTAAGATGGCGGCCAAGATAGGCATTGTAAAGAAAGTTGAAAAAATTGGCCAGGGCCGCGGCAATAACTAAAACAAAACCACCGCTCAACTCGGGCAAGCGGGGCCAAACAGGCAGGCGGCAGGAAATGGACAATACGGGACGGGGGCGGTTACCTAAATGCAGGCCGTGATGAGTCTTTTCCCAGAAATGCGGCTTGAAAACCAGCTGATATACGGCTTTGACACCGGCGAGGCTGATCAGGATCCAATAGAGGGGAATAAAATAGACATATTTGACCAGATCCCAGGAACCGCGTTTGGCCAAGCCCAGCATATAGTAGTAAATAAACAGGAAATTGCCGAAAACGGCGGAAAAGACCGCCAGGTAAAAAATGACCGGGGGGTAGAGAGATTCAATCGCCGGACCGACAAAC
>MEXE01000043.1:6262-7188 GCA_001775555.1 Candidatus Amesbacteria bacterium RBG_19FT_COMBO_48_16 | reverse complement strand
TGCGGATATAATTATAAACCCTAACATCATCAATTCCCCCTTTAAAGTACCATTGGTTGTATCCAATAGTAAAATTCATTGCAGATCCGGATAAGTCGTAATCTGCCGCGACGTCAGAATCTTGATAAATACCATTAATATACAAATACTGGGTGTGATTAGCCTGGTTATAAATACCCGTAACGTAATACCACGTACCATAACTTGCCGAGACCGGCATTTGACTAACAGTGCTACCGGGGGTTAATTGAAACAGATAACATGTAGTACAGTAGCCCGAAGTGTTAAAGAGTATTCTGGCTTCTCCTGTGCCATCTCCGCCTTTCAACTTTAAACCTGCATAATTTGTAATTCCCGACTCGGCTTTCATCCATGCAGAAAACGTAAATGATGGAGGATCAGTTGATTGCAGATTTAATTTAGAGCTGATATCACCTACGATAATCCGATCATCAGTTCCGTTAAATTTACCCGCTGAACCAAATTTTCCATTTATCCAATGAGGGCTGCCGGTACCAGACCAGTTAACACTTGACCAATTTCCTGAGCTGTCATTGACAGCATTGCCCGTGGCTTCGTCCAGCTTGTAATGAGCAATGGGTCCCGGGGCCCAGGAGTATAGCTGGCTGACTTCGCTCGGGGTTAAGGCGCGGTTGTAGATGCGGACGTCATCTATTTTGCCATCCCAAAAGTAAGCACTCCCGTTATTTGATGTGATGAGTAAAATGTTACTGCTTTCATCCGCGATAGTTCCGGTAGATATTGATTGGGATGAATACGCAACTTCTGTACCATTAAGATAAATTTTCACTTTATTATCGCCAGTGTTGTCATAAGTAATGGTAATTAATTGCCAGGAACCAAGGGGGAGTATTGTTGAGCTTTGGCTGTTTGCTGTTGTACCATTAGTAGTTTGAAAAGCTCTG
>MEXE01000043.1:0-6219 GCA_001775555.1 Candidatus Amesbacteria bacterium RBG_19FT_COMBO_48_16 | reverse complement strand
TCCAAATAAGATCGCTCCAAGTAGATCTGGTATCCTGATACACCCAGAAGCTATAGGAGTATTTTGATAGGTTATCTAGGGATGTGGGACTTCCTGCATTAATGTAGTCATCCGTTCCGTCAAGACTGCACCCAGTCCCAAATTTGCCAGAAGCGGTGCAGTCGAGACCAGTGCCGTTATCTCCGACTCCATTGTCACCGTAGAGTGTTCCGTTATTTCCGTTGCCTGAAGAATCGGTTGATGTTTCTCCTTCGGCATCAATACCTGCATCATCCATCTTCCAATAGCCGACGAGGCCGGAGGAGAGGGGGTCGGAGGCTTGGGAGCCGAAGACTTGGCCGGTCTGGGGGCCGAGGTAGTCGGCTTTGACTTGGGCGGCGGAGCGGGCGTAGGGGTAGACGACAATTTCGTCCAAAAAGCCGGTCCAGTAGTTGGTTTTGTCAGAGTCAATGCCGACGGCAAAGTTGGCGGTATTATTTAATGAGCCGGTGGCGGCAATACTGGCGTCCTGGGCAACTTGGGTAGCGTCAATATAGGTAGTGAGTGAGGTGGCTGCATCTTTAACGATCTCAAACTGGTGCCATTTGGAGTCGGCATAAGAAGTGGTAGTGCAGGGGACATCGTCGTCAAAAGTGGAGTCGTCGTCAATACCGGCGCAGATGTAGCCGGATGAATTCATATAAACTTTATAGCCGGCGGAATTGTATTTGGCAACAATAGTATCTGTTCCGGAGACGGTCGAAGGATGCCTAAACCAGCCGGATAGGGAAAAACTATCCGTGCCGAAATTGAAGTTTCTGGCCAGGCCGGCCGAGCGGGAAGCCATATCGTCGGTGCCGTCGAACTTGAGGGTCCTGATGAGGCGGTTGGGGGCGCCGACGCTTTGGGTGTCCCAGGTGGCACCGGTAACGGTCAGGTGATTGCCGTAAGTGGAGGAGTCGTTGGCTGTCGAGCCATAGCTTTCATCAAAATGATAGATCCCCACCGGATTCTGGCCTTTGTTGTCAGAGAAAGCATCCACCTCGATACTGTCAGAATGCGAAACCAGTCCGGAATAATAGAGATCAGCGATTTCGGTGGAAGTTAGACTTGTGTCAAAGGCTCTTAGGTCTGAAATAGTAGAATAAGGAGGATCGGCATAACAAGTGGCACATCCGAGAGTTATTTTTCCATCGTCTGTATGAGTGTTGAAGTTGGTAATCGTAGAACTGTTCGTGGCATTAACATAGAGTGTTGCCGTTGTCCCACTCCAAGCATAAACCAGGTGGTACCAGTTGTTTCTGGTCACCGTGATATTTACGGTAGGAGTACCGCTACCCGTGCCATAATGATGTACTGTGAAGTTGTTTGCTGTGGTGCAGGTATCTTGTCCGCAGTAGGAATTAATAGTAAAACCGTTACCACTACCCCAACCACCACTGCCTACTTTAACGTATCCGGTCCGGGTGTAACTGGTACCAGGAGGATTACTGCCATCCCAATTGGGTTTTACCCAGACACTAATGGTTCCTTGGGTAGAAGATGAGGGGAGAGCTGACGTATATGTAGCCGACCCAATAGTTCTGGTGCTCGTGCTATTATGAGCTGTTCCGTTCCAGGCGTAACCTGTACCAAGTGTACCGTCAGTATAGCTTGATGTATATGACCGAGTGGTTACCCAAACGGCCGATTCCAGCTGCACACCGTCTATATAGAGAGTACCTGAGTCTTCGTTAATTTGAACTCCATAAGATTGAGAGCCAGAGCCAGCTGCGGCAGAATAGGAAAGTCGCCACCAGCCGCCGCCCATATCGGTGTAAGTAGTGGTTTGGGTGGTACCATTGAATACGAGTTGAGCAACTGTGGCATCAATAGTACCTCCAACATATCCACTTGTTCCTCGATAGGCATAAGCGGAGAGGGTGTGGGCGTTGGTGTTTCCAGCATCAATTGAAGTGGTTACCGTTTGATTGGTTGCATCAGAGAGAACTATTTTGTAACTTTTGGAGCCGAATTTGTAATACGGGGCTGTGGTATTTTCGGACGAAGTTCCACCTGAAGCTGTCCAATTCGTGTTATAGGTTGAGTTGTCGAAGGACGGATTGGTAATTTTATTGGTTATTGTTCCCTCAAGAAAAATACCTTCATGGCCGGCGTAGGTGTTACCGCCATCGGCTTTGCCCGTGTCGGAAGTGGAAGCGTCGACGCCGACTAATCCGGCTACATATTTGGCGCCGGTGATCGTGCCGTGGTTGCCGTTGCCGGAATCGTCAATAGCTTTGCCGGTATTTCTGGGATCATCTCCGGATTCGTCAAAATGCAGAAGCAGTTTAGTATGCTCGTCGCGGACGAAGGGAGAGGTGGAAGGAGTGAAGGTGGAGGCGTAACGGTTAACATCGCTAATTCGTACCTCGTCGAATATTACAGTAGAATAATCAAGAGCTTGTTGATAGCCAAAGTTGAGCCCGCTAATCCCACCATTAAAAGCAACTGTACCACTTGCGGTGTCTGAGTCAGCAAGTGAACCATCTTTATAGACATATATGTTTGAACTCGTCCTTACAATTGTTAAGTGGGTCCAAGTATTAGCTTGTAGCGTAGTATCAAGGGAAATACCACTTTGCCCAAAACCATTAACTGCTAAAGCTCCTGTTGTTTGGTTTACCGCTAGCCAGTTTAGCGAACCTGAGAGGAATGGTCGATTGTATCCTGCGTTAGTTGAAAATTTGGGCATCTTTATCCAGAATTCGATAGTAAATGTATTTGTTGCGGACATGACCGAGCCTGTGCTTATGATAAGTGAGTCATTTGCTCCGTCAAAACTTAGAGCAGATTTGGCGCCGGAGTAGCGGATGGCGCCGGTTTCGGTGCTGGGGGTTTCGGAGGCGGCGCAGGTGGTGGTGCCGTCAAAGGGGCAGACGAGAAGGGCGTCTTTGGCGCCGATGTCAAAAGCATTGTCGGGGTTGGAGGGAGCCGTGGCTTGGGGATTGGAGTAGTAGAGATAGTAGGTAGTGGCGGAGGCGGCGGCGCTGAGCGCCGTTTGCAAAGAAAAGTAGACTTTGGCGGCTTCACTGGTGGTGCAGGAGCCGCCGCCCGGGTATGATATATATCGAGATAGTTCGGTAAAGGTGGTGGAGTCGGGCTGGTAGACGATGCGCAGGTCATCGCAGTCACTTTGGAGCTTATTTAAAGCAGATAGTGACTTGGTGTTGACGGTGACGGCCACGGTGGTGGTGGAGGCCAGATCATCGCCGGAGTTGTTGGTCAGAGTCAGCTGCTGACGGTGGGACCAGGTGGTGCCGTTGATCTGGGAGGGCCACCAGGCCGCCATGGCCGGAGAAGTGAGGCGGAGGAAAAGGGCACTGGCAGCAACCAGAACAAGCAGGGTGGAGAGGAAGGTGAGGACCCGTTTGCGGGTAAACCGCTTAAATTGTAAATTACCAATTTTAAATTTTAAATCAATTTTAAATTTCATAAATTTCAATTTTAAAAAGTTAAGTAGTTTTGTTGGCGATGGAGGCGAAAATCATGCTGAATTCCTTGGCTTCTTGCCAGTTGACACGACAATTTTTTTTCAGACTCTCATCGTCGGTGGTTTTGGCTAGTAATCTGAGCCAGTATTGGGATTCCTTGGACTCTTTTTTACAAATGAAGATTTTGTTTTTGAAGTCCTTTTTACTGGAAGCGCCGTTGGCTTCGCAGTAGTTGGCGCCGATACTGGTACCAGCTCGAATGAGTTGGTCGATGAGGGGAAGAGTGATGGCATTTTTGGGCCATTTTTTACACAGGTCGATGATGGATTCGGCAAATCTGGCCGTTCTGTCTTCAAGATCGTATTTGTTAGTCATAATTTTAAATTTTTTTTGATTTTGAATTTGATTAAAAATTGAAAATTGGTAATTAAAAATTAATTGATAACCCACCAATTAACAGTCAGGTCTTCGATGAGAGCCGTGGGTATTCTGATGGTAAACCTGCCGGAATCGGTGGCGGCAGCAGCTACGGCTATGGGCAGGTCGGGAGTGACAAAGATGGCGGAGTCGGTGCTGACGGCGGTAGTTTCTATCGTCAGCTCCTGGGTGCCGGTTGGCAAAACCGCCTTACCTACCGATGCTCCCAGGACATCGCTGGTGTCGACGTTGTATTTACTGGCTGTCACCTGTCCTGTGGTTATGATATTGCCGAATTCGTCCAGGGTAGTAGCTCCATTGTTGAAGCTTAAGATCCCGGTCAGGGAGCTGATATCGCTTGCCAGATCGTCGAATTTAAGGAGGCCGACGGTCAGGGTGCCGGCGATATTGGTGTCAGTCAGAAGCGTGGGGCCGGAAACGGAGAGTTGACCGGAAATGGTAGCATCGCCGAGGACAGTGAGTTCATTAAGCTGGGCGGAAAGGGTGGCGGCGGGAGCTGATTGGACCTGGAGGTCGGCTAATTGGGCGGAAACAGAAGCGACTTGAGATGATAGATCCTGGATGCTAGATGCTAGATGGGAGAGGGAGATTGCGGGTTCGGAGGGAACCGGTTGAGTGGTGATTTCCGTGGCTTTGAGCTGGCCGGAGATGGTGAGATTGCCGGATTCATCGAAAGCTAAGGATCGGTTGGGGTCAGCCCAGATACCACCCAGAAAGACGCGGATGGAGTCGGCAGGATCGGACGGGTTCCAGCTGTCTAACGCTTTACCGATCATAAAACCGGCCATATTGGCTTTTTGAGCCCGGCCGGAATTGCCGCTGCTTGTTATGAAGTCGCCGGGCTGGATGGCTTGGGAATTGGGGTCGATTAGTACGGGGACTTGGCCGACGATACCGACCAGGACTTTGTTGGGACCTTCGACTCCACCGGTAAAGCCGGGAGCGGTGGAGACGACACCTATCATTTTGGAATCGTACGCGGAAGAGGTTTTGGTTGCGCCGTCGGGGCCTAAGGAGACGACTTCGCCTGGGGTAAAGATACTGGAGTC
Source organism: Candidatus Amesbacteria bacterium RBG_19FT_COMBO_48_16 (assembly GCA_001775555.1). GTDB lineage: Bacteria > Patescibacteriota > Microgenomatia > CAZETR01 > Amesbacteraceae > UBA12042. The sequence continues at coordinate 1,280 of MEXE01000043.1, read as the reverse complement.
TTTGGTAAAGTACTCGGCAAAGTCGACGCCGTTGGCATCATAGCTGACGGTGGTGCCGGCGCTTCTGATCTTGCCGTGGATGTTCCCGGAGCCGTTCAGGAAGGTAATAAAGCGGTTATTGGCGTTGCCGGAGGCGGTAAAGCCGAGCTTGATCAAAAGGCCGTCGGCGTCGGTGCCGGTATTGGTGTTTTCGATGATGGCCGAGGCAGTGGCGGACTGGCTATCCATGACGTGGAATTTGAGCGAGGCACTGCCGGTGCCCACCGAAACAGTCCCGGTAGGGCCGGGGTCGAGAACAATGTCGCCGGAGTTGTAAGCCTTGAGAGTTAAATTATTGGATTCGAAAGATTCGCCGGAGCGGATGGTTAGAGGTCCGTAGCTGTCTATGAATGATGCAGTTTGATTGGTAAAGACCAGGTCGTAGGCGATGGTGACATCACCGGCGGCAGTGAATTGATGGGGCTGGGCGGAAGTGATCCCGGACTCGGAGACAGAGAAAATGGTAGAGCCGTTGTCGGTAATATTGAGAAGATTGGTGACGTTGCCGTTACTACCGATGTTTAAGCGGAAGAGATCACCGGTGGCGGTGGTAGACGATCCGGGAGACCAGTCCAGGGAGAGAAGGCGGCCGGTGGTCAGAGCGGTGGAAGTGGAATTGATGTTCAGGCCGTAGCCGGAAGTTAAGGCATTTAAGCTCAAATCAATACCATTGGCAGTGGTAAGGGAATTGAAGGCCAGGTCCATGGCATCAACAGTGGCGGCGCCGGAGTTGAAGTCGAATGTTGTTGCCGGGCCGGTGTTACCGAAGGTGATGACGTCAGCTCCCGTGGCTCCTGTTCCTATATTAATAGTATCCACCCCCGTTCCGGTGCCGATGTTAATCGCCCGGGTCAGAGCACCCCCGGAGCCAAGATTTATAGTTGTAGCAGCGGTGGTACCAATGGAAACAGTGGTGGCGGTGGTATCACCCAGTTTTAATTCCCCGGCGGCATTGACATCCAACCCGTATCCAGCCTGGACGGTGGCGTGACCAGTGGAGGCATTATCAAAGTTGGTAAAGTCGATGGTGCCGGTAGTACCCAGAATGACATTACTACCGATGTTTAAGCGGAAGAGATCACCGGTGGCGGTGGTAGACGATCCGGGAGACCAGTCCAGGGAGAGAAGGCGGCCGGTGGTCAGAGCGGTGGAAGTGGAATTGATGTTCAGGCCGTAGCCGGAAGTTAAGGCATTTAAGCTCAAATCAATACCATTGGCAGTGGTAAGGGAATTGAAGGCCA
>MEXE01000042.1:46257-67014 GCA_001775555.1 Candidatus Amesbacteria bacterium RBG_19FT_COMBO_48_16 | reverse complement strand
TTCGCTTTGTTGAAATATTTAACTACTACAAACTAATTAAGCCTCCTATTCGATTTTCTTATTACTTGCGTCTGCCTGATGAGAGAAAGGAGCAATTGCTGTCCAATATTGTAAATTCCCAAAGAAAAGTTAAGGTTATTTGCTATTGCCTGATGCCTAACCATTTTCATCTTCTGATAAAACAAATAGCAGATTTTGGTGTTTCTAACTTTTTAAGTCAAAGCACAAACAGTTATACCCGTTATTTCAATACCAAAAGATTTCGCAAGGGGCCAATCTTTCAAGGTACATTTAAGTCTGTTGGAATTGAAAGCGAAGAACAACTAATACATGTTTCCCGATATATTCATATTAACCCATATTCGGCGGGGGTAGTTAAAACTACTAAAGATTTAGAAAATTACCCTTTTTCATCGTTCTCTGAATTTATCAGCGATGAAGTATCTCCAATTTGTGACAAGCAGCCAGTATTGAGTTTGTTCCCATCAAAAGAGGAGTACCGGAAATTTGTTTTAAACCAAGCAGATAATCAGCGCCAGATAGAATTTATTAAACATTTGGTATTAGACACGTAGCCTTCACACCTTTAAGGTGTGATACAGCCGCAACGATAACCCGGGCAAGGTAGCCCTCCAGACCTGGATAAAAGAGGCGCTTTCGACTTTCAAATTCAGTCGGTAGAAGGTTTTGGGGGGTCTGATTCTAAGAAAGCGATGAAATCTTCTATGTAGGGATACTCGTGGTCGGAGCGGGGTTTGGAGATTATTTTCAAATTAGGGTTCAGAGAATGAAGAAACTTTTCGGCTTGGGTATAACCTCCGTGGTTGTCGTCAGCGTTTTGAATGCAGAGTATCTTATCTGAGGGGAAAGTTTTTAGCGGTTGGTAATAAGTTTCGTCACCGGGTTTAAAGTCGAGGATGGGAATACCGCAAAAAATGACTTTATTCACTAAATCCGGTTTTTGTTTAAGCACTCCCATAGCGACAGCAGTGCCAATAGACTTGGCGAGAATATTTACCTGCCTGCTGTCAACAAAGTCAATTAGTTTCCGGGTCTCTTTATCCAGCCAATCAGGATCAGCGGTGCCGGTTTCCCAATGGGCATAATTTATGACAATGGCAGGAGTTGTTGAGTCAAGAGCGGATTGGGTTTCTTCGGCCCAAGCCTGGTTTTTAGGAGAATATCCAGGCAGAATAATAGTTTGCATAATTATGGGCTTTCACACCTTTAAGGTGTGATAGATTTGGGATTGCGTTTGGTACCTAGAGCGCAAGCTGAAGATACTTTGAAGCCGGCAGATTCGGCTTCTTTCCCGGTACAAAACCAGCGGTCGCCCTCAAACCGCCTGATTGTAACTAAGGAATAATAGGGGCAATCCGGAGTGAGATATAAAAACTCATCGCGGTCGAGATCGTGGTTGCCTTTGATGGGGCATTTGGGATCGGGCGGAGTGTCGTCAGTGCAAGCGGATGAATAAATGCCTAGTTTTTGGGTTTTGGCGTATTCATGGGCCGCTTTCATAGCTTCTTTGCCGCTGCCGGGTTCACTGCGGTAGGCGGCGAATCCTTCCCTGATCATAATTTCGTTGATGAATTTGCCGTCGACATAAACTAAAGCGACTATCCGGCCAAACTTATCCACCACCGGCTCTTTGAGCTGAACTTTCCCTTTTTTAAGAAGCTTTCCTAAGCGAGAATAGCTCTCGGGGCCATAACAGTTGTCCTTTTCCGGAGCGTCGATGCCGAAAAGGCGAACAGTTTGCTTGTTTTGTTCCAGAATGAACGTGTCCCCGTCTGCAATTTTGTAAACCGTTTCCCGGGGATCAACAAAACTTATATTTTTAACTGCCAGAGCACTGCCGGCAACAACTACGGCCGTGAGAACTACAGCACCTAGTTTTTTAGCCGGCATTGGTACCAGTATGACACTTTTTCCTCCTCGTCCCACCAACTTTGTCACTTGCTTTAGCCTTCACACCTTTAAGGTGTGATGTGTAACTAGCGCTTGGGAGATTGTTTCTTTCTTCTGGATTTGCCGCCCATGCCGACCATGCGGCGCTGACGTTCCCGGGAGTCACGGGTGAGAAGACCGGCTGTACGAAGAGCGGTTTTGTAATCTTCTTTAAGGGAAGCCAAAGCCCTGGCTAAACCTAATACCACCGCGTCCAGTTGACCCGACGGGCCGCCGCCGTGAACTTTGACCGAGGCGGAATATTTGGAAAGAGAGAGAAGGTTAAAAGGGAGTGAATATCTGGACTGAGCCAAAGAGCCGGGGAAATAAACCGCAGAGGGTTTACCGTTGACCGTAATTTCACCGGCGCCGGATGTGAGGCGGATTGAAGCAATGGCAGACTTTCTGCGGCCGATGGCGCGGGAGATGATTTTGGGCTTTGTTTCAGACATTTTCTAATTTTATAAATATTTAAATTTTTAATTTTTAATCAAATATCAATTTTTAATTTCTGAATTTTTAAACTGGGACTGATAGGGGTGGTCGGGACCGGGATAAACGTGGAGGTGTTTTAATAACCTGGCTTTGAGCTTATTGTCCGGAAGCATGCCGGAGACGGCGTGAATAATTATCCGTTCGGGGTGAGTTTGGCGCAGGATTTTAAGAGAAGTAATTTTCATACCTCCCGGGTAACCGGAATGACGATGGTATATTTTTTGCTGTTCCTTTCGACCAGAAACTTTGACCAGGCCAGCGTTTACCACTACGATATGGTCTCCGATATCCAGGTGCCGGACGAAGCTGGTTTTGTGCTTACCCATGAGGATGGAGGCAATCTGAACAGCAAGGCGACCCAATATCTGATCGCGGGCGTCGAAGAAATACCAGGTTCGGGTTGTCTGACCGGATGAGGGGGACAAAGTCTGCATGGCTTATTTTAGAATTATTTAACAAATTCCAGCCGGACCATGGGAGTATTGTCTCCAGTACGATTACCCATTTTAACCAGACGGAGGTAGCCTCCAGGGCGTGTCTTGAAGCGAGGGGCAATGTCGTGAACCAGCTTGTGGACTAATTCTTTGTCCAAAATAACTTTCTCTATTTGACGGATATCATTGAGGCGGGCTCGCCGGGCCTGAGTAACCAGTTTTTCAATCAACGGCTGGGCGGCTTTGGCTTTGGCTTCGGTGGTTTCAATGGCTTCAGAGCGAATAAGAGCTCCTGCCAATCCCTTGAGGAGAGCCTGGCGTTGACCGGTGTCCCGATTTAGTTTCTTGCCGAAAACGTTGTGGGGCATACGCACCCTATCCTAGTTCAAAACCCCGCTGGGTAAGTGCGGCATCAATAACTTTGACAGATTTACCGCCTAAATTTTTGACTTTGGCTAGTTCGGCCCGAGGAACCGTGAGAAGGCTGGATACAGTGTCAAAACCAGCCTTTTGAAGAGCGTTGGCTATGCGGGTGGGTAAATCCAACTCCTCGATGGCAATATTGCTGCCCGCTTGGGGACGGGTGGAGACATCGGTGGAGGCTGAAACCGCAGCCGCCTGTTGGGGGTGAACAATACTAGTGAAATAACTGACCAAGATAGAAGCGGCTGTAGTAAGAGCAGTTTGGGGTGATAAGGTACCGTCGGTAGTGATATCCAGCATTAACTTGTCGTAATTAGTCAGCCGGCCCACGCGCGTGGCGGCAACTTCGTAGTTTACCCTGACTACCGGAGTAAAGCTGGCATCGGTAGGAATAACCCCAATAGTGGTGCTGGTCCTATCTTCGGCCGGAGAGTAACCGAAGCCCGATTCGATGGTGGCTTCTATTTCGAGGTGAGAGTTTTTGTCCGCCAAATGAGCGATTATCAGTTTGGGGTTGGCAATGGTGACGTCAGGAGGGGTGACGAATTGACCAGCCGTGACTTCACCCGGACCTTTAGCAGAAAAAGTGATGCGGGCGGGCTGATCTTTGGTGTAAGTAGGGCGGATTTGTTTGACGGCTAAAATCAGCTGGACAACATCCTCACGCACACCCGGCAGAGTGGTAAATTGGTGGCTGGCCCCCGAAATACTGACGCTGGTGACGGCTGCACCGGGGATAGAGGTATAAAGCACTCGCCGGAGGGCATTGCCTAAAGTGTGGCCAAAACCCTGAGGCAAAGGCTCGATAATAAACTTTCCGAAGTAGTCGGAAAGACTCTCAGTGGTAATAGTAAATTGAGGTTCTTGCATTTAGCGCGAATAGAACTCGACAATGAGTTGTTCATTAACGGGACTGTCAATTTCGCTACGATCAGGAAAGCGGGTCACATGACCCGCTGCAGCTTGGCGCTTGAGCCAGGCGGGGGGAAGATAATCAAGATTTCCGAGGCGCTCTTTGACGTGTGGAATTTCCATCGCCACTTTTTGTAAGGTAATAGTTTGACCAGCTCGTACCTGAAAAGAGGGAATGTTTACAACCGCCCCGTCGACAACCACATGGCCATGGGAAACAAGTTGTCTAGCCATGGAGCGAGAAGGGGCAAACCCAAGACGATAGACGATATTATCCAGACGGGTTTCCAGCAACCGGAGAAGGACTTCCCCGGTCTTGCCTCTTACCTTCCTGGCTTTTTCAAAGTACCCTCGAAATTGTCTTTCCATTATACCATAAATTCGCCGAATCTTTTGCTTTTCCCGAAGCTGGGTGCCGTAGCTGGTAGGGCGGCGGCGGGAACCCTTGGCCCCGTGCTGTCCGGGAGGCTGGGTCGCCCGGCGAAGCTTGTTGCCTTTGCCAAACAAGTCTACCCCCTCCCGTCGGGATAATCTGTTTTTTGGTCCGGTGTAGCGTGCCATATTAGTCGTTGGTTACCAACGAAAATGGGCGAAGGCTTTATTGGCTTCGGCCATACGGTGAGTATCCATCTTTTTCTTAATCGCCCCACCGGTACTATTAGCGGCGTCTATTATCTCCACCGCAAGTTTGTCGGCAAAGGTATGAAATTGGGAATTGGGACGGGAAATGGCGGCTGTGATAAGCCAACGGATAGCCAGTGAGTCGCGACGGGGTCCGCGAACCGGGGACGGGACTTGATAAGCCGCTCCACCGATTCTCCTGGAGCGGACTTCCATTTGGGGTCTGATGTTCTCCAAGGCAGTAAGAAAAACAGGTAAAGGCTCCTGCCCTGTTTGATTTTTAATAATTCCAAACGCGGTGTAGACCTGAGCCCGGGCGACAGATTTTTTTCCGCTTTTCATGACCCGATTGATCAATTTGGTAACTATGTCCGACTGAAAATTAGGGTCAGGGGTAACAATTCTTTTGGGAGCTGGTTTACTGCGCATATCAGCTGGCGGCGGCAACTTTGGGTCCTGAAGTAACTTTGGTCCCATAACGACTACGGCCTTGTTTGCGGGATTCCACCCCAGAGGCATCATATTTGCCTCTGACAATGTGGTATTTGACTCCCGGCAAGTCTTTGACTCTGCCTCCACGGACGAGGACTATGGCATGTTCGGCTATGTTGTGGCCAATCCCCGGAATATAAGCGGTAACATCGGTTTTATTTGAAAGGCGAACACGGGCTACTTTTCTTAATGCCGAATTAGGTTTTCTGGGAGTCATGGTCTTGACAATAGTAACTACTCCGCGTTTGAAAGGATTCACGGAGGTGGTAAATCGCCTATCCTTGGCGTTAAAAGACCGACGCAGAACAGTGGAATGGGCCTTTTTGACCTTAGTTTTACGTCCGATTCTTACGAGCTGGCTGATAGTAGGCATAACGCGGCTAATTATATAACAGCCCGGTCAGGGCTGGTGGGAATAAGACGGCCAATAATCACGTTTTCCTTAAGGCCTAAGAGGGGGTCAATCCGCCCTTCGATTGCGGCTTCCGCCAGCTGGGAGGTGGTCTCGATAAAAGAAGCGGCAGACAGCCAGGAACCGGTTTTCAGGGCGGCTCTGGTGATACCCAAGACGACTACCTGGGCCGAGGCCGGTTCGCCGCCGGCGGCCAGCGTCTTGGTGTTTTCGGCTTCAAATGCAGCCCTATCAATAATGTCTCCAGGCAGAAGAGTGGTGTCTCCCTGGGAGAGTATCCGGACCCTGTCACTCATCCGGCGGACAATTACCTCAAAATGCTTATCATGAATCGGCACCCCTTGGGACTCATAAACCAGCTGGATTTCCTCTATCAGGTACTCCTGAGCCCCATGCTGGCCTCTGACTTCCAAAACCTCCTTTATATCCAAAGAGCCTGTGGCTAATTGAGTACCGGCAGATATCAAATCGCCATCTTCGACTTTGAGCTCGGCAGTTAAGGGGATGAGATACTCCCTCTCTTCGACCGGTTTGACAGAGGCGTTGCGGATCCGGATTTTGTAACCCTCACCCGTCTCGACTACTTCGACCTTACCCGAAATTTCCGCCAGGGGTGAGACCATCTTGGGTGTCCTGGCCTCAAACAGCTCTTCTACTCTGGGTAAGCCCTGGGTGACGTCGATACTACCGACCGACAAACCCCCGCGCTTACCATGCAAAGTCATTTGAGTCCCGGGTTCACCGATACTTTGAGCGGCAACTACTCCTACGGGCTCACCGACATTTACCATAGCCATGGCGGACAGGCTCCAACCATAACAAGCGGCACAAATGCCGTGCCTGGCTTTGCAGGTCAGCGGAGAGCGAACCACCACTTGGGCAACCTGAAGCTGATCAAGCCGGGTAACTTTTTCTTCATCCAACAGGGTGCCGGATGCAAATAATACTTTGCGGGATTTGGGGGAAATAAGGTCGGCGGCCAAGATTCGTCCAAAAATACGGGAGACGAAAGATTTCGCCCGTTTTCCCGTGCGAGAAATCGTGAGCCCAGAATCGCTATGACAGTCGTCAAGGCGGATGATCATGTCGTGGGCAACATCCACTAACCTCCGGGTTAAATAACCCGCATCGGCGGTCCTGATAGCCGTGTCCGACAAGCCTTTCCGCTCACCCCGAGCGGCGGAAACATATTCAAAAGTGGAAAAGCCTTCCCGATAGTTACTCTTTAAAGGAAGGTCAACAATACGACCCATAGGGTCGACAACCAGTCCGCGCATCGCTGATAACTGACGGACTTGTTCCCGGGAGGCTTTTCCGGCTCCGGCATTTATGATCACCCGGATAGGGTTTTCTACGTCGAACAGATCCCAGGTAGCATCGGCCAGTTTTTCCGTGGTATCAAGCCATATTTCCTGGACCAGACGTTTCTTTTCTTCAAAAGTAATAAGACCCAGGGAATAGTTGTTCTCGATCTCAGCAACTTTGGCGTTAGCCTGGTCAATAAAATCTTTTTTGGCGGGGGAAATCATGCAATCGGTGATACTGACAGAAAGTCCGGAGATGGTTCCCGCCCAAAACCCAAGAGCTTTGATATCGTCAATCAGTTTGACAATGGAAGCAGTATCAAGAAGCTTGAAAGCAGAGTTGAAAAGTTTGATCATAACAGAACGGTTCACCGGTTCGTTTATAAAGGGCAGTTTTTCGGGGAGAATTTCATTGAACAGCAGGCGGCCGGGAGTGGTGGCAATGATTTGATGGTTGACCTGGACTTTGGCTGACTGGCAGAGAGGGATGAACCCTGTATGAAAGGCAAGGATGGCTTCCTGCGGAGAAGCGAAGACGGAAGAGTGGACGGGAAGAACCGGATCTACCGAGGTGAGATAGAAATTACCCAGGGCGATTTCTTTGGCTGAAGGGATGGAAATAGGCGTGCCGTCTGCCGGTTTTCTTAAATTTTGCTCGGGCATCATCAATTCTTTGACTTCAGTTATGGCCTCCTGACTTAGGGGAACATGGACGGCCATCTGGTCGCCGTCAAAATCGGCGTTAAACCCGGCACAGATACAAGGATGGATTTGAATCGCCGAACCCTCAATCAACAAAGGGTAAAATGCCTGGATACTCAGCTTGTGCAAAGTGGGGGCGCGGTTTAAAAGGATGGGGTGATTTTTGGTGATTTCCTCAAGGATGTCAAAAACCTCGGGCGGACGAGTTTCCAGCATATTTTTTGCAGATTTGACATTGGGAGCTAAGCCTTGGACGATCATTTGTCTTAAAACAAAGGGTTTAAACATCTCCAAAGCCATATCCTTGGGCAAACCGCATTGATTAATCTTCAGTTCGGGTCCGACGACAATCACCGAGCGGCCGGAATAATCCACCCGCTTACCCAGTAAATTTTGCCGGAAGCGGCCTTGTTTGCCGCGCAGGATATCAGAGAGAGATTTGGAATGAGCGGAAGCAGGCAGCCGGCGAGCCAGAGTGGAGCGCTGGGATGAATCTATAAGAGCGTCGACTGCTTCTTGGAGCATTCTTTTTTCGTTTCGAAGAATTATTTCCGGGGCACCCAAATCAATCAGGTGCTTGAGACGGTTATTACGATTGATTACCCGGCGGTAGAGATCATTTAAGTCTGAGGTGGCAAACCGACCGCCGGAAAGCTGAACCATGGGGCGTAAATCCGGGGGAATGACGGGGAGGATCTTGAGGATCATCCAGGCGGGGTCAATACCAGCCCGCCTAAGCCCGTCAACCACACGTAACCGCTTAGTCGCTTTTATATGGCGCTGGCCGGTAGAGGTGGCTATTTCCTGACGTAAAGCATTGCTTAGGCTACCCAGGTCAAGGTGTCTGATGACTTCAAGGATTGCTTCTGCTCCCATACCTACGGTGGCAAAATCCAAAGCGGAATACTCCGCGAGTTTAGAATATTCTTCTTCAGTCAAAACACTGCCCGGGCGAAGATTTTCGACAATATCCAGAAGTCGGGTGTAAAAGTTGGAAGTCTTTTCTATTTCCGAAGCCTCCTGATCGATAAAGGCTTGGAGAACCTGCTTGGTTTTGAGCTGCAGCTGGTCCAAAGCCAGAGCGGCCGCATCTTCATTGAGAGACTGGTCTTTGAGAGTTTTTATTTCCTGAGCTTCGGATTTTTCCGCTTCTTTACGCCGGGACGAGAAGTCGGATTTGACAGCTTCTTTCTTTTCGGCTGTTTCCCGACGGAGGCGCTCTATGGTTTTTTCCCGAGCCGAATTATCAACCTGGCCGACTATATACTGAGCAAAATAAATGACAGATTCCAAAGCCTTGGGGGCTACATCCATAAGCAGGGACAGCCGGGAAGGAGCACCCTTAAAATACCAGACGTGACACACCGGTGAAGCCAGAGTGATATGGCCCATACGTTCCCGACGAACCCGGGAATGGGTAACTTCCACCCCGCATTTATCACAAATGATGCCTTTGTAGCGAATGCGCTTGTATTTGCCGCAGTAACATTCCCAATCTTTGACCGGGCCAAAAATACGCTCATCGAATAGGCCGTCCTTTTCCGGACGAAGAGTCCGGTAGTTAATGGTTTCGGGTTTCGTGACTTCGCCGCGAGACCAGGTTTTAATAATATCTCCGGAGGCCAGCTTCAGCTGGAGGGCAGAAAAGTCATAAATATTTTTGAATGAATCCTCGCGGATATCGGTTTTTTGGGTCATATCTTATGGTTATTCGTTTTGAGCCAACAACTCATTGGAAGAGGTAATTTGAGTGTCATTAATAAGGACAGCTGCGTCATCGGTAACGGGTGGAGTAACGGAGGCAACGGCTGTATCGTCGACAGGTTTGGTTTTGATCCCAATCGGGATAACCTGAAGACCCAGGCTTTGGAGTTCTTTGACCAAGACGTTAAAGGATTCGGGGACAGAACTGGTGGGTATTTCCAGACCCTTGACTATAGCCTCAAAGGCTTTGGCCCGGCCAACCACGTCATCGGATTTGATAGTCAACATTTCCTGGAGAGTGTGGGCTGCACGATGAGCTTCCAAAGCCCAAACTTCCATTTCTCCTAGTCGTTGGCCTCCCATTTGGGCTTTACCTCCCAGCGGTTGTTGAGTTACCAAAGAATAAGGGCCGGTAGAGCGGGCATGAGTCTTATCCTCAACCATATGGTGAAGTTTGAGAATATAGCCTACCCCAACTACCGTGGGTTTTTCGTAAGGCTGTCCGGAACGACCATCAATAAGAGTAGTCTTACCACTGACGGGAAGGTTGGCGGCACGCATTTGGTCGGCGATTTGGTCCTCGGCAATTTTTTCAAATACGGGGACAGCGATTTTGTGACCAAGGACACTTTCAGCCCAACCTAAACGAGCTTCCAGCAGCTGGCCCAGGTTCATACGAGCCAGAACGGAGATGGGGGAAATCATGACATCCACGGGGGTACCGTCCAGTAAGTGGGGCATATCCGCCACTGGAACAATTCGGCTGATCACTCCTTTATTGCCGTGCCGCCCCGCCAGCTTGTCGCCGACGCTGATTTTTCTGGTTTGGGCGACTTTGACTAAGACTTTTTTGTTTACACCGGGAGGAAGTTCATCCCCGGTCTGCCTGTCCAAAACCTGAATGTCTACAACGATTCCTCTTTCTCCATGGGGCATGCGCAACGAGGTATCACGAACGTCGCGGGCTTTTTCACCAAAAATTGCGCGGAGTAATCTTTCCTCAGCTGAGAGCTCAGTTTCTCCTTTGGGAGCTATTTTTCCAACCAGAATATCATTCGGATTTACTTCAGATCCGATGGTAATTATGCCTTCTATATCCAGGCTGGCCAAAAATGTTTCCCCGACGTTGGGAATATCCCGGGTGAGCTCTTCGGGACCCAATTTTGTGTCGACCACGTCTGCTTCATATTCCTCAATGTGAATGGATGTAAGCACATCTTCTCTGACTAGCCTATCCGAGATAACAATGGCATCTTCGTAACCCAGTCCTTCGAACGAAGCATAGGCGATAAACAGGTTTTGCCCCAAGGCGAGTTCCCCCTCCTGAGAAGCCGGACCGTCGACTAACAACTGGCCCCGGGTAATCTTTTGGCCGATAGACACCGCAGGCTGCTGATTGAAACAGGAGCTTTGGGAGGTGCGTTTAAATTTGAGCAGGTGATAAGTTTCCGAATCGCCTTTGAGAGTGATGTTTTCCGCGGGTTTATCATCGACAGTTTTTTTATCCAGTTTGATAACGATTTTTTCCGAGTCGACGTACGAAACTACTCCGGAGTTGCGTGCATAAACACACCAGCCAAGAGCACCGGCGATATCCCGCTCCATGCCGGTACCTATAACCGGACTGGCCGGCCGAAGAAGCGGAACTGCCTGAGTCTGCATGTTGGCTCCCATGAGAGCCCGGTTGGCCGCATCATTGGCCAGAAAAGGGATCAGAGAGGCAGAAGTACCAACTACCTGGCGAGGTACTGCGTCAATCAGATCAACGGTGTCGATGGGACCTTCCATAAAATTTCCCTGATAACGGATAGGCAACCATGTCTCGATCACATATCCGCGGTTGTCAATATGCACATCGCCGTGGGAGATGTGGTATGACTCTTCATCATCAGCGGTAAGGTAAACCAAGTCATTCCCTATTTTGACCCGGGTTTTGCCGCCCACTTTTTCCTTGATAAGTTTTCGGTAAGGAACTTCTAAGAAACCGAAATCATTAACGCGGGTGTACAAAGAAAGATAGGTAACTAAGCCGATGTTGGCTCCTTCGGGTGAACGGACAGGGTCGATCCGACCGTATTGACTACTGTTGACGTCACGGATGCTAAACGAGGCCCGCTCCCGGGTAATGCCTCCCCTGCCCATGACAGTCAGGCGGCGGAGATGGTCTATCTCCGAAAGAGGGTTGGTTTGCTCGAGAATCTGAGACAACTGAGAACTGCGGAAAAACTCATTTACCGCGGCAATAACCGGCCGGGCGTTGACCAACATAGAGGGAACAACCAGTTCGTCAGTCGAAACCAAGCTCATTTTTTCTTTGATAGCCCGTTCCAGACGTAACAGGCCATCCCGAAAAGCAGTCTGGGCAACCAGTTCGCCTACCCGACGGATCCGGCGATTGGCCAAATGGTCAATATCGTCAACCTTGCCATGGCCATTTTGCAAACCGATAAGGTAAGCGATGGCAGATACCAGGTCATCTCTGGTCAGGACCAGCTGATCGGAGTTCAAATTGAGGCGTTTGTTAAGTTTGTACCGTCCGACCTGACCCAAGTCGTAACGCCGGGGATTAAAAAACAGGTCATACATCAGACGCTGGGCATTTTCCAAAACAATCGGCTCACCGGGGCGCATTTTTTTATAAATTTCAACCAAGGCTTCTTCCGCGGTTTTGGTGGTATCTTTGGCCAGAGAACTTTCAAGGTAATGGTGGGAAGAATCAGTGTCGACCTGAGAAAAAGCGGTGGTGAGCTGGTCCGGATCGGACAGGCCCATAGCCCGAAGAAGAGTGGTAACGACAAACTTGCGCCGCCGATCAATCCGGACAGAAATAACATTAGCTCTGGAGATTTCAAATTCCAGCCAAGTGCCACGAATCGGGCGCAGTTCTGCAGTATGCAACAATCGTCCCGATGCGGCATCGAGCTCGAGTCCAAAATATACTCCGGGAGAGCGTACCAATTGGTTAATGACGGCTCTTTCTACCCCGTTGATTATAAATGTACCCCGATTGGTCATTTGGGGTATATCGCCTAAAAATACTTCCGCAGAGGTATTCTTTCCAGTTTGCTTATTAGTAAGCCTGGTTTTAACCCGGAGGGCCGCGGCAAAAGTGAGGCCTTTGTTAAGAGCGTGTTGGGGAGAAATACCGGGTTTTTCTATAGAGTGATCAAGGAATTCCAGAGTCCAGTTTTTGCCAGTAAAGTCTTCGACAGGATTGATTTCAGATAAACTGTTTTTGATGCCATCAGCGAGAAAACCGCGCCATGAGTCATGCTGAATCCGATTTAATTCAAGGGGGGGGAGATTAGGATATGATTGTCCCCAAAAAATGCGGTTGGCTGGCTTCATTTCGAGCTTGGTGTCGGGCGGAAAAAAGAAAAAGGCCTTTTTCGGCGCAAAAAGGCCGGCTAATTTTACCTAGCCTGCTAATAGAATGTCCCACTTATATCAAAGCCGGAGATATTTGTCAATGTTTGAATTATGTTCGGACAAGGACTCGGCATAATGGGTGACCCCGTCCGGATCTGTCAAATAGTACCAATAGGGGGAAGTTTGGGGGGTAAGAACTGCCGTAATCGCAGCCAGACCGGGATTGGCTATAGGGGAAGGAGGAAGTCCAGGGCTGAGATACGTATTGTATACCGAAGGGATCCGGGTGTCAGCTACCGGCTGCCACCAGTCACAAGTGAGTAATTGATTCCGGCATCTGATTGTATCGGAAGCGTATTGAACAGAAGCATCAACCTGTAAAGGCCATCCCGCCTCGAGACGCTTGAGAAGTATACCGGCAATCAGCGGGCGATCCTGATCCTGGTTGGCTTCGCGTTCAACCAGTGAAGCGACAATCAGTAAAGAATATTTTTGTGCCAGGTCCAGTCCGGACTTGCGGGTAAAATTTGAGGTGAGTATTGATATTGCCTCCGGGGCAGAAATGGTTTGAGATATCAAATAAGTGTCAGGGAAAAGTTGGCCTTCCAGCGAAGCTGTCAGAGTCATGAATTTTTCAGAATCAAAGTTTGAGTTGGGGCCGGATAAACTTTCGGCCATTCGGGCTGCGATTTGCTCCCGCCGCCAGCCTTCAGGAAGAGTCACCCAAATGTCTTTGGGACCAACCTTAAGTTGTCTGAGCAGTTCGGGAGTAGATAGGCTGGGGGAGAGAACGTAACCTCCGGGTTGGATAAACTTTTCCCAGGCGGACAGTCGGAGATAGATTTTGGCAACAAGACTTGAACGAATCAGTTTTTGGGCTTTTAATTTTCGGATAACTGACGTTGCCGACTCGTCTTTGGTGATCACAAAAGAAATTTTCGCGGGAGTTGGGGAGACAGGCCGGAGCAGATATAATCCCAAGATAAAGACGGCGAGAGATAAAAAAAGGATTGCGAGAAGGAGTTTCACACTTCTTCAAAAAGAGCGCGGCGATATTTTCCGGTAGTTTGTTCCTTGATAAAGATGCGGTGGCACTTCGGGCAAACTGTCTTTGTGCCTTTGGCATGCGGTTCCACCTGACCCGAGTTTAAGTCACTGCCGCAACCTACACACCGACCCTGGGACAAAAGCCAGGCTTGAACCGGAGCGATAACATTTTTGAACATCTGGCATTGACTTTACTGGTTTGGAGGAACCGAGTCAAGTTATTTTTTGCGGCGATAAAAGGGAAGTTTATCCTCGATTTTTTCGACTAATTCACTGATGACCAGCGGCGGCGTTTCGAGTTCCTTTTCCAGGCTGGATTGAATTCTGGTGGTATCAACCGGAGTCAGCATCCTTTCTAACTCCGGGTCGGGCTCGGATTTGGGGAAATGGACTTTGTAAATTTGGGAAAGAAGCTTGAGACATTTAGTAATTTCTCTTTCCGCAATTTCATTAATCTGCAGGTGTATTTCTTCGCGCAAGGTATCGATTGTAGATTGGCGGTTCTGACTGATGAGAACGAAAATCGCAAGTGCAATGGCCTCAAGCGAAACCAGCATAGTGAGGAAGGTAAACGGGTAGGGATCAACGATGGTGAATCCGGGAATACGGCCGGTATTGCCCAGAATCCAAAAAACGAACAAGGTTAAATTAAGGATAAAAAAAGTGAAACTGCCGGAAGCACGATTGATTTGGTCAGCCAGGAGTTCCGGGAAACGGCGGTGCTTCAGTAGCTTGGCTTCGATGGAATGAGGGTTCGGCATAGTTTAAGTGTGACCCGACGGACTTGGAGTGTCAAGCCAGTTTTGGAGAATCAGGGCGGCGGCGGCTGTGTGCTCGAGACGAGCCCGTTTGCGCTGACCTGTATGGCGCAAAGACATTAGGGCATCATGGGAGGATAGAGTTTCATCCACAACTATAAGTTCGAAGTTTAAGTTTCGCAGTTCGTCGATAAATTTTTTGACTTGTTGTTTGAGGGGGCCGTCGGGCAATCCGATGATAATGGCTTTAACAGCGTGTTTTTCAGCTAGGGTGGAGATGATATCCAAGGCTTTTGAGGTATTAATAGTGGCCAGAGGCTGGGCCAATGGACCAGCGGCCAGAGCCACGCCGATTTTTTTGGCTCCATAATCAAGACCCAGATAATTCACAAGCTTAGTTTACCAGCTCGGCGGTGGCGACAAAGCGGCGCCAGTAAGTGCCTAAGGGGACACAGGTAATAAGAGTAAGCTGGTAACGATCGTAATGCTGGGTCAGAACCTCGATCTGGTTGGGGCGAACTTCCTGGGTTTTTTTGATAACGTAGCGGTAAGTAATACCGTCATATTTAACAATCACCTCGTCGCCGACTTGGGCTTTGGGCAAGGGATTAAAAATGGTCAAGGGATAGCCGGGGCGATACAGCTGAGGCAAAGAGGAATGACCAAAGACAACGGTGTTGCCGTAACTGCCGGGTAAGACGGTGCCGGGATAGTGGATGGCATTTTGCTTGAGATCGGTGCCGTTGACCTCCACAGTGACGTCCTGCATCTGCAGGCGGGGTATAGACAGAGAGAAATGCGTGACTTTACTGGGTGGCGGGCTGGGAGAAGAGGGGGCATTTTCAAACCATGAGGTGGCCAGAGTATAGTCGATGCTGGCCAATCCTAAGGCATTAACAACAAAGGTAGCAGGGCGGCCGGAGGTAGCGGTGGGATCAAGAAGCCGGGGATTGGGATAAAGCAGGAAACGAAGGTGGGACAAGGCGATAGGGAAGACGGCACTGGCAAGCAGAAGTACTCCGGCAAACAAAAAAAGGGTGGATATAATCCGGGTTGGCTTTTGGGACATTTAGGGTGAGGCCTGAATTTGAAGTTTAATCCGATCAGAAATATGGGGTAAGGTCAAAAATTTGGCGGGTAGGCGGGGGGAAACAACAAACTCAATTGCGGATACTGCAGGCAGACCACTAAGGAAATCGCGCGCGGAAGAAGCACTTTTGCCGGTAATACTTTTGATAATAGAGCCCGTTTCATACTCCGGCATGAGAAAAGCCTTGACCTCGACATTAAGCGAAACGGTATCCGCACCAGTGCTTTTGACAGTAAAGCTGTGACGAATATCTTCAGTAAGAGCGAATCCTTGCGGGACTAAAGGCTTCAGAGAGTTTGAAATCAGGCTATCCAGATCATTTTTTGAAAAAACAAGGCCACGGGCTTTGACTGACAAACGCAGTGTAACTTCGTCGGCTACTTCTCCTTCTTTATGGCTTAATTCTTCAGAAACAGTTTGTAATTGGACCGACTCGGTAACCAAGCTATCGGAAGCGGAAACTTTACCGGAGAGTTCCTGCTGGGCCAGGTCTTTCAAGCTGTCGGAAATTTTTGAGCGCAAGGAAGCCAGGTCGTCTTTGGCAACAGCTTTGACTTGTTGGCTGGTACCCCCGGAGAAAGCGGTGTCGTTTTTGGCCACGAAGTCCAGGGTGGAGAAATTTCCAATTTTAAATTGAGTACCGGCAGAAAGATTGCTATCACTTCCGATTTGGGCTGCTGTGACTTTGGCTGTGGTTTTGCCGGGCTGGTATGAATTCGGGTCGGCTGTTCCGGAGGCCGAAGCGACCTGGATTTCGGTATCAAACACAAATTTAGGTCCAGAAGGTGAAGTGATAACTGTGCCTGAGGGAAAAGTCCGGGGGACGGAGGTGCCGTTGATAACTGTAATCGAACCTACGGCTTTATCCCCAATTAACTTCGAACCGGTGGCGGGTAAGGTTTGGTCATCAGATACTGTGACCTCTAGAAATCTGGAAGGCAGTTGAGACTTAGTCGTGTCCACATCGGCGGTCTGGGCCGCGGCAGTAAGTTCAAACTGGTGAGCAAGAGGCTGGAGGTTAACTGATAGGACAACAGTCGCGGTAGGCAAGAACCAGTAAGCTGCCAGCAGGCCCAAACCCAAGGTAATAATCAAACCTATGCTGGCCAGGGGGGCAGGAAAAACGGACAAGCGGGGGAAACGAATCCGGGGAAAGGAAACAACGGGCAGACGAAAAGTTCGGCGAGCAGGTGCGGAGGCAGACGGGAGAGGGGGAGGGGGTACTGGGGAAGCCGGTTGGGGAGGAGGAAGGTGGGCCACATCCGCTTCCGGGATAAATCCGAGGTCGGCTACTGACGCTGACTGCGACGGGGGGGTGGAAGGAGGACCAGAAGCAGGGATTGCATCCACGGTTTGAATCACTTCCCCCCCACCGGCAAGAGCGACAGCCCGGACGGTAAAGCCGGGAGACAAAATTTCAATTTTTGGGAAATGCAAAAAGGGCAAACGAGTCTGAGGCGCCTGCCAAGGATGTTTCAAAAGGGTCTGCTTAATTTCCTCCAGGTTCTGACTATCATCATATAAAAGTATCCGGGAAGGGAGCAGGTCCACGTGGCTGAAGCGGCTCAGGCCTTCGGTGACGTCGGAAACCACATCAGAGCTCCTGGTGACATAATTAGTCCGATCTATCTTACCAAGACGGGCTAGGGTCACTTCCAGATATTGGGGCCAAAAACCTAATAAAAGAGCGGTAATAGGAGTGCCTTCGGAATTTTGCAGGAACCTAACGACGGCTTCTGTCGTAACCACGAAACCAACCGCGGTCAGGGATAACTTCTGGGTCAGAATTTTGAGAGTTTTAAGATGCGGGGGGGAAATTTTTTCCTGATCGATCCAATCCGCCGGCAAACCTAAAATAACTTTTTGGGGTTGAGTATTACCGGAGCTGTCCACACGTTCTGCAGCGTCGGTCAAAGACCTGTCGCAAGCCTGAATCAGACTGTCGTCGCCGGTGCCGTCCCAGCTGACCCGATTACTAACGGACAAAACCTGAGGAGCGGCGTTGACGACTGTCCAGACGGCGCTGTTGACCGTATGGCGGTCGATTTCCAGGGCAAAAAAATATTCACGGGAAGAGGGAGTATTTTTTTTGAAAAATGGCAGGGGCACAGAGAGTTAATAGTTAATAGTTAATAGTGAATAGTAATAATTAATCGGTGATTTGGGCATAGAGGCGACGAATTCCTGAGCCGGCGGACTCTTCCTTGACTATCTTAATACGACCTATCATTCCAGTCGAGCTGACATGAGGCCCGACGCAAACTTCTTTGGAATAATCCCCTATCCGGTAGACAGAAGTGAGGCGTGGGTATTTTTCGGGGAAAAATGCCAAAGCTCCTTCAGCTAAAGCCTGACTTTTAGGCATTTCCCGACGGGTGACTGGTAAATTGGCAGTGATCTTGTCGTTAATAACGGTTTCGACTTTCTGTAATTGCTCGGGGGTAAGTTTTGCAGGATGGGAAAAATCGAATCTTAAACGCTCGGAGTTGATATTACTCCCCTTTTGTTGCACGTGATTTCCCAGTACGTCGCGTAATGCCTGGTGTAATAAGTGGGTAGCCGTATGGTATTTGACTACAGCTTCTGACTTATCCGCCAGCCCACCCCTAAACATCCCAGCCGAAGCAGTGCGGGATAACTCCTGGTGTTTTTGAAACTGCTTATTAAATTCTTGGCGGTCAAACTGCAGTCCTTTTTCCTGATAAAACTCTTCTATAACATCTGGCGGTAAACCGTAAGTTTGGAATAAATCAAATGGGCTTACTTTTCCAATTTTTTTGAAGCTGTCTTTAAGGGTTTTGCGGAATTTGTCGTGCTCGTTGACAATAATTTCAATTATTTTATCAGTGTTAGCCTGATCAAAATAAGAAGTACCGGAGTAAGTGGAAAAAACCGCTTTGACGATAACCTGATAGTCAATATTTGAGGAAAGTTGCTGGAGTTTGACCATGGACCGACGAAGCAGGCGGCGTAAAAAATATCCCTGGGCTTTATTTGACGGGGTTACACCATCGGAAATTAAAAAAACAGAGGCTTTCAGGTGATCAGCAATAATGCGGGTAGTAGGAGAAATGTTTCCTCCAAGTACATCTATTATCCGGGTGTATAAATCAGTTTTAAAAATATCGGAGAGATTGTTGACGGAGGCAGTTAACCGTTCTAATCCCCCTCCGAAGTCAATATTGTTCTTTTCCAATGGAACAAATCCGCTTTCGGTTTTTTTGTAGGTCATGAAGACGGAGTTACCGATTTCTAAAAATCGGCCGCAATCACAATTCGGGTGGCATTCCGGTCCATATTTGGGATCGTGGGGGGTACCGAAATCATAAAAAACTTCACTATCCGGACCACCCGGTTCACCGACTGGCATATCAGCTTTGATTCCCGCTCGGGACCACCAATTTTTGGTTTCATCGTAGTAGAAAATATGGTCTTTTGGAATGCCTAAACTTTTCCAAATGTCTGCAGTTTCTTCATCCCTGGAAACTTGGCTGTCCCCGGCAAAAACTGAAACGTAAAGTTTTTCCGAAGGCAAACCTAATTCTTTGGTCATTAATTCATGAAACCAGGCGAGTTGTTCTTTTTTGAAGTAGTCACCCAAAGACCAATTTCCCAGCATTTCGAAAAAGGTGTCGTGGCGGTTATCGCCGACTTCTTCGATATCCTGGCTACGAAAACATTTTTGGGAATTGACAAAACGTGTACCTAGGGGATGCGGTTCTCCCAGAAGATACGGGACCATGGGCTGCATACCGGAGCTGGTGAAAAGAGTGGTGGGATCGTTTTCGGGGACGAGAGGAGCAGAAGGGATGATTTTGTGGCCTCGGGCGACAAAAAAATCCAGATATTTTTGGCGCAACCGGTCAGCCGAAAGCATGGTTCGATTTTAACATTGGCTTTCCAAGCACATTTATGTAAAATTAATCCGGTGCCTGAAATTCAAATTGCCAGGTCAAGGAATTGGGTAAGATTAGGCGTAATCTTTATTTTTGCGGGAAGTTTTTTTCTGTCAGGAGTGGGAATAGAGAGATACAGACAAAGGAAACCGGGAAATTTTAGCTCTCCCATACAAATTCCTAAGGTGGTTGTGAAACCGGCAGGTATATATGCCTGCAACGAAGATAGTGACTGCCATGTGGTCATTGACAAGAGTAAACCTTGCCCATGTAATGAGGCGATAAATAAGGAGTTTGTGGCAGGATTTGAATTTGAGGCCTACGAAAACCCTTATCCACCCACCGCAATTACCGAAGCAAATATCGCTTGTGACAGATGCTCATTTTTAGGATCATCGGCTTGTGTTAATAACCGGTGCGGATTGGTGTGGCAAAAAGGCGAGGTAAATACAAGCATTTGGAAAACGTTCTTTGAGAACAAGTCCAAATTAAAGTTCAAATATCCATCGACGTGGAAAGTAATTAGCAAATCTAAGAATTATGACCTTTGGCCCGATATCCCAGAATCTGCTTTTTTGTTTATGGATGTGACCGTGGCAGATGAAAATGGACGGGAATTACTAAAATTCCGGGATATCGAGCCTGAAATGGGGAGTCCGGTTTCCGCAATCAGAGCTGATCAATTCGTCTGGTTACCAGATCGGAAAACTGCTAGAGGAGTTTTGGGAATAGAAAATGGTTACTACTTTGAAGAGATGCTTTCTAAATGCGGTAAAAGCACTATTGGTAACAATGAAATCACTAACGGGGATGATGGGTGGTATTGTTTAGATAATAGCTGGGGCCCGACCACTTCTTGGAGTGGATATTATGTATATGTAGTAAAGGCAGGGTACGTGGATGAACAAACCTGGAGTATTTTAGACGCGATTGTGTTGTCTCACTCAAAGTAGAAGAGAATATCACGAGGGGCGGATGGGCAACCCCGAGCGGCGGAAGAGGTGGGGGCGACTGCGCGGAGATTCGTTTTTGGTTTTGTAGCCTTCACACCTTTAAGGTGTGAAACGTGTCACGAGGGGCGGAGGGGAAGACCCGAGCGGCGGAAGAGGCGGGGGCGATTGCGCGGAGATTCGTTTTTGGTTTTGGGA
>MEXE01000042.1:0-46243 GCA_001775555.1 Candidatus Amesbacteria bacterium RBG_19FT_COMBO_48_16 | reverse complement strand
ATCCGGAGTTTGGGCAATTATTTGATCCTGAGTGACGTCGACCAATTCTTTGACTTCGGAGTAAAACTCGTTGACCGCAGTGATGGGGCGGGCGGCAGTTTCGGAGAGGGTTTGAGTATGCTCGAGAATTCGATTAATACGACGCAGAGTGAGACGGAACTCGTGAAGTATATGGAAAACTTGGATAGAAACAAAGGCGATGAGAAAAGTCAAGGTGGTAACGACTACCGCCAGAAGGAGTTGAACAAACAAGGTCATGATGTTTTTTAGATTACCGGCTGGGAGCGGAGTTGTCAACCCGGTTGACGGTTTTGGAAATAGTCGATTTACGACCGGATTTGGCTATCGCGGTAACAACAATTTCATTTGAACCTAATTCCAGAGGGATCCGCAATGAAAAACTGCCCCCTTTGTCCAAAGCTACCAGCTGGCCGTTGACGGAGATAGTAGCCTCGGGGTCGGTTTTGCCGATCACTTCCAGAGTGGATTGATTAACCGATAAAGTACCGGTTGGAGATGAGATTTCCAGAGAAGGAGGTCCAGTGAGCAGGCGGTATTGATAAAAAAGGTACGCGCCGAAAAGGGCAAAAATCAAGGTCATGGTGGCGATGACGGTAGTTCTGGGTGTCCAAAGGCTGGCAGGCTTGACGGGCTGGGTGCCTACCCGGGGGACAATTTGCCCCTGCTGGTTTTCGTCAAAGTCCCGCCTAAATACGGCCAATAAATGCTCGGGGTTGAGACCTAAAAACTCACAATAATTTCTGATAAAACCCCGGGCGACAGTGGCGTTGGGAAGACGGGTGTAGTCATCCACCTCCAGAAATTTGAGGAACTGAGGCCGGATTTTGGTAATCCGGGCTACATCTTCGACTTCAAGTTTTTTAGCTGTGCGGGAGGCTTGTAAAATCTGGCCGGCGGTTTTCATGAAGCAGGTGATGCGGGCGGCAGTTGACGAAGAATAATCTCACGGGGTTTGGCACCGTCAGCCGGGCCGACAACACCTGCGTCCTGGAGCTCATCGAGAATCCGGGCAGCCCGGGCATAGCCGATGCTCAGTTTGCGCTGAAGAAACGAAGCGGATGCACTATCGCTTTGGATTATCAACCGAAAAGCCTCTTCAAATAAAGAATCCCGTTCCCCGCCATCAGCGGCAATGAAAGCGGCTCCTTTACCAGAGCGGCGGGATGAACCGACGGGCATAGTAGTTACTTCCTCGGTATAGTGAGGAGCGACACCTTGTTTTTTGAGAAAATCGATGAGCTGACGAATTTCCCGATCCGAAACGAAAGCACCCTGAATGCGGAGAGGTTTGGCCTGATCAGGAGGAATGTAGAGCATGTCCCCCCGGCCCAACAG
Organism: Candidatus Amesbacteria bacterium RBG_19FT_COMBO_48_16; assembly: GCA_001775555.1. Taxonomy (GTDB): domain Bacteria; phylum Patescibacteriota; class Microgenomatia; order CAZETR01; family Amesbacteraceae; genus UBA12042. The sequence continues at coordinate 44,887 of MEXE01000042.1, read as the reverse complement.
CTTTTCGGCTCCAGGCTGATCTATGATGACCCGCGAATCGATCATTGACGAAACGGCAAAAGCGATGCGGGCGGGGATATTGGCTTTGATTAAGCCGGTGATAATATCCACTGAAGGCCGTTGAGTGGAAATTACCAGATGGATCCCGGTCGCCCGAGCCATTTGGGCTATCCGGGTAATTGCGTCCTCGACTTCTACCGGGGCAAACAGCATGATATCCGCAAGCTCATCTATGATAATGATGATATAGGGCATAGCCTGGAAACCGGAAAGCTCGTTGTAGCCTTCCAAATTTCTAACCCCGACTTCAGCAAAAAGCCGATAGCGGCGATCCATTTCAGCCATGGCCCATTTAAGAGCCGAGAGGACTTTTTCGGGTTCGACAATCACCGGGGAAAGGAGATGGGGAATACCGTTAAAACCTGTCAGTTCTACCCGTTTGGGATCGACCATAATCAAGTTCAACTCCTGGGGACTGGCGCGAAAAAGCATAGAGGCGATGAAGGCATTTATGCAAACCGATTTCCCGGACCCCGTGGCTCCGGCTATCAGGATGTGCGGCATGCGGTCTATATCAGCGATGACCGGGGCCCCGGATACATCCAAACCCATGGCGACAGCGATTTTGCTTTTGTGATGTTTCATCGGATCCGATTCAAGGACTTTTCTTAAGGAGACGAATTCAGGGGAGCGGTTGGGAAGCTCGATACCGACAAGCGAGCGGCCGGGAATAGGAGCTTCGATACGGATTTGGCCGGTGGGGGCCGCCAGAGCCAGGGCTAAATCGCTTCCTAAGGCGCTAATCTTGGAGAGCTTGGTGCCAATCGCTACTTCGAGGGCGTACTGGGTAACTGCCGGGCCAAGGTTGACTTCAACTACTTTGGCAATGATACCGAAAGCTTCCAGGGTTTTTTCGATGGTTGAAGCATTAACATTCACATTGCCGCGGTCCGCTTTGCCGGAAATATTTTCTGACAAGAGAGACAGGGGCGGGTAACGCCAGGGGGCAGAGGTGGCGGAAGCGGGGGGGGTGGGGACATATTCAGAGGGTGCGGAAGTTTTGGGTGTTTCGGATTTTGTAAGTTGAGGTGCCGAAGCAGAAGTCGAGGAAGTCATTCCGGACACTTTGATCATCTGGGGCGGAGCGACATCCGGTTTTTGACGGGATAAAGCCGAGGCGATTTGTGAAAAAAATCTGATCAGAAAATTCAATACATCTTCGAAGGGAATATTAAGCATAATAATAAAACCGATTCCAAAACCGGCGGTTAAAAAAAGAAAGGCCCCGGGGGTCGAAAGAAACAGACGGATGTTATCCCAAATCTGCCGACCTATCGACCCGGTATGAACCAGACCAATAGTGGCTATGATCACTACCAAGCTGCCGACAAAAACATGGGGTTCGCTTAAGGTGGATTTGATTTTGGTGATCATCAGGGCGCCGATAATCAAAGGGAAAGGCAGGAAAAAAACCGGAATAAGCCCCAACTGGCTCACCAATAACTGATTTACCCGGGTGAGAAGAATTCCCTGGTGCAAAAAAGAAATCCAGGTCAAACCGGCAACAGCGAACAGAAGAATTGCGGTTAGAGAACTGACCGTAGTTTTTTTCAGTTTGACTTTGAAATTTTTCCGACCAAGAAAAGAGCGCTTGCGGGACATGTTTTTATTATATCCCTTCTATGGCCGTCGTACTCGAGTTTGCAACCAAACGAGAGTTAACGGATATATAACCAGCGCGGTTTGCAGCTCTTTTGTCAGCTCCCGCCTATACTAAAGTTTCGGCGGGCAGGCCGGCGGCCTTCGCTCCTCTTTTTTCAATTGTTTTTTACGCTCAAAACTGATACAAGTAACATAATGGTTGAAACAACAAAAATTGCGATATTCAAAGGTAAAAAAATACGAAAAACTATCCACGCAAACGAGTGGTATTTTTCTATTGTGGATATTATCGAAGCGTTAACAGATAGTAATAAGCCAAGAGATTATTGGTACCGGATGAAACAGAGAGAAAAAGAGTCAAGCGGTGTTGAGTTGTCGACACTTTGTCGACAACTGAAATTGCCGTTCAAACGCTGGTTAGCAAGAGTTGGCTATGAACGGATGCAGGAGATAGAAGATCCCGAGTTAGCCACCAATTATAATTTTCAATTTTCATTTCTCAATTTTCAATCAATTTACATTTGAACAATGACTCAAGTTTCAAATAAATACGATTTGGAGGAGAGAACAACTGTTTTTGCCGAAAGGATAGTTGATCTGTGCAAGAGATGTCCTAAAAACCCAGTCACGATTCCAATACTTGATCAGTTGATCCGCTCTGGAACAAGTATTGGAGCCAATTATTGTGAAGCTAATGGTGCATCAAGTAAAAAAGACTTCAATAGCAAGATATTTATTTGTAAAAAAGAATCGAGGGAAACGAAATATTGGCTAAGACTTCTTGGTAATGCCTTAGACGATGAAAACTTAAAGCAAGAATGCCGTGATTTATGGAAAGAAGCGCAGGAATTTAACCTGATCTTTTCTAAAATCGTTTCAAAGAAGAAAGTATTAAATGAAAATTAATAAACTGAAAATTCAATGAAAATTGTAAATTTAAAATTGAAAATTATGCTGAAAAAGTTACTATTCTTCGAACCGAAGGTGAGAAGTTTTGGACGGTTGGCTTTTAGTTCTCATTTCATTCGAACGATATTGTCCGGTATTACTCTTCGAGCGCTAGCGAGAAGTCTGTTTCCGACCGCTCGTAGTTCTCACTTCGTTCGAACAATAATACCTGTTTATTCTTCGAGGAGCGCAGCGACGAGAAATTTCATATCCTTATTCCTCATCCTCTCCCTTTTCTTATCATCGGTACTTCCTGCATACGCAGTCACGTTCACTGCCGGGATGGCCAAAAGAGACGGGCCGGGACCGTTTGCGGGAGCACCGATTGTACAAGGAAATTATGATGGAACCGGTACACCTGACAATTTAAGATACACCTCAAGCACAACATTATCTAGTGAATTTAAAAATGTCTATGATTTGAATCAGGGATCGGTTGTGATGTGGGTTACTCCGGAATGGAATGGTAATGACGGAAAAAATCACTACCTGTGGCGTCAGGGTTCAAGCGGCGGAGCCCTTTTTAAATTTTCAAATAATAATCTAAGATTTAATGTAGGAGGACAGATAGTTGATGTAGATGCTTCAACCTGGACTGCTGGCACAACATACAACGTGATTGCCAGGTGGGATATTGATAACACGTTGAATGGTACTAACTACCTCTCACTTTCAGTTAACGATTCACATACTTATGGTGTCACCACTATCCCATCCCCCTCGACAAATACTAATTTTTACGCTGGTGCTAGTAATACATCGCTTGCATCCGATTCTGTTATCGAAGGCTTGACCATATATCGCCGCCCACTTTTTGACGGCACATATGGAATTGATGTAGGCAATGGGGATGAGATAAATCAGATTTACAACTCCGGAAGCGGAAATGATCCGACTTTGATTACCGGAAGCTGGGATGTGGTGTTTGCCCTTCCCACTAATTCTTCAACGGGTGCGCTCGCGACAGGCACCGGCAATGCCTGGACACATCCGCATGCATCAAATCTTCTCTATACCTCCACCACCAACACTGGCGGGTTCATGATGAACGGGACATATACTTCGGATGGTTGGGCAACAGAAAATGGTGATACGCAAAGCTTGACTTTACAACCAGATGAGACAGCTGGGAAAGATACAAGGTTATATTCATATAGTAACGATATCACTAGAAATTATGGAACACATAATATTTTATTAACTTCCTCTTTTGATAAAGCTCTTATTGAATTCGATTTAAGTAATATTTCTGCTTCAGCTATTTTAAATAGCGCAACACTATATACATATCGAAACAATACTGGTACTGATAGAGCCTGGACTGTCAGTGTCTATTCTGTTGCCTCCGGTAATGCAGATTGGCCTGAAGGAACGAAAAATAATGCTACAGGTGTAGCTGGGGATAGTTGTTGGAGCTATAAAGATCAAACTCCTGGTAATGAAACACCTTGGGCTGGATCTGCAGGATTGTCGACGGCTGGTACTGATTATGAATCTGATGTTATTGGTTCTTTTTCTGGAAATCAAACTGACCCTATCGGAACAGAATATTCGACACAGTTAACAGCTAGCCGGGTTCAGGAATGGTTTGGAGAAACTAACACAAATTATGGAATACTGTTTGATCCGAGTAATGGTGGAACCTCTATTGCATCTTCAGATAACGCTACCGCCGCCTATCGTCCAAAACTCGTCGTCAACTACACAGCTCCTCCTACAGTTTCAGCACTTTCCACTTCTGAAAAAATATTTGCAGGAGGGTATAAGACTACCTCATCTGCGGCGAATCAGGGGATCTATTATGACAAAACTGTAACCGCAGGAGATGATTGGGTGATAAGAGCCATTGCCCACTCGGATGGCACAAGTATTCCCAAAGTCATTCTTTATGACCAGACCAACGGGGCCGAAATAGGTTCTCTTACCGGTACAACGACCAGCACCCGCGCCGCACCAAATGTTTTTATCTTCACCGGTGAAGCCCCGGCCTCTTCGACTACGCTCAGAGTGAAGCTGGTGAATACCCAAGCTTCAGGCACCGCCTACTGGCACCAGGTGGAGGTGCTGAGTAACTTAGTCAACAAACCATCAATGGAAACAGGTTCCGGAGATCCGTGGATTCCTGATGGTTGGGCTGGAGGTAACCTTGATGCAGGCGATAGTAGCCAGAGTCTTACAATTGTTCACAGTGGTTCGAGTTCAATCCAGTTTAATACAGGAGCGGCCAATGAAGTGGTATGGGAAAACCCAAGCAGAACAGTTACTGGAAGTAAATTTTACTCGACAGGTTTATATACGTATGGTGATGGCGGAGTTGGATTCAGGCTCGAAGGGGCAGGTGCTCAATTTATTCTTCAAAATGAAACGTCAAACGATCAAGTAAATTCATCAATACTTGCTTCTTGGAACCCCCTTTATGCCATTTACCGTACTCAAAGTACTGCGGCAGAAAGGATTAGTATAAATCCAAAATCCTCGGCGACTGGAAATCGATTTGTTGATGATGTGTATCAATTTCAACTCACAGATGTTTCTCTTACAGTCACCCCAGCTTCGGAGGCCAATTCGACTGAAAATACGGATGAGATTCGGGTGGATGGGAGGGATACGTATGTGCAAAGTTCCGCTTCATCAATCGGGACCACGTCTGGGTTTGTGTCGTTTAATTTCCGTCCCCGTCATGCTGGAGCAGATAGCGTCAAGTTTGCCGAGACAACGAGCGATGATGCCTACGTTATCTCTTTCAATGGTGATGCGGATGATTACATCAAAGTCTATTGGGATTCAGCCAATAATGTAAAGATGGATTATTCAATGGCAGGAACCACTGGAACAGGGACGTGGGATGCCACCAGTGCAATTGCTGCCAATACCGAATATGCAGCAGAAGTGGCATACACCGGTAGCTCAACCATGACCTTTAAGGTGGGAGGAACTACTAGAATTACTTTATCCTCAATCCCATCTGCATTTGGCACAGCTCCCAACACCGTCTACTTTGGAAGTGACACATCAGGAGGCAACCAGGGAGATGCCACATTCAGTAGCATTGTTTTTGACAACACTGCCCCAAGTATTTCTTTAACTGCTTTATCACCAGATCCGAATAATGATAATACTCCGAATTTAACCGGAACAGCAACAGAAGCCATCGGCACAGTATCAACTGTTGAATTTACCATGGACTGTGCAGGAGGTGATTGCTCCGGAGCCAGCTGGACAGCCTGTACGGCTGATGATGCCACCTTTGATGAAGCAGAAGAGGCTTTCACTTGCACCACCTCTGCCCTGTCTGATGCGGAACATACTATTTATGTGCGGGCCACTGATTCAAACGGCAATACTACAGCCGGTGGAAGCGAGAGCAGTGATACCTTTACCGTTGACACCACAGCACCTGGACTTCCGGGAACTCCTACAACTGATACTCCTACCAACTCCACCACCCAAGTCTGGGTCTGGTCTGCTGCCACTGATGCACTTTCGGGTGTGGCCTCTTATGCCTGGAGAGTTCTTGATGCAGCTTTAACCCAGGTGGCCTCAGGAACGACTGCACTTCTTACCGCCACCACCAATCTGGCAGAAGGCATCTATTCGTTTTTTGTCAAAGCCGTTGACAATGCCACTAATCTGGGCAGTGAAAGCGAAGGCAGTGTGACAGTGGATACCACGGCTCCGAGTGTCAGTGTGACCGCTTTGACTCCTGATCCCACATCTGACAATACACCAGCATTTACGGGAACGGCCAATGGCGGGACCACCATTTTGACAGACATTGAATTTCAAGTAGATTCCGTTGCAGGCAGCTGGACTGATTGTACTGCAACAGACGGAACAATCGATGAGACGGAAGAAGACTTTTCCTGTACAACTGAAGCGTTGGCAGACGGCAGCCATACTGTTTATGTGCGGGCAACGGATGAAGCCGCCAACACCACGGCAGAGGTTGATTACGGGACAGATTCATTTAGCGTGGATGCGGGAGTACCGAGTGTTAGCCTAACCGCAGTTTCACCTGATCCCACCACCGACTCCACACCCGTCATATCCGGCACAGCCACTGATACCGGAGGCACCATTTCAACAGTGGAATTCCAGGTGGATGCAACTTCAGGGTCATGGACCAGCTGTAGTGCAGATGACTCAAACTTTGATGAAGCAGAAGAGGCTTTCACTTGTCAGCTTTCAAGCTTAAGCGATGGGGAACATACGGTTTACGTCAGAGCTACGGATAATGCTTCTAATACCTCAACTAACGCTTCTGATACTTTTACTGTTGATACCACTGCTCCTGCCTCATTTGACTTAGATTCGCCGGGAGGAGATACTTATACAAATTCAGAAAGACCTACTTTTAGATGGAAGGCTACAACTGATGCCACCGCCGGACTTTCAAAGTATGTTTTGGAAATAGATAACCCTTCGGCAGGCTCAGGGCAAGCCAGCGGTGACTTCACCATTGACGACATTCCCACTTCAAGAACCACCGACTACGAAACAAATAAATACCTCATTCATTACGAGAACTTTTCCGATTCCGATTCGACCAATAACTACATTTCTGTTTATACCAAGTCTTCGAGTGAATGGAGCTCTGACAGTAACTCCGGCCAAAATGACGGGAAACTGCGGGAAGGGAGAGTTTCTTGGAAGGTAAGGGCAGTTGATAATGCAGGGAATGAAACGTCAAGTTCAAGAACTTTGTTTGTAGACAGAAACAGTCCAAAAGTAGAACTGACCCAAATTAACGATATTCCTTTTTCTTCAACTAATTTTTCTACAACCGATAAAACCCCGACTATCTTTGGCAAAATCACTGATTCACTTGCCGGTGGGGATTCTACTCAGACCCAGGATGAAAATGGACCAAAAATTGCTTCCGGTCCCAAGCAAGTTGAGATAAAAGTTGAGAAGAAAGAAGGACTAGGGTACAAACTGATAACCCTCTACACCATCAACATGGATAAACCTTGGTGGAGTTGTGACGGTAAAGAGGTTGCTGATAATTCAAAACAGAAATGCGACAAATATTTGACTTTTGAATACACATCCAAAGATACCTTAGATTACGGGACATACAAAATTACATTAACCGGAAAAGATAAAGCGGATAACCCTTCAAGCGAAACAACGCTAACGTTAAATGTCACTACTCTGGCTCAAATAACCACACCCGAAGAAAAGAAAATAATTGAGGAAGAAACCAAACCGCTAGCACCGGAGCAAAAAGAAAAAGTCAAAGAAGAACTGGAAATCACTAAACCTACGGCGGTTGAAAAACCGAATGTCCTGGAAGTTGTTGGTTCAAAGATCGCCGAAACTTTAGCTAATCTTTGGTGGGGATTGGTCGATACGGGCAAGACCACCACGAATTCACTGGCAACCGCCTGGAGTAGGTACCAGGCATTCGTTATTGGAACCAATCAAAAAACCGATGCTTTCACAAAAACAATTATTGGTCGAGCCGCTTATGCGGTTACCCAAAGCCTAGCCTTTGTGGGGCGAGGAGTTGGCCAAATACTTACTGCTTTCGGAAAGACAACCCAAACATTATTAGTAGCAGTCGGACAAGGCATCGGTAACACTGCCAAATCTATTGGCGAGGGATATAACCGTTTAGCTAATAATGCGCCGGGGGTAGCCAAGATAATTTTGACCGGAATTGGAAATACAGCCAACTTTGTAGCAAAAGCCATAACCAATACCCTGCAAAAAACAGGATCAGTAATTGCCAGCGCGGCAAACAGTGTGGGAATAATAACCACTGCTCTTGCTCAAAACACAGCTTTGGCGATGGGAAAAATTACAAATCCATTGGCTAGAGTAACAGACAGTATTACTCAAAAAGCAGACCGTTTAGTGGCTAAAACACAACTAACCGTTGAAATTTACAAAGAAGTATGGTTTGACAAAGAACCGACAAAGATTCTCTTGGTAAAGGTAGAGGCTGTGACCCCTACTTCCGCCGTCATCCATTGGCTGACCAACCATCATGCCACTTCAGCAGTCAACTATGGTTTTGATACGTCGTATGGCAGTAAAGTCCAATCGAGTGAGCGGGTAAAAGAACACAGAATGGAGCTAACTAATTTAGAAGCTGGCAAAACTTACTTTTTTGAAGTCATGAGCCAAAACAAAAATTATGTCTATGACGCCTATTACACCCTGACTACCCCGTCTAACAAGAGTGCGCAAGTCAAAGGGACCAGCACCGAGGGTCAGCTACTCAAAAAGCCGTTGGTTGAAGTGGTCGGCAACAAAAATGACTGGATACTAGTCCGCCGTACACCTATGAAAAGCGCCGAGGTAGTCGCGAAGGTCCAGGTCGGCCAAACTTTCCAACTTCTTAAAGAACAAGACGGCTGGCTCCTTATCAAGTTTGACGGAGAAGAGGGTTGGATGTTTGGTGAGTTTGGTATATCTACACTTCCACCACAACAGGGAGAATCATGGGGCGACGGTGGGTCTGTTCAAACAAATAGCGGCCGAGGGTATCGATGACTAGTTGTTTGAGGTGCCGGTCCGATTCAATTTTCCCGCGTTTGGTGGCAATGGCTTTTTTGACTCGGTCGGAGGCTCGGCTTAACAAATCAGTGCTGTACTTTTCAAAGACAAATCCCCGGCTGACCAATTCGAAGTTGACCAAGCTGGACAGATCGTTTTGGTCAGCCTCGAGAACAGCAATTACTACTCCTTCTTCGGCTAACTGTTGCCGGTCACGCAAAACAACTTCTCCGACGTCACCAATACCTAAACCGTCAACCATGATGTTTCTGATGGAAACAGTTGGACCAAGACTGGCTTGTTTATTTGAGACAATGACTGTCTGATTAGTCATGGGTAAAAAAATCTTTTGGGTTGGGTAACCCATAGACTTAGCTAGTCGTGAATATTGAACCATTTGATTGTAATTACCCCCAAACGGGAGGACGTATTTAGGCCGGGTGAGGCTTAATAATAAGAGAAGATCCTGCTGACTGCCATGGCCTGAAACATGCAAATTGTCAGTGATGGCGGTATAGACAACCGTGGCTTGTTTGCGGGATAACTCGTTAATAACAGTGGCAACGGACGCTTCAGTGCCAGGAATGTAATCGGAGGAAAAAACCACTTTGTCATATGGCTGGAGAGTGATGTCACGATGATCACCAGAGGCTATTCTTTCCAGAGCAGAGCCGGTCTGACCTTGAGAACCGGCGGCTAAAACGCAAATTTTATTGGGAGGCAGTCTTTTGGCCTGATGCAACTGTACAAACGAATTTTGGGGAATATCGTAATAGCCCAATTTCTTGGCTACAGCCAGATTACGATCTACGCTTCTGCCGGCTAGGACAATTTTACGACCGTTACGGACGGCTGCTTTGGAGGCCTGATACCAACGGCTGATATTACTCCCTATGGAAGTAACAATAAACTTACCCGGACAGTCTGTGAGTTCGCGGTCAAACGTATCGTCTAAGGTGGTTTCCGACGGGGTGTACCCCTTACGCTCGCTTCCCAAGCAATCCGATAATAATAAATCTATTCCTTGGCTCCCTGCCTGGGCAATTCTTTGAAGATCGGAGAAGTCTTTATAAACTGGGGTGAAATCAAATTTGAAGTCACTACCATGATAAACAGTCCCCTCGGGTGTGGAAATTAAAAGATGAGTGGAATCGGGTATGGAATGAGTCACGTGAATGGATTCAATGGTAAATTGACCCAGATACAGCGGTTGTCTCTGGGGTAAAACATGAATATTTTGGGGTATACTCTGGTACTCGCTCAACTTATCGATAATTAAAGCGGCCGGAAGCCGAGAAGCGTATACGGGAACGTCCGGAAGTTTGGGTAAAATGTAGGGTAAACTGCCAATATGGTCTTCGTGACCGTGAGTGATGACCAGACCCCTGATTTTAGAAAGCTTGTCTTTGAGGTAGGAGATGTCCGGAATCAGAACATCTACACCTAGCATGTCTTCGGATGGAAAGCCAATACCACAATCAACCAACAAAATATCGTTGTCCAGTTCATAGACAAACATGTTGGTGTTGACGTTACCGAAACCGCCGAGGGGAATGATTTTTAACTGGCCCATATAGATATATTAATCTATTAGAATAATGTTGTCTGAGCGGGTTTTTGTAAAGTTTCGACAACAGTTATTGGAGTTTCATATTTTTGGCTCAAAAGGGTCTTTAATTTATTAAAGTCCTGAATGAAATCGTTAAGGACCGTCCCGGAACGCAGGGCGGCGGCGGGATGATACATGGGAAATATAATTGGTTTGTAGTTAGTTAGTTTGTCGTTTATAGTCGAGAATTCGAAGAAGCGGGGTTGGCCGTGGACGCGGGAAATTGAGACGTCGGGGATAAACTTGGCCATGCTAAAGCGGCCGAGAGTGGCAATGATTTTGGGCTGAATTATCTCAATCTCCTTGTCCAGATAAGGTCTGAAGGCCTCAATTTCATCTGGTTGGGGGTCACGGTTGTTTGGTGGTCGGGCTTTGACAATATTTGAAATATAAACTTGATCCCTGTCTAGGCCCAATGTTTCCTTAAGAGTTTTTACCAGTAATTTTCCGGCTGGGCCTACAAAAGGTTTTCGTTCTACTGTTTCCCAATAACCAGCCGCCTCACCTATAAACATCAATTCTGTGTTTGGGTTACCATCTCCAAAAACAATGTCTTTGGGTGAGTTAACAAATGGTGTATCACCTCTGGATTCGAGTTTTTGCTTCAGCGCTAATAATTCTTGTTTCTTATCCATATTTAATTAATTTCTGTATCATGCATCGATGCATGATACGGCTTTAGTAGCTGGGGAGGAAGTCGCGGACGTTGTCCGGAGTAATAACAAATTCCTTGCCCCGGCCTTCGACCACCAGTTTGGCAGTCTTTCTGACAATTCCCTGGATAGTCCGTTCGAGGGTCCGGAGACCGGCATCAAATCCCAAGGGTCGCACAATTTTGGGCCAGACCGTATCTTCTATTTTGAGAGTGTTTTTTGCTAAAGCGGCTTTTTGGATTTCGGCCGGCAGGACATAGTCGCGGCCGATAGTAATTTTTTCCTCATCGGTGTAGGAAGGCATGAGGATAGGTTCCAAACGGTCCATGACAGCAGTATTAATGTGAGTGGTGTTGTTGGCGGTGGCGATAAAAACAGCCTGGGAAAGATCAAAAGGGTAATCGATGAAATGATCAGAAAAAGCGTTGTTTTGCTCGGGATCGAGAAGCTCGACCAAAACTCCCATAATTTCTCCCCGGCTGGAGTCGGCCACACGGTCAATCTCATCAAGAAGAATCACGGGGTTTCGGGAACCTGCCCGGCGTAAACCTTTGATAATCTGGCCAGGTTCGGCGTCCGGCTGGATCCGGGATTGACCGCGCAGATCAAGGGCCGAACTCATGCCGCCAAAAGGGATACGAATGAATTTTCTACCCATAGCTTCACATATACTTGAGGCAATTGTAGTTTTACCGGTACCGACCAAGCCAACCAACAATAGAACCGGGGCATGGAAATCGGTGTTGCCTTTGGTCTCGTTGAGAATCAGAACGGACATATATTCCAGAAACCGGTGTTTTAGATCCTCAAGGCCAAAATGGTGAGAGTCCAGAACCTGCTTGACGTGTTTTAAGTCCAAGATGTCCGGAGTAGTGGTAGACCAGGGCAAGTGAGTGATCCAGTCAAGGTAATGTTGGACCTGTTCGAAGTCCGCAGAGTAGCTGCCGTGTTTGGCCTGACGAGACAGGCGGGCCAACATATCCTCGGCTTTTGTCCGGAGGTCATCAGGCAGAGTGGCAGAAGCAAGAAGCTGGGTAAGCTTGGTAATATCTGAGGTGAGCTGGTCGTCCATATGGATATTAGTTTACACCAAGTTTGGCTGAAGTATTGGGTTTTTAGAAGCGGCGCCTAGACCCTTGGTCACGAAAGCCGCCTGAACTACGACGAGGCGAAGGACCACGGAAGCTGCCGCCTGAGTAGGGTCTGGACGGCGGACGGTCTTCCCGAGCTTTGACAACAGGACTACCGGACGGGTCAAAAAGCATGCTTAAATTAACCCTGCCCTGAGGATCAATTTCAGTTACCCAGACTTTAACTGTGTCACCTTCCTTGACTACCTGACGGGGGTCAGAAACGAAGTTACTATCCATTTGAGAAACGTGAACCAGGCCGTCTTTGCCAGGCAAGATGTTCACAAAGGCACCAAAAGGCTGGATACGAACGACGGTACCTTCGTAAATTTCACCCGGGGTAACTTCTTTACCCAAAGAACTGATCCAGGTTAAGGCTTTGTCCATCCCGGTCTGATTTAGGCCGGAGACGAAAACTGATCCATCGTCACGAACATCAATGGTAGTCTCGGTATCTGCCATCAATTTTCTGATTATTTTGCCGCCGGGACCGATAAGTTCGCCTATCCGGTCAACCGGGATTTGGACGGTGTTAATTTTGGGAGCATACGGAGAAAGCTGAGGCCGAGACACAGGTAAAACCTTGAGTATGGCTTCTAAAATTTGCAGGCGGGCGGTTTTGGCATAGACAAGCGTTTGACGACAAATGTCCAAGGTAATCCCCGGGACTTTGACATCAAGCTGAATTGCGGTAATACCGGTGGTGGTACCTGCGACTTTGAAATCCATATCGGTGTAGTAATCTTCCAGACCGATAATATCAGTCAAGAGAATAAATTTGTCGGTCTTTTGGGGGTATGAGTCGGGAGTGACTAAACCGATAGAAATACCGGCTACGGGAGCCGTTAAGGGAACGCCGGCGTCCATTAAAGAAAGGGTTGAACCGCAGGCACTGGCCATGGAGGTGGAACCGTTTGAACTCTCCACCTCGGAAACTACCCGGATGGCATAAGGGAAGACCGATTCGTCGGGAATAACCGGAGCCAAAGCCCGCTCCGCCAGAGCGCCGTGGCCTATTTCCCGGCGGCTGGGTGAGCCCATGCGGCCTGTTTCCCCAACACTATACGGGGGGAAATTATAATGGTGCATGTAGCGCTTGGTTTCCTCACCTTCTGCGGATTCGAGGGATTGAGACAAAGACGGTGCACCAAGAGTGGTAACTGTTAAGACCTGGGTTTGGCCGCGCTGGAAAATGGCCGAACCGTGAACCCGCGGTAAGACAGCCACCTCGGAGCTAAGCGGCCGGATTTGGTCAAATTTCCGGTCATCAGGACGACGGCTTTTGTCCAGAATATTGGTGCGAACTAATTTCTTGAGTAAGTTTTCTACTATGACGGGCAGGAAAGTTTTGTCTTTGTCTTCCAAGTCGGCTGCCGCCTGGGCAATAACATTATCCAGATGGCCCCCTTCTTTGTCGGCAAAATTGGAAATATAATCCTCTAACTTCGGACGGAGCAGTTTTTCCAGCTCGGCTACCAGTTTGGCCGGAGGCGGGCTGGTAGCAAGTGAGAGCTTGTCGCGACCGACTTCGGTAACAAGAGAGTTGATCAAACCGATAATATCTTGGTTGGTTGTGAAACCGGCCTGCAGAGCGGTCAAAACCTGATCCTCCGGGATTTGGCGGGCTCCGGCTTCGATCATATTGATGAGCCGGTCGGTGCTGGCGACTACCAAATCCAAATCAACGCCTGTGCGGTTTCCGTTTTGGGGGTTTGTCACCGGCTGGCCGTCAGTTAAGCCGACGCGGACCGCCCCAACGGGCCCGGACCAGGGAAGAGGGGAAATGGCTACGGCGGCGGAAGTGGCAATAATTCCTAATACGTCCGGGTCATTTACCAAATCAGCAGAAAGTACTGTAACTATAACCTGGATTTCACGGCGGAAGTCTTTGGGGAAAAGAGGACGGATAGAACGGTCAATCAGGCGGGCGGAGAGAGTCTCGGCGTCGGTAGGCCGGCCTTCACGCTTGACCCAGCGGGAACCTTTAATCCGGCCTCCGGCATAGAGACGTTCCTGATATTCTATGGAGAGGGGAAGATAATCCTTTTTGGAATCTTCCTGGCCAACTACAACTGTCGAAAGAACTACAGTATCGCCGTAACGGGCTAAAACGGCGCTCGTGGCTTGCTGGGCCAGGCGTCCGACTTCGAGCGACAGGACCCGACCCGCCAAATCTATGGATTTACTGACAACTTTCATTTACGAAATTTCCGAAGCGCTCCAGAAGTCTGAAGAAGAGGGTTTAACTTCTCTTCGCACTCCTTGAACGCCTCCTGGAAATTAATTATTTAAATGATATTATACCAGAATAATTTATTTTGACAGGGCCAGTTTTTTGGCAATGACTTGAAAACGTTTGGGGTCTTTCTTTTGCAAATAGAAAAGAAGCCGGCGGCGTTTGGAAACCATGCTGATAAGTCCCCTTCTGGAGTGATTGTCTTTTTTGTGAAGTTTGAGATGCTCGGCCAGTTTGGTGATTTTTTCAGATAACAGAGCCGCCTGGACTTCGGGCGAGCCAGTGTCGCCTTTGGCTTGGGCGAATTTTTTGATGACTTCCTGTTTGGCGGTGGTGTCTAGGGCCATTTTTATAACTCCCTCTTGCATCTCCCTCTTAACTTAAGAGGGAGAACGTTTCGGGAAAAATCAAACTAAAATTGCAATAAAAAGGCGAGAGATACAGCGAAAGTGAGAGCTGAAAACCAACCAAACTTTCGTTAATGTCTCCGCTTTGTAGCAAGCGCTATTATAATCTCTTTTGTTAGATGGAGCAAGCGGAGGAACCTGTATCGCAAAATCAAAAAAATCAGATTTTTGGCAGCTTCCGGGGGTAAAGTGACTTGGGCATCACCGGTTTCTATGGTGATACCTGAGCCAGTGTCGTGAGATTCTGGTCTAAATGGGGATGGAAATTCTGACATATAAAATTGCGGGTTTATCTTAAGATTTGGGGAGCAGACTTTTGAGGAGAGATGGCCTTTCTAATTTCATCTAAAACCCTTTCGGCTTCTCCAACGGTTAGATCATCGGTGCTGGCATAAGTAAGTTTTACATTGCTCGCTAATACCCCCAAAGCTGTACTAACTAAAATATCCTGCTTTGGATCGCC
Organism: Candidatus Amesbacteria bacterium RBG_19FT_COMBO_48_16; assembly: GCA_001775555.1. Classification (GTDB taxonomy): domain Bacteria; phylum Patescibacteriota; class Microgenomatia; order CAZETR01; family Amesbacteraceae; genus UBA12042. The sequence continues at coordinate 29,275 of MEXE01000042.1, read as the reverse complement.
AGTTAAACAGTCTTTAATTCTTTGTAAATCTGATAAATATTCCGTTACAGTTTGTTCTGTCATGTATTTCGGTCTGAATAAATTGAAAAATTAGGGCAGCATGGGGCCTTGGTAAATTTTGGGTTCATACCAGTCAGGCGGAGGTTCTTTGGCGTCGGCTTTATCCGGAGGAGCGACGGGTTGGCTGTCGGTACCGTAACCCAGCTGTGAGGAAGGTTGGGGGGCTTGGGGAATGGAGCCGGGAGGGAGATGGCCGGGATCAAAAGCCTGGTGACGCCGGGCACCTTGGCGGAGAAGATGAGCGGCGACTTCAAAAGTGCCGACAGTTACCAAATGGGACTGGAAATTTTGGGTAGTCATTTCAAGTCCGGAGAGGAGATTGGAGGCAGCGTCAACCGGCAAATGTAACCCTAAGGAATCAATAATAAGAGTCACCAACTCACATAATGAAGAGGTATCCGGGTCGTAATATTGGTGGGGAGTGTAATTCTCTGCCGGCAATTGCCGGGTGAGAGAAGCTACTGGAGAGGCAGAAATAATGTCTTTGGCCTGGTGATAAATCGAGCCCAGATGAAGCAGTTGATCGACTCCGACCAGAATATGGAGATCAGACTTGCCTGACCCGGAGACAAAACGGAGCCGGGTGTGGTCGAGATGAGGCGAGCCGGGTTTGGAAGTAACCACCAACTGCAACTGTCCGCCTTCGAGGTTATAACTGACTTTGTCCACATGCTCGGTCTGATCGGCAAAGGTGATCAGCAGATCCCTATTGGTAATAGAGGTGGTAATGGTGTCCACGCCCACCAGACGGTTGAACTCGACCGTCATAGAATCAGGACAAGCCGCGGCTACTGATTTGCCTAAGGATTCCAAGGATAATTTAAGAGCTAACCCTGAAGCCACAGAGTCGTAGGACGGATTTTGGGGAAGAAGGACGCTTACCAAACGGGCAGATTCAAGCAAGGCCTTCAACTGGCTAAGATCTGGTCGGGCCATGGGTGACGATGGCAATTATATTATCACCGACTTTAAAGTCAAGGTAAGGCGTGAATATAGCCCCAAACTCCGTACCGGACTTAACCGAAATGACGTCATTTTTGGAAATCTTGAGAGATTTAATTTTCGCAGTGCCTGAAGGCAGGTCGCCGCGGAGGAGTTTGACGGTATCCGATTTGGAAATGACTCCTTCGGTGCAGCGGATGCCGGCAATCCGGTCCTGGCCGATTTTGAACGCGGCCAGAACTTGACCTTTGCCGAGTATCGTCTCCTCGGACTGGGGAGAAGTAATTTTATTAAGATTGTCGAGAAGTTCATAGATAATATTTGAGGATAAAATGCGGACTTTCTCAATTTCGGCCAGCTTAGAAACACCAGAAGGGACTTTGACATTAAAGGCCACAATCAAACTTTGGGAACTACGAGCCAAAAGAACGTCACTGTCGTTGACATCGCCCGTTCCTGAATAAATAACCTGTATTTCGGGGCCGAGTGAAGACCGGACAGCTTCCAGAGAACCAGCCACATCGGTTTTGAGAATAATATTGAATCGGGCTGCGGATGCCTCGGCTTGGGTCTTATCCGTTTGAGGTGAAGTTGCGGGGGGGGAGGTGATTTTGTCGGCAAGCAGAGAGCCGACTGCAGGAACCCGGGATAAGCCCAGAATCTCTGCCGGAGTTCCGGGAAGGGCCAGGGTGACCGGTTGCCCCTGTGAATCGAACAGCGCTTTGACTTTGCCAATATTTTCCGTCTGGAACAGGGGCTGGCCGATTTTGAGAGTGCCGTTGGTGACTATGACGACAGCCAAAGGGCCTTTTTTTGAATCGAGACGGCTTTCAAGGACGAAGCTTTCCAGGGAGCCTTCGGGGTCTGACTGGGGAGGAGATAGACTAGCCAGAAGGTGGATAATCTCCAATAGTTCCGGAATGCCCCGGCCGGTTTTGGCAGAGATGGAGACCGCGGGAATCTGCCCTCCCGATCCTTCCACTAAAACCCCGGCTTCGGCCAGCTGGTGTTTGACGCGCTGGGGGTCTGCGGCAGAGAGATCGCTTTTGGTAATGGCAACCAAAAAAGGCACAGCAGTTTGACGGATAAAATTGATGGATTCAAGAGTCTGGGGCATGACCCCGTCATCGGCGGCGACTATCAGTATTGCCAGGTCAGCAACCGAAGACCCACGGTAGCGCATTTGGGAGAAGGCGGCGTGACCGGGAGTATCTATGAAGGTTAGTAGTTCGTGGTTTGTAGATCGTAGCTGGAAAGAGCGGGTATGTTGAGTGATACCACCCGCTTCGCCGGCGGTGACGTTCGTTTGGTGCAGGTAATCCAAGAGGGTTGTTTTGCCGTGGTCAACATGACCCAGGATGACAATTATGGGCGGACGGGGTGAAAGCATGATAAAAATTTCTAATTTCTAATATCTAAATCCTAAACAAGCCACAAATCCCAATGATGTCTCAATTCTTCAATTTGTCAAATCCCAATTGTGAATTTGAAACTTGCGATTTCATTGTGAATTGGAATTTGAGGTTTGTGGTTTGTCGTCTTGGTCGGAGATCTCTTCTTTTTGCTCCGAAGTACCTTTTTCACCGATAATATCGATGTGGATGCCGGTGAGTTTACCTGCCAGTTTGGCGTTTTGGCCGTCGCGACCAATAGCCAGTGGCAACTGGTCGGCGGGGGCTGTGACTAAAGCAGTCTGAGACTTGGAATTAACTTTGACCGTCAAGCCGCTGGCGGGAGAAAGAGCGGCGGAAATGTACTTATCCAAATCTTCGCTGAATTGAACTATATCTAATTTTTCCCCGTTGAGCTCCCCGATAACCGCCTGAACGCGGACTCCTTTTTGGCCGACACAAGAACCGACCGGATCGACACCTGACTGGTGGGAGTAAACTGCGACTTTGGAGCGGGAGCCAGGGTCCCGGGCAATGGCTTTGATTTCGACTGCCCCCGAAGCGACTTCGGGCACTTCCCGACGGAAAAGCTCGCGGATAAGGCCGGAATCGGATCTGGAAACTACAACTTCCTTACCCCGCAGGCTGTCCCTGATACTGTGTAAATAGAAAGTGAGGCGCTGGTTTAAACGGTAATCTTCCGAGTGAACCTGCTCGGAGGGGGACATAACAGCTTCGGCCTTGCCTATATCGACAATGATGTCACTGCCGACAAAACGAATAATCATGCCGTTTACCAGAGTCCCCAAACGCTTTTCATATTCGGCAACCACTACAGACTTCTCGGCTTCGCGGATTTTTTGGTAAATCACCTGTTTGGCGGTTTGAGCGGCTATCCGGCCGAAACCGGGAGGAGTGACATCAACCGGGGTGGCCCCTTTTTGAACCCGAACCCGGGTTTGTTCATCCTCCTGGTAAATCTCTCCGGGTGTTTCAAAAATCCGGGCTTGCCCGGTACCGGGATCCAGCTCGACTTCGTAAAGACAGTCTTCGCGGTAACTTTCGGGGTGGTCTTTTTTGAAAGCGGCCAGTTTGGCCTGTTTGATAGCATCCAGGACTATATCCGGGTCGAGATTACGCTCACGGGCGATTTGGGTAACCGCTTGGGCAAATTCTGTTCTGGCAACGGGTTTTTGAGGCATATCATGAGCCAAGCTACAAAAAAGGTGGGCAAATTACTTCCCACCTGGTTTGTGTCTTGACCTTATGTGATTATACCAATAAAACCCTGTCTGTGCCAGGAACTACTAGCTTGAGAGGCGGCCGATTAAATCTTTTTCTGCTTCGGGGGACAAAGGCTTGAGGGGTGATGCTTTCGCTCGTTTTCGCCGTTTTTTTAGCTCAGCCTGTTCCTCGGCTCGCTGTTTTCGTATTTCCTTCCCTTCAGCGGTTGCCTTTTCAGCTTCAACCTGGCCGGGCATTTTTCCTCCGGGAACTTCGGTTACCTGGATGGGGATGCGTTCGTCTGTATCTGTTTCTGCCGAGCCGACGCTTTTTCCGGTAGGTGTTCTTATTGTGTGGGGGGGAGCTCCGATTTCGGTTATCTCTGCTTCCGGGGTTTCTTGGCCTTCGTCTTGAGACATACTTATACATTATATTAACACTTTAAGTCTCCTCAAATTCTTCCAGGATTTTGTTTATATCACCCCGCCTGCGGCACCCCTCTTAATTTAAGAGGGGAAATTGCATAAACTCTGATTATGAGGCGACGGTATATTTTTAATACTTCATCCCTCAAATCAAGAAGAAAAGAGTTGCGAAATCACGCCACTGAAGCTGAGAAAATCTTATGGAGTTGTCTTAAGAAGAGTACTCTTGGGTATAAGTTTATTAGACAATACAGTACAGTGTAGAAGGTTATGTCGTCGATTTTTATTGTCCGAAAGGAAAATTGGCTATTGAAGTAGATGGTGCTGTTCATAGAAATTTGGGTCAAAAAATTTACGATCAATACCGCACTGAATTGCTCAATGCCTGGGGGATCAAGTTAATTAGGTTCTGGAATTGGGAAGTTAAAAATAATCTCTCTCAAGTACTTCATAAAATTGAATTGGTCCTCCCCTCTTAGATTAAGAGGGGAGCTAGAGAGGTGAAATTTAAGAAGAATGCTCAAACTCTTCCAGTAATTCTTTCTGATGGCGGGAGAGGCGGTCGGGAAGAGTGATTATTAAGCGAATGTAGAGGTCTCCCCGGTCTTCATTGCGGAGTGAATGAAGCTTAGGGATCCCTTTGCCGGAAAGGCGAATAGTGGTGGCCGGCTGGGTGCCGGGACGAATTTTGAGCTGGAGGCTGCCGTCCAGGGTCGGGACTTGAGTCTGACCCCCTAAAATAGCCAAGGTAAAAGGGATGGCGTGGTCCAGGTAGACATCGGCGCCGTCGCGGCGGTAACGGGGGTCAGGCTCGACTTCGAAAGTGATATCAAAATCTTTGAAACGCAGGTGGGTGCCGGTATCAGCACCAGCCGGGATTTTGATGGTATGCGTCTTACCCTCTATGGTGACCGATTCGGTATTGCCTTTGACTGCGGCCATAAAAGGGATACGCAGGGAATAATGGGGTTTGACGGGTTGTCTGCGGCCAAAGGGGTTTGACCCGCCGAAAAACTGCTCGAAAATTTCAAAAGGGTCAGAAAAGCCGCCGAAGTCGACGTTGCCAAACGGGCTGCCGCCGCCGGAAGTATAGTAATAGGTAAAGGGGCCCTGCTGGAAACCTCCACGCTGTCCCCTAACGCCGCCGAACGGACCTCCGGCCCCGCCGCCCATAGAAGGATCAAAAGCCGCGTGGCCGAACTGGTCATAAGTTTGTTTCTTTTTGGAGTCGGAAAGAACCTGGTAAGCTTCGTTGATTTCCTTGAAGCGGGTTTCAGCATCGGGGGATTTGTTGCGGTCCGGATGCCACTGCAAAGCCAACTTGCGATAGGCGCTTTTGAGCTCGGCGGCTGAGGCCGTCTTGGATACGCCTAAGATATCGTAATAGTCGCGCTTGGTAGCCATAAATATCACCCCCTCCTTTCAGGTTTCCCCCTCTTAAATTAAGAGGGGGATCAAAGGGGTGATACTGGCAATTGTACTACTGGAGTGCTAAGTTGACAAATGTAAAGCTTGACCTATAATGTGTCTGTATGGATTCTAGAAATATTAGGTTGGTGGCCATTCTAGGAGCTCTTTGGGCTGTTGATGAGATATCAAAAAGGGATTTATCGGGGGAAGAGGGCAGAAAGAGAAATGAAGAGTTAGTGGGGTTGTTGCGGTTTGGCATACAGGCTATTGAAGATACAGAGGGGGCACAAAGAAAATTGGAGGGCTTGATTTCTCGAACTAGGGAACATTTGCCGTGATAAACTCATGATTGTTGGCCGTGGTTAACTTTGGTAGAATAGGCGGTGCGAAAGCGCTATTTTTTTTGACTTATTAGCACTATATGGCTGCAGGAGATATTAAGACTACGAACAGGAATGTGCCGTTGGATCGGGTGCGGAATATTGGGATAATTGCCCATATCGACGCGGGGAAGACGACGACGACGGAACGGATTTTGTATTACACAGGCAAGAGCTACAAGATCGGGGATATTGACGAAGGGACGACGCAAATGGACTGGATGGCCCAGGAGCGGGAAAGAGGGATCACAATTGTTTCGGCGGCCACTACGACGTTTTGGGCGGTAACCGACCCGAATTCGCCGGTCGGTAACGAAGCCTTCCGGGTGAATATCATCGATACGCCGGGGCATGTGGATTTTACGGCGGAAGTGGAGAGAAGTTTGCGGGTTTTGGACGGAGCGGTCACGGTTTTGGACGCGGAGGAAACAGTGCAGTCACAAACAGAGACGGTGTGGCGGCAAGCGGATAAATATAAAGTCCCCCGAATAATTTTTGTAAACAAAAACGACAAACTGGGAGCTAATTTTGAAGGGACAGTGAAAGCGGTAATCGAGAGATTGGGCGCCAATCCGGCAGTGATGACCTACCCCATCGGGGCAGAGCATTCCTTCCGGGGAGTGGTCCTGCTTCTGGAAAGAAAGGCGCTGGTATGGCAGGGGGATGAAACCGGAACCAAATTCACGGAGGAAGAGATCCCGTCGGACATGACAACGGTTGTGGAAACCTGGCGGTCAAAACTAGTTGAGCAAATCTGCGAAACGGATGACATGCTTCTGGAACAGTTTCTGGCGGGTAATGAGCCGCCCGTAAAAGAGCTGAAAACTGCTTTGCGAAAAGCTGTAATCGCATATAAAATGGTGCCGGTTTACGCCGGGGCTTCTTTGCGAAACAAGGGGGTGCAGCCGATGCTGGACGCGATTGTGGAGTATTTACCCAGCCCGGTGGACATTGACCATGTCAAAGGGATAAATCCAAAAACCGGTGAGGAAACTGTCAGGAAAACCGTCAACGAAGAGGCGTTTTCCGGCCTGGCTTTCAAAATCCAAACCGATCCGCATGTAGGGCGCCTGACTTACCTGCGGATTTATTCGGGCATGCTGAAGTCGGGACAAGCGGTCTATAACGCCACCAAAGACCGAGAAGAACGGGTGTCGCGGATGCTTCTGATGCACGCCAACAAACGGGAAGAAATCGACCAGGCGTTTGCGGGAGAGATTGTGGCTTTGGTGGGATTAAAGGAGACTACAACGGGGAATACGCTGTGCGATAAAGGAGCCCCGATTGTACTGGAATCAATAACTTTTCCGGATCCGGTAATTTCCCTGGCTATCGAACCTAAGACCAAAGCGGATCAGGAAAAAATGGGTTATGCGTTGAATAAATTATCGGACGAAGACCCGACCTTTACTATAAAAACCAATCATGAGACGGGGCAGACAATCATTTCGGGGATGGGAGAGCTACATCTGGAGATTATCGTGGACCGGATGAAGCGGGAATTTAACGTAGATGCGGGGACGGGCGCTCCGCAAGTAGCTTACAAGGAAACCGTAAAGAAATCAGCCGAAGGGGAAGGCAAATATATCCGCCAATCCGGCGGGCGGGGCCAGTACGGACACTGCTTTATAAAAATAGAGCCCCAGGTCCGGGGAGTTGGATACGAGTTTGTGAATGCCATTAAGGGCGGAGCTATACCGGGAGAGTTCATTCCGGCAGTAGAAAAAGGGATAAAAGACGCGCTGGAAAACGGGGTTTTGGCCGGGTACCCGACGGTGGATGTGAAGATTACTTTGTATGACGGGACGTACCACGATGTAGACTCATCGGAAATGGCGTTTAAAATCGCCGGGTCGATGGCCTTCCAACACGCAGCCAAGGCGGCAGAACCGACGCTTTTGGAGCCGGTAATGAAAGTGGAAGTGTCCGCACCGGATGAATTTATGGGGGAAGTCATCGGGGATCTGTCCTCCAAGCGGGCGCAGATTTCGGGGACGGACAAAAGAGGGCACCTGACGATCATTAACGCCTTTGCTCCCCTGGCGGAATTGTCCGGGTATGCGACGAAGCTGCGCTCCTTGTCCCAAGGCCGGGCGTCATACTACATGGAACCGTCACATTATGAGGAAGTACCCAAAAACATTGCCGAGGGTATCATCACCAAGAGCGGGAAAGTGGCGGCTTAAGCCAAATGCAAAAGGGTGAATTTACCTCTTGCGCCGAGGAAATTTATACTTTAAAATTTGGTATTAGTTCGAAAGGACTGGATTTTTTCGCATATGGCAACATTTGTCCGCTCTAAACCTCATGTCAACATCGGCACTATCGGTCATGTGGATCACGGCAAGACCACGCTGACTTCGGCCATCACTGTGGTTCTGGCCAAAAAGGGACTGGCTACTGCCAAAAAATACGACGAAATTGATTCGGCGCCGGAAGAAAAAGCGCGGGGAGTAACCATTAACCTGTCACACCAGGAGTACGAAACCGAGAAACGGCATTACGCCCATATTGACGCTCCCGGGCATGCCGACTATATCAAGAATATGATTACGGGAGCTGCGCAAATGGACGGGGCGATTTTGGTGGTATCAGCGCCCGACGGACCGATGCCGCAAACACGAGAACACATTTTACTGGCCAAGCAGGTGAATGTGCCGGCGGTCGTGGTGTTTATGAATAAAACGGACATGGTGGATGATCCGCAATTGCTGGACCTGGTAGAAATGGAGGTACGGGAGCTTTTGACAAAGTACGGTTATCCGGGAAATGAGGTGCCGATAATTCGCGGCTCTGCCCTGAAAGCAACCGAGGGGGACGCCAAAGCTGAGGAAGCGATAGTGGAGCTAATGGCAAAGGTGGATGAATATATCCCGACTCCGGTGCGGGAGCTGGATAAGCCTTTCCTGATGCCGGTCGAGGATGTGTTCTCGATCAAAGGCCGGGGGACGGTGGTAACCGGGAGAATTGAGCGGGGGGTGGTAAAAGTCAACGAGACGGTAGAAATCGTAGGGATTAAGCCGACGCAGTCGACGGTGGTTACCGGAGTGGAAATGTTTCGCAAGTCGTTGGATGAAGGACAGGCAGGAGACAATGTAGGCTTACTGCTTCGGGGAATTGATAAGGATAAGGTGGAGCGCGGACAGGTGATCGCCAAACCGGGAACAGTAACCCCGCATACTGAGTTTGAGGCCCAGGTATATATCCTGAAAAAAGAAGAGGGGGGCAGGCATACTTCATTTTTTACGGGGTACAGGCCGCAGTTTTATATCCGGACTACGGATGTGACGGGAGAAGTGACCCTGCCTTCTGGCGTCGAAATGGTGATGCCGGGAGATGACGCCAAAATGACGGTAAAACTGATTGTCCCGGTGGCCTTGGAAGAAGGCTTGCGGTTTGCCGTCCGCGAAGGCGGCAAGACCGTGGGAGCCGGGGTAGTCACAAAAATTATAAGCTAGTACTAAGTACTAAGTACGAAGTGCTAAGTAGCACCTTGATATGGCAAAGGGGAGATTGCGAGTAAAATTAAAATCGTTCGACCACAGAGTTATAGATGAAGCGGCAGCCAAAATACTGGATGCGGCGGTAACCACAGGCGCTAAAGTGATTGGGCCAATCCCCTTACCTACCGATCGAAAACTGATTGTAGTAACGACTTCTCCGCATGTGGACAAAAACGCCCGGGACCATTATGAGATGCTGGTGCACAAGCGACTGATTGATATTGTGGACCCGACGGATAAAACCATCGAGGGCTTGTCGCACCTGGATCTGCCGGCAGGAGTGGATATTGAAGTGAAGATGTGATATTACCCTAGAGTTGTCTGTTTTTCGTCTTTATGTCAATTGAAGCGCATCTTATAAGTACAGCAGCTAATGTTTTGGGTAAGATAGCCGAATCTCCGGCAGTGGGATTCAAGGAATGGTGGGAGCAGGTGGATTTGTTAGTTTATATCGCGGGGAGGTATGGTAGCTTCGATAGTAGTGGGTAGTTTGTGGGCTGCCTATGTAGATAGGCATACCTACACTGATGAGGGCTCGGGCGCAAAAGGTTTCGTAGTGGGAACAAATGGAAGACCGTTGGTACCTGGGTCTAGAGAGATGAAGAGCTATTGTGGAGACACGGGGATAACCCAAGAGGAGGTGGTGGCAAATAATTTAGGGGTTACCGGGTCAGCCCAAAGATTAGCCCAACTACAAGGCTTGGATAATGTGCCTGGTGCGTATTTAAAATCCTCCCCTAAGAATAGGAGCGGATCAGGAGATGATTTCCTGGGTTGGCTATAACATACCCTGGCCAGCAAGAACGGGATATTGAAGTGAAGATGTAAGAGATATAGAATGGAACTATGGAAGGGCCGGATACGGATACTTAGGCGATAAGTTATTGCGGGAGACTTGTTTCTGTGCTAGAATTAGCTTTGGTTGTGAGCAGAAAGACGCGCCAACACTATTGCTCAGACTAAGATCGGTTGGCTCCCTTGTCAAAAATAAAGTGCCTACCGGCGCTTTTTTGTTGGCTGAAGATTATGCTTAATACTTTTTTTGCGATTAAATCCGGGATGACCGGAAAATACACACCTGATGGAGAACGGGTGGGGGCGACAGTGCTGTGGGTTTTGCCGATGAAGGTGGCAGATTTAAGGACGAAGGAGAAGCACGGATACGAAGCGGTAAGATTTATGATTGATGATTTAAGATTTAAAAATAAGAAATCGGTTAGAGAGGTCAGGAGCGACGAGAAACCCGAAGTGGGAACGGAGATAAAATTGGAAGAAGTACTGAAGCCCGGCGATATAGTGGCGGTAACCGGGACAAGCAAGGGAAAGGGATTTGCAGGAGGGGTAAAAAGACACGGCTTTGCCGGCGGTCCGAGAACCCATGGTCAATCCGACAGGGAGAGGGCTCCGGGGTCGATCGGCTCGACTACTACTCCGGGGCGGGTACTCAAAGGCAAACGGATGGCGGGGCATATGGGAAACGTAAGAGTAAATGTTACCGGATTGAAAGTTTTGGATGTGGACGGAGAAAAGAGATTGGTAATAATTAGAGGAGCAGTGCCGGGAGCAAACAAAAGTACATTATTAATGGTCAGAAAAAGCGAATGATTACAGCTGCAACTTACGATATCAAAGGCCAGCAGGGTGAAAAGATAAAATTGCCGGAAAAAATATTCGGAGCAAAAGTAAAGCCGATAGTTATGGCGCAAGCGGTGCGGGTATATTTAAGCAATCAAAGAAAGGCGCTGGCCAAGACCAAAACCCGGGCTGATGTGGCCAAAACCACGGCAAAAATGTACCGGCAAAAGGGAACCGGCAGAGCCAGGCACGGATCGTACGCAGCACCCATTTTTGTAGGAGGAGGAGTAGCCCACGGCCCGACAGGCAAACAAAATTATAGTCTGAAAATGCCTGCCAAGATGCGACAGGCTGCGATAATCGGCGCGTTGTCCGAAAAAGCGGCAGCCGGGGCAATCAAAGTGTTAGCCGGAACAAAAAAGGTGACAAAAAAAACCAAAAATATAACTGAGGCTGTTAATAAAATGCAGTTGCAGGGGGAGAGGATTTTAATGGTGACACAGAAGGGACAGGAGGAAGTTAAACGAGCCTGGCGGAACATAATTAAAGTTACTACCATAACGACAGATGAATTGAATACATATTTGATAATAGCCCATAAACAATTAGTGATAACCAGTGAAGCGCTGGAGGCGCTGATTAAAAGATATGCTGCTTAAAAGGCCGATAGTGACTGAAAAATCCGTCAAAGAAGGCACCGGAAAATCCCGCCGGTATGTCTTTGAAGTGGAGTACAAATCGACCAAGACCGCAGTCAAGAGAGCAGTAGAAAAAACATTCGGGGTAGGGGTAATCAAAGTGCAAACCACTAAAATTCCAGGTAAATCTTACCGGCTGGGGAAAAAATGGGTATTCAGGCGCAAGCCGGACCGGAAAAAAGCAGTAGTGACGCTAAAGCCTGGTGAGAAAATTGACCAAATAGAAATTACCGGAGCAAAAGAAACTTAATATGGCGCTCAAACTACTAAAACCAATAACCAGCGGAACCAGATTTGCCTCAAGACTAGATACTTCGATGCTGACTGCCAGACGATCGGAAAAGCGGCTAACTTATATTTTGCCCAAACAGTCGGGCCGGAATGCGACGGGTACGGTGACAACCCGGCATCAGGGGGCAAGACAAAAGAGATTTTACCGGGAAATCGATTGGAAAAGAGATAAAATTGACATCCCGGGCGAGGTAGTAACTATAGAATATGACCCTAACCGGACTGCAAATATTGCCCTAGTTAAGTACATCGACGGGGCCAGGAGATATATTTTGGCTCCAGACGGGTTGGCAGTAGGGCAACGCATTTTCTCGGGAGAAACGGCGGCGCTGTTGCCGGGAAATACGTTGCCGCTGTCTAACATTCCGGTGGGAACGGCGGTGCATAATCTAGAAATTGTTCCCGGAAAGGGTGCGCAGATGGTAAGAAGTGCGGGCGGAGCGGCAACGATAGTGGGGTTTGAAGAAAATTACACGCTGGTTAGATTACCTTCGGGAGAAGTACGCAGGTTTAATCCTGCGTGCCGGGCGACTATCGGACAACTGGGTAATACGGAATGGAAGAATATCAACTTCGGGAAGGCGGGTAGAAAAAGACTGTTGGGTATCAGGCCAACCGTGCGGGGAACGGCACAAAATCCCAGATCCCATCCTCATGGCGGCGGTGAAGGAAGGTCGGGTGAAGGGATGCACCCCAAAACGCCTTGGGGAAAATCTGCCAGAGGTACCCGAACCCGCAAAAAAACCAAGCACTCAGCTAAGTTAATTGCAGAAAGGAGAAAATAATAATATGAGTAGATCTAATAAAAAGGGGCCATTTATCGATTCTAAGTTGATGAAAAAAGTTTTGGCTATGTCTGCGTCGGGCAAAAAATCCCCTATTAAGACATGGTCGCGATCCTGTCAAATCCCTCCGGAATTTGTAGGTTTCACGTTCCAGATACATACGGGGAATAAATTCGCAGAAGTGTTTATAAGCGAGGGTATGGTGGGGCATCGGCTGGGAGAATTTGCCTCTACCAGGACATTCAGAGGCCACGGGGCGATAGTTAAACGAACTATGGAGAAAACTTAATATGAAAAATTCAAAACGCAAAATACTGGCAAAGCCAGCGCTGCGCGAGCAAAAGTCTCCAGTAAAGCCAAACCCGGATCCGCCAGACAAAGTGGTGGTGGCGAGGGCAAGCTTCGTCCGCCACAGCCCCCGCAAGCTGCGCCTGGTAGCCCAAGTGGTCCGAGGTGCCGATCCAAATAAGGCCATCGGATACCTGAAACTTTTACCCCACAGGGCGGCCGGGAGCCTGATAAAAGTATATCAACAAGCTCTGGCTAATGCGAAAAATGCAGGGTTGTCACCGGCAGACCTGACAGTAAAAAGCCTGCAGATCGAGGAAGGACCAAAAGGAGCAAAAAAAGCTGATGTTCATGCCCACGGAGCTAGATATGACCGAGGAATAAGGAGAAAAAGGATGGCACATATAAGACTAGAGTTAATTACCAAAACTCGCTATGGGGCAAAAAATTAATCCTGTCGCATATAGGTTACCGCTCTCCCCTACCGAGACTTGGAAGTCGCGGTGGTTTACTACCAATCCCAAAAGATACAAATCCTATCTGGCCGAAGACGTAAGGCTGAGAAAGGCATTGATGCAAAAACTGGCCCCTGCGGGGGTAACAAGAGTAGAGATAGAGAGGTCATTACGAAGTATGAGAGTGATAATTTTCGTCACCCGGCCGGGAGTGGTAATCGGACGAGGGGGCTCCGGGATCGAGGAACTTAAAAAATTTATTTACCAAACATTAGGATATGCGCCGGGAGATAAAAATATCCCCAAAATTGATATGCCGATAGAAGAAGTAAAAGAAGCGGATTTGAGTGCTTATTTAGTGGCCACAAAAATAGCCGAACAGCTGGTGAGGCGGATGCCTGCCCGAAGAGTAGTTAATAAGGCCATGGAAAGAACAATGCAAAGCAGGGCCAACGGGATTAAAGTGGTGTTGGCAGGACGGATTGCCGGTGCAGAAATTGCCAGAAGGGAAGTTTATCATACGGGATCGGTCCCTCTGCAGACGCTGCGGGCCAATGTGGACTATGCCGCTGTCCCCGCTTTGACGCGATCCGGATATATAGGGATAAAAGTCTGGATTTATAAAGGAGAGAAAACATAATATGCTGCAACCCAAGAAACAAAAATATCGAAAACAGTTCAGAGGGCAGATGCCTGGACTGTCCAGGCGGGGGGCTGAGGTGAATTTTGGGGAGTACGGCTTGAAGGCGTTGGGCCGAGGGTGGTTGTCAGCCCGGCAGATTGAAGCTGCCAGGAAAGCTATTTCCCGGCATGCTCACCGGGGAGGAAAAGTGTGGATCAGAGTTTTTCCCGATAAACCGATTACCAAAAAAGCATTAGGGACAAGAATGGGGTCGGGAAAGGGAGATATTCATGAGTATGTGAGCGTGGTAACTCCGGGACGGATACTTTTTGAGATCGCGGGTGTTACATCTGAAGTTGCGGCTGTAGCTTTCAGAAGAGCGGCGGCAAAACTACCTTTTAAAGTTAAGCTAGTTGCAAGATAAGATATGGCGGAGAAAAAAAATACCAAAAAGAAATTGGACCTGGCGGGCATGACCGTTGAGGAGCTGCAGGCCGAGGCAAAAAAAATAAAGATCGAGCTAGGCAAGCTCCGGTTTGAAAAATCATCCGCCAAGTCACGAAACTTGAAGCGGAAATATTATTTAAGAAAACAGTTAGCCCGCGTCCTAACAGAATTAAATGCCAAATTATTTAAGCGTGGTACAATTCTCAAGTCTGTATGAAAACGATTACGGGAAAAGTCGTATCCAATAAAACACCAAAAATGGTAGTAGTCGAGGTGGTCAGATTTGTGGCGCATCCTATGTACCATAAGAGGGTGAGGAGAACGAAAAAGTACCATGCCCATACGGAAAATCCACTAAATTTGGGAGATAAAGTAAGGCTGGTAGAAACAGCTCCGATTAGCCGGACCAAGCGTTTTACGGTAAAGGAAGTAATGAAAAAATAACATGATTCAACTAAGAAGCATCCTCACCCTGGCTGATAATTGCGGAGCAAAACGCCTGCTGGTAATCGGAGTGATGGGCGGATGGAAAAAAACTTATGGTTATTTGGGGGATATAGTGACGGCAGTGGTGGACCAAGCAGATCCGATCGGAGTGGTTAAAGATTCTGAAATTGTAAAGGCGGTAATCGTGCGTACCAGAAAGGAAAAGGGGCGAAAGGACGGAAGCTATATCAGATTTGATGATAACGCCGCAGTGGTGATTGATCCAAAAACTAAAGATCCACGAGGAACCCGAATATTCGGGCCTATCGCTCGAGAGGTAAAAGAGGCGGGTTTTAATAAGATCGCGTCATTAGCAGCAGAAGTGTTATGAAAAATTATTCAAAAATCAAATTAAAAAAGGGTGATTTGGTGAGAGTGACGGTAGGGAAAGACAAAGGGAAACAAGCAAAAATTGAGCGGGTATTTCCAAAAGAAAGTCGGGTGTTGATATTGGGTATAAATCAGTATAAAAGGCACCGTAAACCTCAAGGAGAAGGACGACCGGGAGAAATTCTGATACTGGACCGGCCAGTGCCTGCGGCCAACGTAGTCCTAGTGTGCCCAAAATGTAAACAGTCAACACGAATAGGTTATCGGTTTGACGCCGGCAAAAAAATCAGGGTCTGCCGGAAGTGCGATGCAGACGTAGATTAATTTCGTATGGATTTAAAAAAACAATACCAGGAAAAAGCAGTGCCGCAATTGATGGGGGAGCTGGGAGTGACAAATAGAATGGCGGTGCCAAAGATGGTGAAGGTCGTTTTGAATATAGGTTTGGGACAGGCTGCCCACGATAAGGGAGTGCTAGATAAAGCTGCCGACCAGCTGACAGTAATTACAGGCCAAAAACCTAAAGTAACTCGGGCGAAAGCATCCATTGCTAATTTTAAGATCAGAGAGGGTGATCCGGTAGGATTGACTGTGACACTAAGAGGAAAAAGGATGGAAGATTTTCTGGTGAAACTGATCACCGTGACTTTACCGCGGGTGAGAGACTTCCACGGGGTTTCCGGAGGAGCATTTGACAAACAGGGAAATTATACTCTAGGTCTTCACGAACAAATCGTCTTTCCGGAGATAGATTATGCCAAGATTGATAAAATCAGAGGTCTGGAAATAACTATGGTGACAAATGCCGGAGATGCTAAAATCTCCCGGCGGCTTTTGGAACTTATAGGAATTCCTTTTACCAAATCCTAATTTCTAAATCCTAAACAAAATGGCAAAAACATCAAAAATTGTTAAGCAAACCAAGGGTTATTTAAAATACCCGAATCAATACCGCAACCGGTGCCAGATGTGCGGCCGGTCAAGAGCTTATCTACGAGCTTTCGGCTTATGCCGGTTGTGTTTTCGGGAGCTGGCCAACCGGGGAGAGTTGCCCGGGATAAGGAAGGCGTCATGGTAAACGATCATCTATCGGATTTAGTCGCAAGAATCAGGAACGGATACATGGCGGACTTGCCGTTAATCCGTGCCCCCTACACCAGAGCCGTTTATGGCGTAGTCAGAGTACTGGTTGAGGAAGGATACCTAGCCCGGGCGGAAAAAAAGGAAAACGCGGTAGAAATAACCCTAAAATATAAAGGTAAAAAGCCGGCCATATTGGGAATTAAAAGAAGTAGTAAACCAGGAGCGCGAATTTATACCAGCTTAAAGGA
Organism: Candidatus Amesbacteria bacterium RBG_19FT_COMBO_48_16; assembly: GCA_001775555.1. Lineage (GTDB taxonomy): Bacteria > Patescibacteriota > Microgenomatia > CAZETR01 > Amesbacteraceae > UBA12042. The sequence goes on along the minus strand of MEXE01000042.1, from coordinate 12,632 downwards.
TATGCCGAAAGTGTGGGGGGGGTTGGGTATAAATATTCTGTCTACACCCAAGGGGATTATCAGTAGCAAACAGGCACGGAAATTAAATACAGGAGGAGAGATAGTGGCCCAAGTGTGGTAACTGTTTTAAAAATATGTCCAGAATAGGAAAAATGCCAATTACCATTCCCGCCGGAGTGTCCGTTACGGTAAGGGAGGGGGTAGCGGCTATTGTGGGGCAAAAGGGAAATCTGGAAGTCAAAATCCCCAGCGGTGTCGAAGTAAAAGTGGAGAAGGATAGAATTTTAGTAACTGCCCCCAGGGATAAAAATCATCTGCAAGGCTTGGTCCGAGCCTTAGTTGTTAATGCCATAACAGGGATAAATGAGGGGTGGAGTAAAACCGTAGAGTTGTCAGGTACAGGATATAGGGCGAGTGTCGCTGATTCTGATTTACAGCTGGCTCTGGGTTTTTCCCACCCGGTGACGGTGAAAGCTCCGGCCGGGGTGACTTTTGAAGTCAAAGATAATAAAATCACAGTGTTTGGAAGTAACAAAGAAACCGTAGGTGAGACGGCGGCAATAATCAGAGGCCTTAGGCCGGCCGATCCCTACAAGGCTAAGGGTTTTACATACCAGGGGGAAATCATCGTTCGCAAGGCAGGAAAGGCGGCCAAAGCGGGAATAACGGGGGTAAAGTAAAATGATAAAACGCTACAAAAACCAACAAGCAAAAAGGGTGAAACGAACCCGGAGCAAGCTAGCCCTGAATCCGAAAATCCCGCGGTTGACAGTGATCAAATCTAATAAATATATATATGCCCAAATAATAGATCAGGAAACAGGTCGGACATTGTTAACGGTACGGGGTGTATCACCTGTCGAGACCGGAGAACAAGTAGTCAAAAGGGCGTTAAAAACCGGAATTAAAAGGGTCGTGTTTGACCGCGGACAATACAACTACCATGGCCGAATTAGGCTTTTGGCCGAAACGGCGAGAAAAGGAGGTATTAAGTTTTAAACATATGTTCAGATATGAGCCCAGAGAACCAAAAGAGTTTGAAGAAAAAGTGGTACAGGTAAATAGGGTGAGCAAAAAGACCAAAGGGGGGAACAGAATAAGTTTCTCAGCCCTAGTGGTGGTAGGTGACAGAAAGGGCAGAGTGGGAGTAGGCTTGGGAAAAGCGAAAGACGTATCATCCGCAATTCGAAAGGGCAGTACCTATGCCCAGAAACACCTGATCAGCGTACCGATGTCCGGCACATCCATTCCCCATGAAATGAGAGTTAAGGTGGGAGCGGCTAGAATTCTATTGAAACCCGCTCCGGCGGGAAGCGGAGTAATTGCCGGGGGTCCGGTGAGAGCGGTAGTGGAGGCAGCCGGAATAAGGGATGTGGTGGGTAAAATATTGGGAACTTCCAACCGGGCCAGCAATGTATATGCAGCGTTTGAAGCTTTACGCCGGTTGAAATCTGCGAATATTTAATTATGGATTTAGCAAATTTACCAAAAATTACTAAAAGATCAGCCAAAAGGGTAGGGCGGGGATACGGTTCGGGCAGGGGCGGGCATACCAGCGGCCGGGGAAGCAAAGGGCAGAAAGCCAGGGGGAAAATAAGAGTCGGATTTGAGGGGACAAAAGCGAAAAAGTCGCTGGTAAAACGATTGCCACTGCTGCGCGGAAAAGGTAAATTTAAACCGCTTAAGGGGAAGTTCTTACCTTTGAATTTGAGTGATCTGAGCGACTGGCCAGCCAAGCTCCCGGTAACGACGGAAAACTTGGCCCGCAGAGGAAGGGGGGGAGCGACTAAAATATTAGCCAGGGGAGACATAAAACAGGCTTTGGTAATCAAAGTGCCGATTTCACAAGCCGCAGCCAAAAAAATACTCAAGGCGGGTGGTAAGATAGACAAAATCTAGCTTATGGAGAAAGTTTGGTCAACATTACGTCAGATATGGTCGGCGCCGGATTTAAAACGAAAACTGGTATTCACGGCGATTATGCTGGTCACTTACCGAATGCTGGCTCATATTCCAGTGGCGGGAATCGACAGGACCGCGTTAAAACAGCTGTTTGCGGGGAGTCAACTTTTGGGCCTTTTAGATATATTTTCCGGGGGGACGCTGGCTAATTTCAGTTTGGTAGCTCTGGGACTCGGGCCTTACATAAATGCTTCAATAATCATGCAATTGCTAACAGTCGTGTTTCCCAAACTGGAGGAACTGCAGAAAGAAGGGGAATACGGGCGGGAAGTGGTGAATCAATATACCAGAATGCTGACGGTACCAATTGCGCTTTTACAGGGATTTGGGATGTATTTTTTGCTGCATAACCAGGGGGTAATCGGATCCCTGTCTCCGCTATTACTGCTGACCCTTCTGGTCACCATGACGGCGGGAACGATGCTGACGGTTTGGCTCGGAGAATTGATTAGTGAATACGGGGTAGGAAACGGAATAAGCCTGTTAATATTTGCGGGAATTGTAGGACGACTGCCGGTAGTTTTGGGCCAGACGGCATTGACTTTTGAAACGTTGAGCTTGGGTAACCTGCTGGTATTCGGAATATCGAGCCTGGTGGTGGTGGCGGGAGTGGTATTTATGAATGAAGCCTCCAGAAATATTGTGGTTTCTTATGCCAAAAGAATCAGGGCGGGGCGAACTTATGGGGGGCAATCGACCCATCTGCCGCTGAGAGTTAACCAGGCAGGGGTGATCCCGATAATCTTTGCGGTTTCTCTGGTTTTACTGCCTTCCATGGTAGGCAAATTTTTGGAACAGATTCCCAATGCACAAATAGCCAATGCCGCCAGAACTATCGTGGCGGTAATGCAACCGGGCGGATGGACGTACAACTTAATTTACTTCGGACTAGTAGTCGGGTTCACTTATTTTTATACAGCGGTGGTGTTTAATCCGGAAAAAATCGCTGACGATTTGAAAAAATACGGCGGTTTTATTCCCGGCATTCGGCCAGGAGACGCAACGGCAAAGTATTTGTCAGGAGTATTAAACCGAATAACTTTGGCGGGAGCTTTGTTTTTGGGACTGATTGCCGTCCTGCCGGCGGTAATGCAGACAGTGTTTAAAATTCCGACTATGACGATAGGTGGGACAGGGCTATTAATTGTGGTGTCAGTCGTTTTGGAGACTACGAAATCGTTGCAATCCCAACTGCTGGTACGCAACTATGAGGGATTTTTGCAAGTGTAATTTATGGGCTCGCTATGAACATCGTCATTCTCGGGTCACAGGGGTCGGGAAAAGGCACCCAGGCTAAACTACTGGCGGAAAAATATGGTCTGACTCAAATTGAAACCGGGAAGTTGCTGAGGGATATCGCCGAAACAGATCATCCTTGGGGAAAGCGTATAAAAAGCATGATGCTTAAGGGAGTGTTGGTCTCCGATAAGATATTGATGGCGGTTTTAAAGCAGACATTGGCCAAGCCGGCGGGAAATGGGCGAATATTCGACGGAACACCGCGGAATCTGCCCCAATATGAATTAATAAAAAATATTCTGAAGTCGAGGGGGGAGAAGTTGGACCGAGTGATAATGCTGAAGGTATCAGAGGCTGAAGCTGTCAAAAGAATTTCCGCCAGGAGAATATGCAAGAATTGCGGCAGAATATACAACCTGATTACCGACCCGCCGCCTGGTGACTTTAAATGCGAATGCAAAGGCGAGCTGGTCCAGCGGGAAGATGATTATCCGGATGTGATTAAAAAAAGGCTGAAGGCTTTTAATAAATCCACGCTGGAAGTGGCCAAAAGAGCTCTAAGGGAGGGAATTTTACTGGAGATTGACGGGGAAAGGCCTGTTGAAGAAATTTTTCGGGAGATAGTTTCATGGATAAATTGACGATAAAAACGCCTGAGGAAATTGAGATAATGGCGGAAGGAGGAAGAAAGCTTGCTGAAATAAGGGACGAAATATCGAGACAGGTTCAGCCGGGTATATCCACCGGACAACTTGATACGATGGCAGAAAAAATGATTATAAAAGCGGGAGGAAAACCGTCGTTTAAGATGGTACCCGGGTACGCTTGGGCGACCTGCATAAACCTGAACGAAACAGTAGTCCACGGAATTCCAGGAGAGGAAAAAATAAAAAAGGGGGACAAAGTGGGAATTGACGTAGGAATGTTTTATAAAGGCTACCATACAGATACTTCGGTAACTGTGGGAGGGCCGGAAAAATTCCTGGAGGTCGGCAGATTAGCTCTGAAAAAGGCAGCGGAGCAGGCGTCCCCCGGCAAAAGAATAATGGATATATCAAAGATGATGCAAGAAACGGTAGAGGGGGCAGGATACTCGGTCGTCCGGGCACTGACCGGACACGGTATAGGCAGAAAGCTGCATGAGGAACCAGCTATCCCCTGCTTTGCGATGGGAAAATATGAACACTCACCCCTCCTGGTTTCAGGGATGGTATTGGCTATTGAAGTCATGTACAACGAAGGTGCGGCTGAGGTCGCCTACAAAAATGACGATGGATGGACAATAGTTACTGCCGATGATAAAATATCTGGGTTGTTTGAGCATACTGTGGCCGTGACTGGAGACGGTCCGGTAGTTTTGACGACAGTGAAAAAATGAGTGCGCCAACAGTCTTTGAGGTTGAAGGGGTAGTTTTGGAAAATTTACCTAACACCAGCTTTAGGGTGAAAGTAACCAGCTCCTTGCCTGACAACTTAACAGACAAGATTCTGCTCTGCCACCTGGCAGGGAGAATGAGGCGCAATTGGGTAAGACTGTTACCGGGAGACAAGGTCCGACTGGAAATAAACAGCCTGGACATGTCAAAAGGACGGGTAATTTACCGACTAAAATAAATAAAAATGAAGGTTGCAGCATCTATAAAAACCAGGTGCCGAAACTGCCGGGTAATAAAACGCCGGGGGGTTTTGTATGTAATTTGCGTTAATCCTAAGCACAAACAAAGACAAGGATGAAGATATGCCCAGAATTGCCGGGGTAGATATCCCTGAAAATAAACGGCTGGAAGTAGCATTAACATATATCTATGGGGTAGGCAGGTCGAAAGTGACAGATATTTTAAGAAAAGCGGGTGTTGGCGGCGATAAAAGGACGAATCAATTGTCTCCTGAGGAACTGTCAAAGATCCAAAAAGCTACAGAGGTTATAAAAGTTGAGGGTGACTTGCGCAAAGAAGTGGCCTTAAATATCTCCAGGCTCAAAGAAATCGGATCGTATAGGGGAATGCGGCACGCCCGGGGATTACCAGTCCGAGGGCAGAGGACCCGGACAAACGCCCGGATCAGAAGAGGTAAAAAAGTAACTATCGGGGCTTTAAAGAAAGAGGCTCTGGCTCAGGTAGAGGCTGCCAAAGCAGAGAAAGAGAGAAAGGAGGCAAAAGCTAAATAATATGGGGGTGAACGGAAAAGTGTACATTACGGCTACATTTAATAACACTCTGGTAACTGTAACAGATGCGGGTGGGAATACCGTATCCTGGGGTTCTGCAGGAGCGTCCGGGTTTAAGGGAACCCGAAAGTCCACACCTTTTGCGGCCACTACAGCGGTTGAAGCCGCAGCGCGTAAAGCTATGGCTTCCGGAATAAAAGAAGCTGAAGTATACCTGAAAGGCCCGGGTTCCGGCCGGGATGCGGCTTTAAGAGCTCTGAAGGCGGCGGGAATGAAGATGACTTTGATTGCTGATGTAACTCCGATGGCCCATAATGGGGCAAGGCTGAAAAAGAAAAGGAGAGTTTAGACCGGGATAACTTCTCCCCCGGTAAGCCGGACAAGATCAGAGGGTGAGAGGGGAAAGAGGGCATTGGGGTGGCCAGCTGCAACCCAAATTGCAGCAAACGATAATAAATCCTGATCGATAAGTGTCCGAATCGGCTGTAAGTGAGCCACCGGAGGCACACCACCGGCAGAAAAGCCGGTGACGTGGAGTACAAAATCAGGGCCGGCAGTTTTGATTTTTTGCCCCAGATACTCCCCTACTTTGGTCTTGTCAACCCTGTTTTTGCCGCTGACGATAATAAGAATCGGCTTTTGGGTTGCCACAATATAAAAGACAAGTGATTTGGCGATTTTTTCCAAGTCACAACCAACGGCTGTGGCGGCATCCCGGGCAGTCTTGGCTGTGACTCCCAGAAGTTTAATCCGCGGAGTAAAACCGCGAGACTCAAGCCACAATTTAACCCGGTTGACTTCGACGGGAAAAGAAGAGGTCATTGGCTGGATAGGGAAAGTCCCAGGGAGCGGATTTGAATTTTGCCTTCAGGGCTGGGGGGAGGAGTGATATTCACCCATTTGGAAAGATCGTTTTCGGTTTGCCAAACTTTAGTAATAGGGTTGAGCCTCCTTTCAAAGGATGAACGAAAGACGGTCCGGACGCCGACGGACTCCACCAGATTAGTAAAAGCCGCTGATTTGAAATGGGATTCACTTAGGTGGGTTATTTCCTCGCGGGTAGCGGAATCATAATAGTTGACCAGGTCTCTAAGGAGGTGGGAAAGCTGCATATCCGCTTTTTCTACCGGTAATCCGACGTCTTTAGCCTCGGAATACAGAATGGGAAAACCGTGCTCGGGGTAATCATTGTGAAGGTGATTGGCAATCCGGGATATCTGATCGTCTGACTTAAACGACTGGGGATGCAGCTGCATCATTTTGGTGGCGATGAGAACGGAGTGAGACGAGACGCGGTCGATTTCCCCGATGGTAACAGGGTGAATATATTTAAACAGAGTGCGATAAGAGCCTTCTTTCTGACTGTCGGTGACAGCCGGGCCTTCGGCGTCCAGGAATTTGAGGATGCGTTTGATCTGATCGACCGAGACTGATACCGGCCTATTGTCCGGCCCCCTGGGATTGAGACCGTGGGTGAGGCTGCTGTCGATGGCAGTCAGATAACCTGAGGGGCTCATAATAATTTTATCTGCCGCTAGAGTCAGCAGGGTGGCGGCAGACGCACAGCGCGAGGGAACAATCATGTGCAAGTTTTGGCAATATTCCCGCAGGATGTGAGCAATTCTTAAAGAAGCAGAACCGTGGCCGCCGTTGCTAATTATGACCAGGGAAATTGTAGGTTGGGGTCCTATAGTTCTTAATTGTTCCAAAAAAATATCGGGGTGATTTTGGTTGATGGATTGGTCCTTGGGAGTGTAGTAACACATAACTTTGGTGGAAAGCCGGGATTCCAGTTTGGTAAGTATGTCCTGGGTCTCTTGGAAATTGAGAGGAGGCTCGCGAAATTTGACAGATTTGGCGGAGGCGGGCGGGGGTGGGGGAGCCGGAGGCGGAGGAGGAGCAGACGGAGGTTGGGGCTTATCGTTATCAGGCATGCAGGTTAAGTCAATTGATAAGTGACTTTCATGGCGGGTTCATTTTATCTTTTGAGTCGAGTTTTGGCAAACCAGATTGACTTCACGGGCACGTTGTCCTATAATTATTTTGTGGACCTTAGAGAATTAGTTCGTGCAGCAGAAGCTTTCAAGGCTAAAAAAGAAGGGCTTCTTCTCGTTTCTGGAGTAAGTGAGGAGCTTGCGCAAGCCGTCGCTGCTGTCGAAGCCGCAAAGTTATTAATTCCAGCTCGTCTCAGGAAAAAAGGGATAACAATACATCCTAATGTCGCAATATTTGTAATGAGAGTTTTTGGCGCAGAAGAAGACTAGGTGTCAATTCACGACTTCGCCTTCTTCGGGAGTACTTTTATCGTTACCCTTGTTTTCGGGTTTGGGTTGATCACCGTCAGCAGTTTGATCGGAGGGAGGGGTTTGAGCCTGGCTTTGCTGATACATAGAGGAACCCAGTTTTTGCAGCGAATCCATCAGGTCTTTGGATTTGGCGTCCAGGTCTTCCTTAGTGCCGGTTTCCAAAATATCTTTTAATGCCTTGGACTTATCCTCGACCTCGGATTTGAGATCAGCCGGGGCTTTCTCGCCGGCATCTTTGAGAGTTTTTTCGGCAGTGAAGATCAGGGAATCGGCTTGATTACGAGCTTCGATATGGGCTTTTTTGGTAGAATCTTCGGATGCATGTTTCTCGGCTTCGGCGCGCATGCGTTCGACTTCCTTTTCGTCCAGATTAGTCGAGTTGGTGATGGTGATATGCTGGGATTTGCCGGTGGCTTTGTCTTTGGCAGAGACTTTGAGAATTCCGGAGGCGTCAATATCGAAAGCGACTTCGATTTGGGGAACTCCCCGGGGGGCGGGAGGGATGCCGTCCAAAATGAAGCGGCCTAAAGTCTTGTTGTCTGCTGCCATGGGACGCTCGCCCTGAAGGACATGGATTTCGACAGAAGTTTGACTATCGGCGGCAGTCGAAAAAATCTGGGACTTACTGGTAGGGATAGTAGTGTTCCGTTCAATAAGCGGGGTCATAACTCCGCCCAGAGTCTCCAAGCCGAGAGTCAGGGGAGTGACATCCAGAAGCACGACATCTTTGACGTCGCCGGTCAGGACTCCGCCCTGGATAGCCGCTCCGATAGCTACCACTTCGTCGGGATTGACACTCCTGTTGGGTTCTTTGCCGAAAAGGTTTTTGACAGTATCTATGACTTTCGGCATACGGGTCATACCCCCAACCAACACTATCTCATCTATGTCTTTACTCTCCTTTTTAGCGTCTTTTAAGGCAGCTTTGACCGGCGCGGTAGTCTTTTGGATCAACTCATCAACGATGGATTCAAGTTTGGACCGGGTTAATTTCAGGGTTAAGTGAAGAGGCTGGCTGTCCTTTTGGGTAATGTAAGGCTGGTTGATTTCATACTCAAGGCTGGAGGAAAGCTCTATTTTGGCTTTTTCGGCCGCATCGCGGATACGCTGAAGAGCCTGAGAGTCTTTTTTCAGGTCAACACCGTGGTCTTTTCTAAACTCGGCAACGATCCAGTCCATTATTGCCTGGTCGAAGTCGTCCCCCCCTAAATGGGTGTCGCCGTTGGTGGACTTGACTTCAAATACTCCGTCCCCCAGTTCGAGAATGGAAATATCAAAAGTACCCCCACCTAAATCATAAACGGCCACAGTATGAGCGTTTTTTTTGTCCAGGCCATAGGCTAACGCGGCTGCCGTCGGCTCGTTGATAATCCGTTCCACCTTGAGACCGGCAATCTCACCCGCTTGTTTGGTAGCCTGGCGTTGGGAGTCATCAAAATATGCCGGCACGGTGATAACTGCCCGATCAACGGGGCTACCCAGGTAGGCTTCGGCGTGAGCTTTCATGGTTCGTAAAACCTGAGCTGAGATCTCCTGGGGGGTATAGGACTTGCCCTCCACTTCCACCGTGGCCATGTTGTCTTTACCGGAAACGATTTTGTACGGGACCATGCCTTCGGTACGTTTGACCTCAGGGTCCGTGGATTTACGACCCATGAGACGCTTGATACTGTAAATAGTGTTTTTGGGATTTAGGATCATCTGGCGTTTGGCCACGTCCCCTACCAAGTTTTTGACCGGCTCCACGACAGAAGGAGTAATGTTACGACCTGTATCGGCAGCGGGGATGACTTTGGGCTGACCGCCTTCCATTACGGCCACACAAGAATTAGTGGTTCCGAGATCAATACCGATTATTTTGGACATATTAATTTAGCTCCCGGTTTGGTTAATTAATTGAGGATCCCTCGACTGCGTCGCGTCCGACGCGACTGGCTCGGAATGAATGTTTTCAGGTACCCTGAAAACTTTCACTTTGGCCGGGCGGAGAATGTAGTCTCCGATCCGATAGCCTTTTAAACTTACTTCGGCAATTGTATTTTGCTGTTTGTCGCCCGGTAAATCAAGAGTTTCGATACATTCGTGGAGGGAAGAGTCAAAAGCATCGCCGAGGCCGGGAGAGATAACTTGGAGACCTTCCTGGTTTAAAGCTTCATGGAATTGTCTTGCGGCCATCTGGACACCTATATCCTCGTTGTGTGCAGCTGCCAGTTCGATAACATCAAGTGAGGGAATAAGGCGGGCAATAAGATTGGCGTTGGCCAGTTTGACAAATTCCGATTTGTCGTGTTCAATCCTTCTTTTGAGATTGTGATAGTCCGCTAGTGCCCGTTTCCAATTCTGGTCCAAAGCTTTTACCTGGTGCTGGAGTTCGGAGACTGATGGAGTTGAGGTTTTGACTTTAGACATAATAAAAAGGAGGAATTATTGCCAATGCTTGTGCATTTCAGAAAAAAGCTGGGAGAAATATTTAAGAGTGGGAATTACGTACGGGAAATTCAGCCGGCAAGGACCAATAACAGCCAGTGATCCGCGGTGATTTCCGCCTGCAGAAAAGTAAGTAAAGGCCATACCCACCGGGTCAAAGAAAGGCCAGCCCAGGTCGGCTCCAAAAATTATATGCACCGGGTCTTGGCTGTAAGTCCGATCAAAAAATAGCTGGGTGAGACGGGATTGCTGATCCAGCAGAGAAAGTACCGTCTTGGTAACATCGATGTCAAAAAATTCCGGCATGTCCAAGATATTGGCTATGCCGGCGTAATAAATATCCCCCTCGTCAGTGGCGGTAACCGATAGAGTCTTGGTGCGTTCGGCCAAAGCCAAGGTAGCCTGACGCATAAATTTGTCAAAGTCAAAACGGGAATCCCAAACTTTTTCTTTTGCCGAAACTTCGTCGGCGACAGAAAGGCGTTTTTCCTGCATGAGATGATCGACGAAAAAATGTAAGGCTGTAGGGGTGGGAATACGACCGGCAGACGTGTGGGGCTGACGCAAAAAACCCTGATGAGTAAGAGCGGCCATTTCGTTTCTGATAGTGGCCGGGGAAACACCCAGGTTGTATTTCTTTTCCAGCTGTTCACTAGCGATAGGCTCGGCCGTGGCGATATATTCCTCGACCAGGGCTTTCAGGATCTGAGTTTGACGGGGAGTAAGATTCATTTAGCAGAAACTTAACACGAGTGCTAACTGTTGTCAAGTGGTGAGGCGAAGGTTACAATTGGAGAGTGAAAAACAGGGAGCAGACGATTTCATTTATCGGGGTGGTGGCTTTGGCCTTGTTACTCCCGGGAATTTTGAAGCTGGCCAATAACGCGGTGAGATACCTGGTAGGAGCGGAGGGGAGGTTAGCGGCGATTGCGGTAGAAACCGACCGGGAGCTGGGACCGCTGCCTAAGGTATGGCGGGGACTGGCCCAGGGGGGAGACAACTTACCGGGGTTTTTGGACGGCCTAGAAGTCAAGGTGGCGGCAGTCAAGCCGGCGTATATAAGAATTGACCATATTTATGACCAGTTCGGGGTGGTGTCGAGAGACAGCCGGGGTTTGGTGTTTAATTGGGGGAGCTTGGATAAAGTAATAAACAAAATCAGGGAAACCGGGGCGATTCCATTTTTGTCCCTGTCTTACATGCCGCCAGCTTTGGCTGTGTCCGATTCGGTCTCGCCTCCCCGGGATTGGAATGAGTGGGCATTGGTTGTCCAAAGGACAATAGAGCATTACAGCGGGGAAATGGGGATAGACGGAGTATATTACGAAGTGTGGAACGAACCGGATTTGTTCGGGAAATGGAAAATGGGAGGGGGAAAAGATTATCGGAACCTGTATTTGTATGCAGCCAGGGGAGCGGCGGCTGCTTCCCAAGTAAAACAATTCAAACTGGGGGGCCCCGGGACAACGGGACTGTATCCTAACTGGATAAATAATTTTTTTCCGTATATTCTGAAAAATAAAATAAGGTTGGATTTTTTTTCCTGGCATCGGTATGATCTGGACGTAGGCAGGTATAGTGACGACATTGCCAAAGCGGACAGGTGGATTGAAGGACATCCGTATTTTTCACAAGTGGAAAAGATAATTACTGAGATGGCACCCAGGAGTGAGGCGGGGGGGGCAAACGATACTGCCGTCGGGGCGGCACATTTGGTGGCCGTATCGAGAGAGCTGATGTTTAAAGCCAAATCGGGTTTTAGTTTTGCGGTCTCCGGCCAATGGGGACTGGTAGGCAAGCCCCGATACCAGGCTTTGGTGCTGCTTTCGACGCTTGGAGATCAAAGGCTGTCCGTGACGGGTGAAGGTAGTTGGGTGAGAGCAATCGGAGCAAAAAAAGACGGTGTCTATCAGGTAATTTTGACTAATTATGATCCCAAGGGCAGTCATAGTGAAGTTGTTCCGGTCAGTTTTTTGGGGTTGGTTCCCAGTGATTACCGGTTGCGGACGACGATTTTAGGGACAGGAACAACTACAGCAGAAATAGCATCGCCGGGAGCGATGCTGCAAAAAGAAGTGGCTATGCAACCAAACAGCGTAGTGCTTCTGGAGCTGGAAGTGAAATAGTCAAACGGCGGGTTTAGCTAACTTTGAGAATTGCCAGGAAAGCTTCCTGGGGGATGTCTACCCGGCCGACGCGTTTCATGCGGGCTTTGCCTTTCTTTTGTTTTTTGAGCAATTTGTCTTTTCGGGTCTGGTCGCCACCGTAGAGTTTGGCGGTAACGTCCTTTCTGAAAGCTTTGACGTCAGCCCGGGCTAATATCTTGCTGCCGACTGCAGCCTGGACTGCAACCTCAAATTGCTGGCGGGGAATAAGGTCTATGAGGCGCTCGACCAAAGCTTTGGCTACTCTGGGGGCCGATAAGCGGGGAACGATTTGGGACATAGCGTCAACCGGTTGACCGGCAACCAAAACTTCAAGTTTAACCAGGTCAGCCGGATAAAAACCTGATAATTCATAATCGAGAGTGG
>MEXE01000041.1:11630-13564 GCA_001775555.1 Candidatus Amesbacteria bacterium RBG_19FT_COMBO_48_16 | reverse complement strand
CTGCGCCGCTTCCTCCCCAAAAAACCGGATATTCTGCCTCCTACGGTCGATTACATCACCGGTGAAAATGACATCGAGACCACTGTCCCCGGTCAGGACACGGCCGAATATTCCGGCTCTACCCCCGACCTCAACTCTCCCAGTGTCGACGCCGGCTCCGGTGGTGCTCCGGCGGACATTTATTTCGACCGCATCGGCAGTCTCGCTGACCATTTCCTCGGAGGTGCTGCGTATTACTGGAATCTGAATTTCCAGCGCATGTTCCGCCCCCAGGCTCTCATCAATGCCTACGCCCCCCCTCCCGGAACCACCGGCATCAACTGCGATCAAACCCGTCCGCTACAACCCTACAGCTGTGTCCCTCGCCAGAATTACATCGACGTTGCCCGGCGCTGGTACGGCCTCCCCACCCAGGGCTATCCCTATGCGGAAGAGTGCTTTAACGACACCGTTTTTCGTGCCAACTCCGGCGGTATCGACCCCGGACTTGCTCTTGTCATTTGGCTCAACGAAAGTGACACTAGTAATTACCAAAAGATTGGTAATGTATCCGATTTTGGTATGGTGTTTAGCCCCCACAACGACTGGCTGGCCCAAATTGCCGCCTTTATCAACCACGTCAAATTCATCAAAAGCGTCTGCGCCTCCGAGCTGGCTATCTTTGACCCAATCCAGGTCTTTGCTGCCCGTTTCAAAAGCAGCTCCTGTATTCCTTATGCCGGCGCCAATACTTATGCCAATACTATTAAAAACACTTGGAGCTTTATCAGTAGCTGTTCCTTCCCTTTTCCTTAACCTTGCCAAACGCTATAATTTACTCTATTGTATAACCACATGACCTCTTTTCGAAAAAAAGTCTCGGTCCTGGCACTCACTCTCCTCTTTTCTCTTACTCTCCTGCTTTCTTCCGCCCCCCCCGCCCGCGCTGCTTTTATCATTGATGTCCCCGACAACATCTGCGATGTCATTAACATTATCAAACAGATTCCAATATTTAACATTATCATTACCGATGATCCTTGGTACGAACAGGGCATTTGTACTTTTGCAGAAAAGGTTTACGCTGATCCTCAGGATGAGATATTCGGTGAAAGATATACTTTCGCCCAACTGAACTGGATCACCAATTCCCTTGTCCTCCACTCTCCCGTCGGCATATTTTTTAAAGACGGCTTTATCAAAAATATCATCGGCATCTTCAACATTGCCTCTACCGGCCAACCCGTTGACATCGATTACGCCCAGTTCGGTCCATTCGGCCTCCTGGCCGGCGGAATAGGCTACTTCTACGACCACCCCGTTGCCTCCGGTACTCAATACGCCCGTGACTACCTGGCCAAATTCTCTATCGCCTCACCCGTCCACGCTCAAGGCTATGGTTACAGTGCTATTACCGCCACCCAATCGCTTTGGTCCGCCTCCCGAAACGCCGCCTACGTTCTCATGGTTGTCTTTATCCTGGCCACCGCTTTCCTGATTATGTTTCGCTCCAAAGTCAACCCTCAGACAGTCGTCAGTCTCCAACTCATGATCCCCAAGATTGTCGTCACCCTTCTTGCCATCACTTTCTCCTACGCCATAGCCGGTTTCGTCATCGACCTCACTTATCTTGTCCTTTCTTTCCTCATCTCCGTCATCGGCAGTCAGGGCTTGTTTACCAACGTCTCCGACACTATCAAATTTTTCACCTCCATGAACTTCGGCAATTTAGTACTACTCGACGTGTTAGTCACCACTATCTCTGCAATCGTCATGTTCCTTTCAGTGGCCGGCATCCCTTTTGCCATTATCTTTCTCGTCATTCAACTTTTCCTTATTTTCCTCATCTTCAAAATCTGGTGGATGCTTCTTAAAGCCTATCTCCTGCTCATTTTCTACATTATCGCCGCCCCCTGGATAATCCTTTTAGGCCTTTTGCCCACCAGCGGCTCCGG
>MEXE01000041.1:6766-11597 GCA_001775555.1 Candidatus Amesbacteria bacterium RBG_19FT_COMBO_48_16 | reverse complement strand
TCGCTATTATGTTTCTCTTCAATATTATTTTCCTCCGCGCCGGTTTTGGCGGCGCCTCCGGAATTCTCGGCACTTTAATCACCATCCTCACCGAACTTCTCAGCCTGGTCATGCCCGGAGAGTTCCCCAACGTCAGCCCAGGTGCAATTAGTGGCACCCTCCCCACTCTTCCCTTGTTCAATGGCAGCAGCCTTATGGTTTACACCGGTATTACTTACGCCATTCTCGCTCTTACCCCCAAAGCCGCCGAACTAGTCCGCGATGCCCTCAAAGTCCCTGCTTTTAAATACGGCTCCGCCTTCGGTCAGGCTCTCGGACCCATATTCCTCGTTCCCCAGAAAGGTATTGGTATAGGTGCCGGTGCAGCAGAATTCGCAGCGGGTCAATTTAAAGGAACTGATGAGAAAACAGCTTCTTGGCTAGCCTCAACTGCCAAGACCCTGGGGGGTTTAGGAAGCACCCTCAGCGGCTGGCAAAAAAGACTTGGGGGATAGCCGCTAACTTCTTCCTCGCTTTCCTATTTCTCTAAAAATACCCGCTAATCCAAACGTCAATGCGTTTAACACCCCCCATCCCAATTCTACTCCCACCTGTTTTGATGTTGTCGAAGACACCCTCTTTACCTCCCCTATTTTATCCTTCATGTTGTTTGCTAAATTTATAATTACTTCCTCAGTTCCTCTCTCAATCGCTGGCACTTCTGAAGTTCTCAACTTCCCTACCAGCTCCGCAATCTTCGCTTTTACTTGGTATTTCGTATCCATCATTTTCGCCTCACCCTCCCACCTCACCATCCTATCTACCACATCCATCGTCGACTTTATCAACGCCATCCCCTGAACCGCTTGGAAATATCTTACCTCAGTCATCCCCAACATTCCATTAAATAAGCCATCTACCCCTTTCCAGTTTAACCAGTTCACTAAATACATCGGCACCTTCTTGCCACCTTTCTCCCCCATTCTCATAAATATTTTTGCCAGAAGCGGCAGAGCCGCCCGCTCGCCTCCAACTTTCATAAATAACTCCCCATGCTTGTTCAAAAACGCTCTTTGATCCGTAATTATTGGACTCCCGTTAATTAGAGTCGCCAGCTCCATCATCATCTCAGCCGTCCCCCTATCACATCCCACTTGATTTGCCACTCCCGCAGCTTTCTCTTTCATCCACGCTTTAGCCTCCTTTTGAGACCACGCCAAATGGTCCCTCCGTAACGCCTCCATATATTCTCCTGACATCCGAGCTGCAATCCGCGCATCATCACGCCCCATAAATCGTTCAATATCTACCACTCTCGTCCTCCCATCCCAATAAGTCCGACTGTCCATCTGTAAAAATATTGCCAGACATCTCTTTGCTACCTCGTCGTCCTTAAACGCTGCCGCCACCCCCCTCATCGAAAACCCCACTTCACTCAAAAGCCCCGTTCTTGCTTCTGGATCACTTAAAGTCGACCACTTACCATCATATTCCCTATCTACCAAACGTATCAACGGAGCAATCCCCCAAACAAAGAATCTGGCTTTCTCGGGATTGTCACACGCCCTTACAAACTCGGGGGTTACCAGCCACTCGGGAATTTGCGACAGGTCATACATTTTCTCCAGCGCTCCCAAAACATCCACCTCATACGCTTTCCCGGCAGTTAATACAACCTTGTACTTCTCTGGTAAACCATGCCGTCGTAAGAATTCTCTACTAAACAGACCCTTCGTTGGTTTATCAGTCTCAACGAGTTCCACTCCCGCTCCCGCCATAGCCTGAAACGCCTCCGCCTGCCGTGTTGCTCTCTCCGCCGCCTCTCTAGCCCTTTTATAATCATCCGCCTCCGGCCCAACATTTTCCACCCAGTCCGCATAGGCTTTTGCCAGCGCATCCAATCTTCCTCTCGTTGGATCTTTTAAGGCCCCCCAATTTAATAGCCCCTTCTCGATTCTAAGCGCCTGAAGTCTCTTGTCTAATTCCTCGCTAGGCCTCAAACCTGCCTCCGCTCTCAATTTATGCTCCGCTTCCATCGCCCAAATTTCCGCATTCCGTTCAACTCCATCCAACCATGCCGCCACCACTCCCTCAAGTCTCCCCTCAGGTTCCCCAGCTCCCCTTTTCATGTCCTCCAATCCCCTCACAAATAAATCCAACGGATTCTCCCTCTGTCTCCCCGACCGCCCCGCCATCTGGTCATCATCCACTATTTTTTGGTACAAACCCGCTACTCCGGCTTTCCGCCCCCTCGTCGCTTCCTTTGCCTCTTCCTCATTAACCAGCCCTCGCCTCTGTTTCAATAATTCTGTTTTTTCGTCCTCAGAAATAGCCGTCGCTAGTCCCTGGGCTTGGTCAGAGGCATATTCAGTCAACTTGAGTTCAATCTCCGCCCAAGTCAAAGGCCTTGCTTCTTTCTCCACTGGCCCCGGTTTTTCCTCAGCAACCTTAGTATTTTCCTCTGCTGCTTTTTCCACCGCCTCCCTCTTCCCGACCAACCTATCCACCAATCCTCTCATCCCATCCGTCACCCCCCCTAGCTTAACCAACTCCTCTAACACCTCGTCTACCGCCAAACCTCCAGCCACCAAAGTCGAAATAGTCCGAACAGTCTCAGGTTTCAGCTCCCCACTTTCTTTTGCTTCCTCAATTTTCGGTTCCTCCTCAACCGGAGCTTTTATCTCCACTCCCGCTTGCGGCCTATACCCCCGCTTATATTCCGTCACCGGAACTCCCGTTAAATCTGTCACTCTCTGCCTTGCCTCCTGTTCCCGGGTTTCTTCCGCTATCTCCCCTGGAACCAGTCCTTGATTTAGTGTTTGAATTCTGAATTCGTCTCTTATCACTTGACCAACCAATGCCTGTTGTTCAAGCCCAATTATCTCCGGTTTCAGTTCGGCAATTTTTGCCACGACTGCCGGTATTTTCTCCCCCTCTTTCGGCGACTTCCCTTCCCTTGCTCTCTCGACTAAAATTCCCACTCCAACCTTAATCCCCTGTAATCCCTCCTCTCCAATCTGGCTCGCCAATACCTCCCACCTTCTCGCCTTTTCTTGACGCAATCTAGTCAATTCTTTTTCGTCTGTAGTAGTCGATATTGTTGTCAAAAGCTCCTGCACGCTTATTCTCGAAAACTCATCTCCTCCCACCTTTCCAGTTATACCTCGCTCTCGTGGTCGCCCCAGGGGACTGACCGGCTCCAGCCGATTTCGCTTCTTTGCAGCATCTCTGCTTTCGTCTCTATTTACTTCCAGATTCATGTCATCCATAACTTCAGTATATCACCGTATTCTATCACAATTCCACAACTATAGGATAGCGTACTTCAGTTCTCGGTTCTCATTTCTCAGTGCTCAATATCTCTTCTACTAGCTTCTCCAATTCCGATACGTCTTGCGTCGCCGTCTTCCACACTTCAATATAGTCTACGCCAAAGTAGTCGTGTATCATCGTAACCTATCCCCTTTACAAAATCCGTCACCTTCCTGCACGAGTCAAGGATATGGCGTAAAAATACTGTATTGTCAGGGTCGACCATAAATTACCTTTAGATCCGAATATACCCTGTCTTTAATGTATGGACTCAAAGCTCCCTGCGTCACCAAATCTACCCTCCGCCCCAGCTTTTGGGATAACAAGTCCTCCACCTCTACCAACTTGAAATATCCCCCGTGCGAATCGGGAGAAAACCTCACCAATATGTCCATATCACTGTCCGGCCGGACCTCTCCTCTAGCAGTCGACCCAAACACCCCCAAAAACTCCACTCCGTATTTCCGGCATATTTTCTCCAACTTTTCCCCATCAAATCTTAGTTTCATATTCACCCATACATTATACCTCCTCTCGACCTTGTGAAAAAATTAGCTTGCAATACCAGCTTCACGGGGTAGAGTGATATTAGTACTAAGCACAAAGTTCTAAGCACTAAGAAGTCCATCACCACTTATCCTCTAGCTCTTAGTACTTCACACTTAGCCCTTAGCGCTATTTATTTATGAGTCATCACGAATTAATCTCTTACCAAAAGGCCAAAACTCTTGTTCGTCTCATCATCCAGTTTTATTCCAGACTTCCCAAGAATAAACCTGTAGAGATTATATATTCTCAGTTGGTTAGATCCTCCACCTCCATAGGCGCAAACATTATCTATCACAATAGGTGTTTCAGATATAATCAACCTTAGTCAAGAATTAATTAAAATTTTGACCACAACCATTAAAAATATATCTCGCAACTCTTAGCGCTTCGCATTTAGTGCTTAGCGCTATGATGGTTGCTTCATAAACCATGGAACAGCATCCTGTCCCCCAAAACATCTCCTCCTACGAATTCCGTTTAGTTGGGGACATGACCTTAAAGCAGTTTTTGCAGTTGGCCGGCGGCATTGTCCTGGCTTTCATTTTCTTTCGCCTCCCTATCCCCGTAATCCTCAAGTATCCTCTTGTTTTCGTCAGTGCTGTCACCGGCGCGGCTATGGCTTTTCTGCCTATTTCCGGCCGCCCCTTCACCGCCTGGCTGACTGCTTTTATCCGCGCCGTTTACTCCCCCACCCAATATCTCTGGGTTCTCACCCCGATTGAAGTCGCCTCCCCTCCTATTGTCACTCCCCCGCCCTCTCCTCCCCAACCCTCCGCCCCCGGTTTTATCTCCTTTTTCAAATCCCGCTTCGCCCGTAAGGCTTCACCTCCTGTGACCACCGCTCCCGCACCTCCCCTGCCTCAACCCACTGTAGTAACTCCACCCCAACCAACACCTCCACCTGCCCCAGACACCCCTCCCCCGGCTTATACTTTTCCTGTCCCCAGCCCCCTGGCAAGCTCTCCTCCTCCCCCCGCCTCACCCGCCCAAA
>MEXE01000041.1:0-6728 GCA_001775555.1 Candidatus Amesbacteria bacterium RBG_19FT_COMBO_48_16 | reverse complement strand
CCCCCGGCTCCTTCACCTCCCCCGGCGGTTCCCCAACCTGCACCGACTTTAGCTCAGCCAAAACCGCCGGTAAAAATAATCGATGTTCCCCTCACTCCTGCCGGACCTGCTCCCGTCGCCTCTCCTCCTCCCCCCGCCTCCCAAGCTTCACCTCTCCCTTCCATCCCTTCTCCCGACCAGCCCAATGTCCTGGTCGGTCAAGTCAATGATCTCACCGGTTCCCCTCTCTCCGGGGTTACCCTGGAAATCGTCGATTCGACGACTGGTATCCCCGCCCGCGCCTTGCGCACCAACCGCCTCGGCCAGTTCCAAATCGCCATCCCTCTTCCCCCGGGATCGTATGTTATCAATGCCGAAAAAGAAGGCCTGCTTTTTGATCCCGTCTCTGTCACTGTCGCCAACTCTGTCATCCCCCCTATTGCCATCACCGCCAAACCAGCCATCAGTTCCCAATTAATTCCGGACCCCTTAGCGCTTAGCCCTTAGCACTTATAATAAAGTATGGTTTCTACCCAATCCCATCTCGATATCGCTGATATCATCAATGATTTGGTTATTCTAACCGACGGCTCCGCCTGTCTTATCCTCGAGGTCAGCGCCGTCAACTTCGGCCTGTTGTCCGAAAAAGAGCAGGAGGCCACTATCTATGCTTACGCCCAACTTTTAAATTCCCTTACCTTTTCTATCCAAATCGTCATCTCTTCCAAACGTAAGGATATTTCCGACTATATTGCCAAACTCGACGCTCTTCTTGCCACCACCTCATCCCCCAAAATCAAGGCTCAGATGGCCAAATATCGTGATTTTATCAAAGCTATTGTCCGCCAGGGCAACGTTCTGGACAAAAAGTTTTATGTCTCCATCCCCTTCAGTTCCCATGAGATGGGCATCGCTCCTACCATAGGCTCTCTCGCCCACAAAAAAACCTTGGTCAGTCTCCCCAAAACCGATATTACCGAAAAAGCCGCTATCAACCTTGCCCCCAAGCGCGATCACTTGATCCGCCTCCTCAACCGCATTGGTCTGCGCTCCCATCAGCTTACCAGTCACGAACTGCTTCAATTATTTTTCGAATTCTACAACCCCGACCAGCTGGGCACCCGCGTTACTTTTCCTTCAGCCTCCGAAGCCTCGGCGAAGGACGGCTCCCTTCCGTTATGAAACTGCGATTTTTTAAAAAACCTCCCCCAAAGGATCTCCCCCCACCGCCCCCTGAATCCTCCTCTGCCCCGGGTGTCAAAAACCTGGATCTTGCCAGGACGGTCCAGGACGTCATCGCCCCCCAATCCATCTCCGTCGATTTCAACCACCTCAAAATCAATGATTATTTCTTCCGCTCCTACTTCACTGCCATCAATCGCCGTTTTGTCGACGCCAATTGGCTCTCCGCGCTCATTAATTTTGACCACTCCTTAAACATTTCCATGTTCATCTACCCCGTAGAAAGCAAATCCACCCTGGACGAACTCCGAAGAAAAATCGCCGAAATGGAAGCGGAAATTTCCACCGATATGCAACGCGGCCGGGTTGTCGATCCCGGCACCCAGGCCAAACTTGAAGACGCTCTCTCGCTCCAGGAACAGCTCGTCAAAGGTATAGAGCGTTTTTTCCAGTTTTCCCTTTATGTCACCGTTCCCGCCGAGTCTCTCTCCGAACTGGAAACTACCGGCAAACAGGTCGGCAGTACTCTTTCCTCTCTTCTGGTCGGCCCTTTTTCCACCGTCCTCCAGCAGCCCGAAGGCTTCAAAACCACTCTGCCCACTTCCAGTAATCACCTCATGGTCACCCGCAATATGGACACCACCTCGCTGGCTACCACCTTCCCCTTCACCTCATCTGAATTAACCAGCAACGAGGGGGTGCTCTTTGGTATCAATGAACACAACGGCAGTTTAATAATTTTCGACAGGTTTAGTTTAGAGAACGCGAACACCGTCGTATTTGCAAAGGCTGGAGCTGGTAAATGCCTGGATAAATCGGCCAAAACGCTAATTTCAGACTCCCAAAACAATGTCAAGTTAGTAGAAATCGGTCAACTGGTAGATGAACAAATTCGCCTCCATGGAGCTACTCCTATCAACCCCGAAATGGAGGGGGTTATCTTCCCTGGATTAAAAGCTCTCACCTTTGACCAAAACCTAAACGCACACTGGGCCACTATCTCAGTCGCTGCCCGCAAAAAATTCTCACCTAGAAACCGACTCTATACCATTACCACCAAATCCGGCCGGCAAATCACCGTCACTGCCGACCATAATTTAATCCTTATGCGTCAGGCAAAAATCCGGGTTATGCGCTCCGAGGCTGTTAAAATAGGAGAGTCTCTTCCCCTCCCCAGAATCATCCCGGGGCCCGTTCCTACCACCTCCTTATCACCTCATTATCTTACTCTCCTCGGCTTAATCACCAGCGAAGGATATATCAGCCAAAACTTTGTTCGTATTTTCAACACTGACCCCTCGGTTCTCAAAATAATAGATTGTTCGTTCCACTCGTTAGGTATCAAACACTCCCCCCTCAGATCCCGCGGTCTTCACCTTGGTTACTCCTCAGGCTCTAGTTTTGCCTCTCAAATCATAAACCAAGGAGCTTCCGGCAGGTCCGGCACCAAACGTGTCCCCCCCATTATTTTTTCTCTGTCCAACATCCAAGTTGCCCATTACTTGCGAGCCTACTACGAAGGCGACGGCGGAGTGGAAACCCACGAAGTTAACGCCACCACCAAATCAAAAGATTTATCTTCAGACCTTACCTACCTTCTCCTCCGTTTTGGCATCGTTGCCCGTATCCGCACCAAACATAAATCTGCCACCAACACCTCCTCCAAAACTAAAGGGGTCTATTACCAAGTCACCATCTCTGGAAAAGACAACCTCGAAAAATTCGCCCACCAAATCGGCTTTCTTACTGCGGCTAAAAACGCCCGACTCAAACAGCTTCTAGAAAGTATTCCCGTTGGCAACACCAACACCGATACCATCCCTAGTCTGGAACCTATTTTCAATTCCCTTTATCAGTCCCTCTACCCCACCTCCGAAATTAAAGCCCCCCAAATCATAGTCGACTTAAAAAATGGGGAATATCAACCCTCCCGCACCCAACTCCTCACCGCCATTAATCTCTGCGAAAAAAGAATTTCCGAACTCCGCTCACTCTCGGCCCATATCGAGCTCCTCAAACACCTTCCGCCCGTCTCCAAACTCATCACCATCGGCTCAAAAAGTCGGCGTTTAAACCACCTCCTCTGGCAACAGCTCGGCCAGTCGTGGCGCGTCATGAAACGTTATCTCCATCCTCCTTTAGCCCAAAACGTTCTCCTGGCTTACCAAACCATCACTGGCCATGTCCTCTCCCTCCCTCAAGTCACTTCCGCTCTTTATTCCTCTTTCAAATATCAGGGCGTCTCCCTCCAGGAGTACGATAAATCACTCTGGACCACTGTCGTCCTTCGCCAGACCCACAACTCCCGCTATTCCCCTCTTTTCCAGGCCGCCCGTTTCATCGCCAGAAAATATCGCTCTACCCAGCTCAAGATCCGCCACTCCCAAGAAAAACTGGCTCAACTCCGACTTCTGGCCAATTCCGACCTCTTCTGGGACCCCATCGTTAAAATCGAACGCATCAAACATAAAGAAAAATATGTGTACGATCTTCAAGTGGATAATGGCGTTTTCCTGGCCGGAGACGGCGGACTATTCGTCCACAACTCCTACATGGTCAAGCTGGAAATCCTCCGCTCGCTTATGTTCGGCACCGAAATTATTGTCATCGACCCCGAAAACGAATACCGCCCTATTTGCGAAGTCGTCGGCGGCGATTATATAAATTTCTCTTATAGCTCTCAAAACCGTATCAACCCCTTCGACCTCTCCGCACTCACCGAATTTTCGGAAGAAAACGAGCTCAATCTCAAAATCCAATCCCTGCACTCACTTTTTAAGGTCATTATGGGGACCTTAAATCCTACCGAGGAAGCTCTCCTGGATCGGGCTTTGACACTGGCTTACCGCATGAAGGGTATCACCCCGGACCCTCTAACTCAAAAGAAAACCCCCCCTTTAATGGAAGATCTTTACAAGGCTTTTATCGGTATGGAAGAGCCCCAGGCGGCCTCGTTGGCCGACCGCCTGGAAAAGTTTGTCAAAGGCAGCTTCACCGGTATTATCGATCAGCCCAGTAACGTTGCTCTCAAAAATCCCTTCACTGTTTTTTCCGTCCGCGACTTGGAAGACACCCTAAAACCCATCGCTATATTTATAATTCTTGACTACATCTGGACCAAACTGCGCCGTGACCTCAAAAAACGCATCCTGGTAGTCGACGAGGCCTGGTACCTAATGCGCTACCCCGACTCCGCCAATTTTCTCTATGGCATTGCCAAGCGTGCCCGCAAATACTTCCTGGGCTTAACTACCATCACCCAGGACGTCGAGGACTTTTTAAATACCGATTTCGGCAAGGCCATTGTCACTAATTCATCCATTCAGGTTCTTTTGAAACAATCCCCTGCGGCCGTCGATCGTATTGCCCAGATTTTTTACCTCTCCGAGGGTGAAAAGCACCTCCTCCTCTCAGCCAACGTCGGCGAAGGTCTGTTCTTTGCCGGCAATAATCACGTTGCCGCCCGTTTCCTCGCCTCTCCTGATGAGCACCAGCTGGTCACCACCAAACCCCAGGAACTTTTAGCCCAAAAAGCCGCCGCTCCTTCTCTGCGTCTTGTCCCCACGCCCGAATCAGCTAATATAAAGGAGGACGACACCCATGCCTGACTTTACCGTTAATACCCAGCTCCTCTCCCGCCTCCAGTTATTAATCTATGGTCTCTCCTTAACTCCGCCTGAAATTCCTGCCGGTGAAACCGAATCCTCTCTCGAAGGCAAAATCTGGGTCGTCGCGGAACAGGTCTTATCCGCCCAAAAATTAAAACAGGTCAGGCAGGATGAGGAGCCGCTTCTGGCTCTAAATTTGGCTCTGTTGGAACTGTCACAACAAAAAATCGAGTCCATGTACGGAATTCTCAAGGTCCTCGTCGATCAATACGATCAGCATCTCAGAGAGCAGGAGCAGGAGGCCCAAAAACTCCGCCGCAAAGCTCCTACAGCCCACCAAAAAATGCTCTCCCAGTTGGATCTTATTCGCAAAACTGTTGCCAAAAGCGACCCCGCCGCCGCTACCCTCCTGGAAAACGTCCAGTCTCTTGTTTTTCTGCGTCTTGCCACTCACCCTGACAGCCTGCCTGTCCCCGACTTGGTCAGAATTATCGATCGCACCGGTCCCCCCTCGGCTACCCTCTCTTTAGTTGCCCCCCTGGCTGACAGCCTCACTTTCGTTTACCCCGATCTCAGCCGGCAAATACAAACTCTGCGCGATTCAGTCGTCACCCCCCTCGGTCTCCCTCCAGATTCCTCCGCTGTCCTCGCCGATTCCCTCTTCACCGAACACCTCAGCCATCCCCTGGCTGACCCCCAGCAGGCCGTCACTCGTCTCTCACCCACTCTGACCGCCCTTAAGCTAACCTCCTCCCAAGTCAGCCAGGTTTCTGCCGCTCTGCCCGCTTTTTATTCCGCCGCCCAGTTCAAAGAGGTCTCCTCCCGCCTCCTCTCCCTCACCCCCGTTCCCGAATCTGACCAGTCCCAAATTCTATATGAACTCCCCATTCTGCTGGGTACTCCCCCTTCCTCCCTACCGGACAAAATCTCCCAAACTGTTTCCTCCGCCACCTCCGTTTTCGTTCAACCCGAAATAATCACCGCCTTGGCCCAAATCGCCGAAATTTACGACCCCCAAGCCCCCCCGATCCTCCAAATTCTCCGCACCCCTCTTCTGCGTTATATTCACGCCACAGTTCCGGTTTCCCCGACCGAAATTAGTCTCCCCCGGGAAACCCTCACCCAAATCAAACAGGCCCTTGTCTCGTCTCTCGAGACTGTTCCCGACCGCTCCCCCGAATCTCTCGTCCTCCGTTCTATCCAGCCTCTGCTGGTCACCCAACTCGCAGTTTCGCCCCAAACCACAATTCCCGCCGCCGTCGATCTCATCATGTCCTCCTCCCCGGACAAAAACACTCTTCCCGTAGCTGTTTCCCTCCTGGCTCCTGCCCTCCCTGCTCTTCTCCCTCTCCACCCGGATCTGGCCGCTTTTCATTCTTTAATTCTTTCCCGTCTTTCCCAAACCGGTCTTGATACCGGCATTCTTGTCCCCATCGCCACCGGCCTTACTCTTTACAAAGTTTCCCACCCCGCCGCTTCTACCGACGAACTAAACCGCCACTTAAACCGCACTGTTCTCCCCCAGCTGGAAGCCAAAAGGCTCATTTCCCACCCGGAGACCCTCATCGGCCAGCTCTCTCAATATGTGGGTGGTTATGATTTTTACCTCAGAGGGGACGCCGCCCTTCTTCAATACCTCACTTTCCAGTTTCAGCTCACCGGCTTAACATCCGATGCCGCCAAGCGCCTGGCCCAAAAAGCCCTTCCCACTCTTAAAGCCGCGTATTACCTCTCCGGCTTTAGCTCCGATCCCAATTCCTTCAGACAACTGTTCCCCTTTGCTTTAAACCATCTCGAATCCCAACCTTCACTCCAATCCCTGTTTCGCGGCCTCAGATTGGACAACCTCAATCCCGATCTCACTGCCGACCAGCTCCTCCGCCAGTACGGCCCTGCCCCCTCTCTCAACCCCCAGGAACACCTCGGCCAGACCTCCCGCCCCGGCCCCCTTTCCGATTT
>MEXE01000040.1:2793-6818 GCA_001775555.1 Candidatus Amesbacteria bacterium RBG_19FT_COMBO_48_16 | reverse complement strand
ACGTGTGACTTTGGCGGGATCGATGACCCCAAACTTGTACATAGATCCGGGTTCGCCCGTAGCGACATTGACGCCAAAATCGGCTTGGTTAGCATCGGCTACCATCTTGAGGAAGTAACCATCGTCAAGACCGGCATTTTTGAGAAGCCACCGGAAGGGCTGCTCCAGGGCGAAGCGTAAAATATCCAGACCAACTTTTTCTTCCGGATCCAGTTTCAGGCTATCCAAGACTTTGGCGGCACGAATGAGAGTGACTTCACCGCCGGGGACAATCCCCTCCTCCACTGCCGCTTTGGTAGCGCCGACGGCATCTTTAACACGCTCCTTTTTGTCGTTAAGCTCAACTTCGGTAGCGGCTCCCACATTGATGACTGCCACTCCCCCACTCAACTTAGCCAGGCGTTCTTCGAGTTTTTCTTTGTCAAAATCGGAGGTGGTGCTGGTAATTTCGTCTTTAAGCTGGGCTATACGGGCTTTGATGCGGGCGGGGTCACCTTTGCCGCCGATCAAGCGGCAATTATCCTTGTCCGCCCAGACTTTATCAGCGCGACCGAGATCGTCGACCTTAACTCCTTCAAATGTCCGACCAGTATCCTCAGAAATAACCGTACCGCCGGTTAAAATTGCAATGTCCTCGAGCATGGCTTTTCTTCTGTCACCAAAACCGGGGGCTTTGACAGCTAAGACATTAAATGAACCGCGCAGTTTGTTGACTACCAAAGTGGCAAGAGCTTCGCCTTCGAGATCGTCGGCAATAATGACTAAGTTTTTGGATACTTTAATAAAACTTTCCAGGAAAGGTAATAGGTCCTGGATCGAAGATATTTTTTTGTCAGTAATTAAAATATAGGGAGATTCGATTTCCGCCTCCATCTTTTCGGGAATAGTGACAAAATATGGCGAAGCATAGCCTTTATCAAACTCCATACCCTCGGTGTATTCGATATCAATAGTCAAGCCTTTGCCTTCTTCTACGGTAACCACGCCGTCGCGACCAACCTTATCCAAACTCTCCGCAATTTTTTTGCCTATTTCGTCGTCTCCGGCTGAGATGGTGGCCACTTGGGCAATTTCTTCGTGGCCTTTGATGGGTTTACTGATCTTTTTAATTTCGGCGACGACTGCTTCCACACCCTTGTCAATACCGCGTTTTAGAGCCATGGGGTTACTGCCGGCGGTAATATTTTTCATACCCTGATTGACAATAGCGGCAGCCAGGGCTGTGGCGGTGGTGGTGCCGTCACCAGCGGCGTCGTTGGTTTTGTCAGCTGCCTGTTTGACCAGCTGGGCCCCCATGTTGGCAAAGGGATCTGAAAGGTCAATTTCCTTGGCGACAGAGACACCGTCGTGAACCACAGCCGGAGCCCCCCACTTTTTGTCCAAGGCCACATTTCGACCTTTGGGGCCAAGAGTAATGATAACCGCCTTGGCCAAAGTGTTGACGCCGTGAACCAGGCTGTTTCTGGCGTCATCCCCAAATTTAAGTTGTTTTGCGGCCATGGGCTATTTAGGAAATAACGGCGAGGATGTCCTCGAATTTAACAAATAAATATTCCTTATTTTCTATTTTAACCTCATTGCCACCCCATTTTTTGTAAATAACCTTATCCCCAATCTTCGCTGGGCAGGGTTTTTTGAGGCCTTTATCGGTAATTTCGTCAGGGCCGACGGATAAGACTTTGCCTTGTTGGGGTTTGTCGCCGGTTGCCGAATCGGGAAGGTAAATGCCGGAAGTGGTTTGCTTGGCTGTTTCTTCCGGTTCAATCAAAACGTATCCGGAAGTGGGTTTAACAGAGGACAAAATATTTGAGCTCTTGGCCATAATTATTATATTTTAGCAAAGATATTAACGGATTGCTAGTAATGTATAGCAAACAGGCCAAATTTTTGTCAAGAGGGGAAAATTGTTCACTTCCCACTATTCTCGAGCAGTTAACGTCAGAGTTGTACGTCGAGTCTTGTTCCAATTGATATCTAAGGCGGTATTGACATCCAAGCCATTTTCTCTCAAGTTCTTCACGATTGAAACGGCAGCGAAGCTCCACCAGCACGGTGGATACTTTAGGTGTGGCATCCCGAATTTCAATTAAGTATGATTCAGGCAGCGTCTGTCAATAGCTTGAGAAAATCGGATGGTGTGAGGATCAGGATGGATTTGAATTTTTTCAGAGTCAGAAGATCTGTGTCGCCGGTAATAATAAACTCGCACTTCCCCGCCAGGGCGGTTTCGAGAATGCGATTGTCGTCCGGGTCACGGGAAACATTAAGAGTTATTGACGGATAGACTTTAATGAAATTTTTCTCTATCAGTTTCCGGGTTTCCTCCAGTTGGCCGATGGCAAACTTGAATTTCTTGGCTAAAACATCCAGAGTTTCGGAAATAACCGGATCGCTGGTAATCCCGATGATTTCCTGCTCGTATACCAATTTGAGACAGGCAGAGGGTTTGCCTCCAAATAGCAGTGCGGAAACAAAAATATTCGAATCAATTGCCACGCGAGCCAGATCTTTTTTCCCGACGATATTCCTGGAAAATCTTATAGACGTCTTCCTCGCTTTTAATCCCCATTTTCTTACCGATTTTTTGGCCATAGGTGAAAATATCGTTCCACCGGCTCCGATTGTTGATTTTTTCGATTATTGCCTGGCGAATGAAATCACTTCTGGTAGCATATTCCTGTTTGGCCATAGAATCCATCTCCTTGACTAATTCAGAGGGAAGAGAAATGTTTAGAGTTCGAGTCTGCATATACAAATATTGTATATAATGTGTATAGATTCGTCAAGAACCAGAAATGGTTGCAAACTTGATTATGGGGTTTATAATACTACCAGTTTTTTAGAAGGGAGGTGGAAAAATGTTTTTTCTTAGTAGAAAAGAGGTTTTGAGTGAAGTTTTAGCCCGGTCACCGGCTAAAATTAAATACACCTCGGATAATAACCCAGAGGTTACCTCGGGAAAGGTAGATCTAAGTTTGGGAAATTTATTCCGGGCTTTATGGCACGGAAAGAGAGCTAACTTAACCGCTACGGTGACGGATCCTGGAGAAGGCTACGAAATAGGTGGTCAATTTAATACTAGGCCTTAGAGATGGGGGTTGGGTGGAAGAAGGCGAAGTGGAGACCGACGCGCTCGGAGGTCATTTTGGGTTTCATATATAAGTATTGCAGGGCAAAGAAAAACAGGTTAATTGGCCACAAGAGTAAATTTTCAATTTTTAATTTTAAATTTTTATTCAATTTCAAATTTTGTAATTTAAAATTTTTATTACTTTCTGTGTAGGCCACAGGGAGGTAGTTTTTCACCCAACTGTTAGCTTGTAAAAATTGGGGATGGATGCCGCCGCGGTCCCAGAGACATTTGGCTTGGAGAATTTCGTGGGCGGTGTAAATGTTCTGAAGCTGGATGGTCAGGAAGCTGGAATCCAGATAGAGGTTATCGCAGATTTTATCGCGGACACGGGGAGAAGAGTGTTCGGGGAGATGAGAAGGGCGACGTAGAGATTTGAGAGTGAGATAGAGAAAGAGTAAGAAACGAGTAACCCAGAGGGTATTGGGGGAAGTCACCACCATTAAATCAAGGTCATCGTTTTCTTGGCAATTGCTCATTGCCAGAGCGCCGGTAACATAGACGGCTAAGATGGTGGGGAAACCCCGGAGCGACTCCCCTACTGCCCGGGCAATAAACCACTTTTGGCGACTGAATTTCTCCCGCCGCTGTCTGAGTTTGACGAGATGGGTGCGACCGGGAAGGTGGTAGAACCCGTTAGTTTTTTCGAATAACTCCCCCTGTCTTCCCCCTCTTAATGTAAGAGGGGGAACTAAAGAGGGTGATATAGTCCAGTATTTGAGCTCCTCAAAAGTTAAGGGGTAATCGAAGCGATCGGAATACTGCAGAACGGGAAGAAACTGACTACTGGGTCTGGGTGGCTGCCGAGATGCCATACTCAGATAATATCTGATTTATCTCAGCAGACAACTTGGTGATATCCAATTCCAGCCTGATACCTTTGGTAAAGGCTGCT
>MEXE01000040.1:0-2780 GCA_001775555.1 Candidatus Amesbacteria bacterium RBG_19FT_COMBO_48_16 | reverse complement strand
TAATACCGGAAGGGCCATCCTTGGTAGCAGAAGCTAAATACCAGGATTTTGCCAGTGGAGCTCCCTTAAGATACGGGCCAACCAGTGGGTCGTCTACAAGCGTAGCAGCCAAGTCGACCCGACTGTAAGGTTCGCCGAAGTCGCGGCCGACGGATTGAGCTTGCTGATACATCTGAGCCTGGGCTTCGGGTGAGCTTAAAAACTGTAATAATTCCCAAGCGGCTTGAGCGTTGGGGCTTTTTTTGTTGACCACTTCAACCCAGTAACTGGCCCAGGTGACAGGGTGTTCGCCACGGGTGGGATCTACCGGAAGTTGAGGGAGGGGGTGGACTTTGAATCTAAGGTTGGGATTTAACGCTTTGATGTCAAATATCCGCCAAGAAGGAGCAAAGTAAAAACCCGCTTTGCCTTGGGCAAACAAAGTGGTCGAGTTGGGAAGAGTGGGGCTCCAAATTTGATAGGTCTTTTCAAAGCCGGAGAAATACTCAAAAACATCTCTGGCCGAGTTGGGATTGGAGGCGGGATTGCCCGGATTTACATTATTCTGAAACATCAGCAGGGATATTATGTCCTGCCAATGATCCACATTTTCGGTGTTGCCCAAAGTAACGCCGGCAATTAGAACCCGGGAATCTCCACCGCAGACGTTGTTTTTTGGCCCCTCGCAACGAGAAACAGCCAGGGCGGCATTTCTGAGCTCATCCCAGTTTTGGGGAATACTAATACCTGCTGATTCCACCAAGTCGGTGTTGGAAAACATGGCCAACCCATCAAACTCGAGAGGAATAGCGACAAAATTACCACCCCAGCTGAGGTCTGTTTTGACGATCGGGTAGAAGAGAGACTCAAATTGGGAAGGGGAGTAAATTTCCACAGGTACCGGGGAAAGGTCAGCGCGAAGCATAGGAATCCAGGTGTTATGGATGCGAAAAATATCCGGGCCCCGACCCTGGCTAAGAGCTGACTGGAGACGTTCCCGGTATTCCGTAGGAGACTGCATAATGTATTCAATTTTTACTTTGGGATGGGAAGCTTGAAACTGATCAAAAAGAGGTCTCATAACTTGTTCTTGTTCCCATAAGCCCCAGTAAGTCAAAGTAACTTCTTTGGATCGGCCGAAAAAGGGAAGGTCGATAAGCTTGGAAAGACCAAAGACAATCGCGATGATAAAAACAAGACCCCCTAAGGCAAAAAAAATAAGACGAAAAGGGAAACCCCGGGGGGAGGGAGGCGGAGGTGCCATGGGGATCGGAGCAGGCCCGGGTGAAGGTGGAGGAGGCGGAGGCGGAGGAGGTGGGGGAGGAGGGGTATTCGGCAATGGAGAGGGAGGCTCGACGGGAACAGGAGTTTGATGGGCGTTTGGGGCAATAGGAAGCGGTGACGGCGATGATGAGGAAAATACTTCCGTCGGTGAGGGGGGAGGCGGGGGAGGGGGAGGGGTGGTGTCAGAAAGAAACGGACTTTTATCCATTAAAAATAGTATATACCAATTTTAGTGGAGTATGCAAAATGACCTGAGACTTCTAAGCGGCTAGTAAACTCGAGTTTGTTGGTTATAATAACTTTCATGAACAAAATTAAATTGTCTAAATGGTGGTTTAAACGGCTGGTAATTTTGGGTCTTTTGGTTCCTGGAGTAATACTGGTTACTTTTGAGGTTAAATACTGGCAGAGAGTTTATCCGGGGTTAGCAATAGCCGGGACAGACGTGGGGGGGCTAACTAAAAAAGAGGCTGAAGTCAAATTGAAGAAAAAGACAGATAGTTTAAAAACTCTGATTCTAGGATGGGGAGTGAATCAGTGGCCACTGCCACTGGAACTGATAGGATTGAAATATGACCTGGAAAATTCTGTTGGGCCGGCTTGGGACATAGGGAGGCGAGGAAAATGGATAGAAAACCTGAGGCAAAAATTTGAAGCGGGTAAAAACGGAGTGCGCTTTGATCTAAAATACGAGTGGGATAGCGAGAAAGTGGCAGCCGCGATTGCTACTGTAGCTGCGCAAATTGATTTACCGGCAAAAGAACCGGAAATTACCCTGGATAAGCTCAGCGGGCAAGTGCTGGTGACATCGGGGGAAAACGGTTTTTCCGTAAATAGGGTAACGCTGGAGAAAAAAATGGATAAGTCTATAAAAACAGCCAGTCAAGGCCGAATTGAGGTGCCAATTGTAAGACTACTGCCGAAACTGACTTCGGATGAAATGGCAATAATAAAAGATCGGGGACAGAAACTGGTAGGGAAAAAGTTAGTTTTGGCCGCAGTTGAAGTGGAACAAAACTGGGAAATAAACGACGAACAGCTGTTAACCTGGCTGGGAGGGCGGGATGGAGTGTGGCGACGGGACAAGATCGCTAATTGGGTTGAACAACTAGCACAAACGGTGGATAGATCTGCCCAAGATGCCAGCTTCAGGTTTGTAGAACCGGGGCGGGTGGAAGAGTTTAAGCCGGCTAAAGATGGTTTTAATGTTAAGCAGGCAGAATTAGTGGACAAGATACTTGGAGCTTTGGAACGGCTGGAAAAAAGCGGGCAGGTTGCCGACTTGATTGTGGAAGCTGAAAAAACGAAGCCGGGGACAGAGACGGCTCAAGTAAATGACTTGGGCATTAACGAGTTGATCGGAATGGGGGAATCATGGTTTAGCGGTTCGATTACCAACAGAATTTTCAACTTAAGGAAATCAGCAGAAATGTTAAATGGTGTTTTAGTAGCCCCGGGAGAGACTTTTTCTTTCAACGAACGGGTAGGGGAAGTCTCGGCAGATACGGGATACAAGC
>MEXE01000039.1 GCA_001775555.1 Candidatus Amesbacteria bacterium RBG_19FT_COMBO_48_16 | reverse complement strand
GGTACGCTGGATATATACCCATTTTGGCTTCAAGCCATTTCACAAATTCCAGCTAAACGGGTATATTATATCACGCAATAATCACGCAAGAAATCATGCAACGATTTCGCAGTCCTGCCCGAACTGCTCCGTGAGCCGTGTACGGATAGTACAAGAAGGCGAACAGTAAAGTGGGTAGGGCAAGGTATCACGCAACAAAAAAAGCGGGCTTTTGGCCCGCTTTTTTTACGTTTTCGTCTTGCCGATTTTACTCGGAAGACTCATCAGTCCCGCTTCGCGGGAAAACGTGCTGGGGACTTACTTGATGCTGGGGATTTGATTTTTTGGATTGATACTCAAAAGTATCTATACTTAATCCTGAAATCAGAATCCTTACATAAGTAAGTCCAGAACCTTTATGGTTCTAACCGCTATTTTGGCAAATTCGCCCAAATTGACAGAAATAGTCAATAGGCAAACGGCAATTAGATGCCTACTTTAGCGATCCCGCTCCCTTAAGTTGAACCCTAAGTCCAACTACTTTCCCCGGAGGGAAAGAATTTCTAAGCCAGAGGCTTAGTTTTTTAAGGGTCTATACCCAGTCGAGTGAAACTCAAATGGATCTTCCAATTGCTGCCTTATCTGGCATTTAATCCCTTAAGGGGAACAAATGGGAAAGAGAAACTTTATTCAAGTCTCTCTACGATTTTTGAGGCTGCCTGCTGCAAGAACAGCTTTATTCTTGCCTTAGATCTGCGTCGAGTTAGACTCGAAGCAGGCTAAACCTCAATCGATTGGTTGAATAGGCTAGTTTTCGATGCGAATGCCTTTTGATCCCCCTGCAACCAAGTTGCCGTGGAGTGAGTACAGCCGGAATTTTTTGAATTTTCCGACGTGCTCATCGAGAACGTTGGATACGTCAAACTGGATTAACCATGCTCCCTCGTCACCTTTCGGGGTGACATATTTGGGAAGAAAAGTGAAATTGACGCGACTAAACCTTAGTGCGGTCATATTTTCGCCATAGTTTTCCAGCTGACCGAAACAACCCGGCTTGCTTGCGATTACCCAAAAGTACTCATCATCTGGGGTAATTACGTTCCCGTTGGGGAACTCCCAGACGGAGCAGGGTTGGACGTTATCAGTCACGGGCGGTGTGACGGGAGGAGGAGGCGGGGGAGGCTCGGATGGGACCGAATCCCCGACAGTGATTTCCACCGAGCAGGAGCTGGAAGCTCCATCATCGTCGGTGACTGTCAATTCAGCCGTAAACACACCAGACTCCTCGTAAACATACGGAACGGTTTCGCCACTTCCCGTGTAGCCGTCGTCGTAATTCCACTCGTAGCTGACAATTTGCCCATCCTCATCCGAGGAATTGGATCCGTCCAGTGTGACGGTTAAGGGCGCCTGGCCAGACGAAGGATCGGCGGCTGCGATGCACTGAGGTACCTGGTTTTCAGGAGGTGGGGGCGGAGGAGGAGCGCAACCCATGTAACTGGCGGGGACAGTAAACTCCTCATCTGCAGGCAAGCTGCCTGTTTCATTCCACTCCGCATGGACACGAACTGGAAGATCGCTTGCCGGGTACGTGGCATATGGCGTCAGATCCACCGTGATCCAGTCGGTCCAATCCGAACCCGGCAGTACATCTAAATGACCTGATGCTACTTCTATCCATATACCGATAAAAAATACACTTATGGAGTAGTCTGGGTCATTCCGGAAACGCACGTCCATCGTACAAATTCCGTAAACAGGCTGAATCCAAATACTCATGCCATTACCATCGCGGCGATCGTTCATTAGTCTGTATGCCGGAGGTAAGCAACCGTTGTTACAAACAACAGCTTTCACCCAGTACTTTATTTCTTCAAAAGAATACTGAGGCTCCCAATCCCATGAATAACTTTCTCCAGTTTCTAAATTTATCTGGATTTGGATGCTATTTACCACAGATCCGCTATCCACCTCAAGAACTTCAAGGTCAAGGGTGCCAACGCAGGTCGTACTTCCGAGGTTAATAACCTGTCCGGTGATTCGTGCAGACATTCCATCTGACCGAATTACTGTTTGTCTGTAATACATACCGCAACCATCATTTGGGATGGTATTGGGTGTAGTTTCCGCAGCCTGCGCTGGCTGAGGGGACGATATAAAACTGAACGCACTGAATATTAGCGCAATCAGTACGATCAGGTACAACGCGGTTTCATGCCGCTTGTGATTCATTTTTTCTCCTTGAAGATAGAAACTGATTTTTTTCAGTAGCCCTTTCCTTTTAGGGAACGGTTTGCTTTTCTCGCTCATTATTTCCGAACGCTTTCGGCCTTTGGGATTTTCGATCCTTTTTCATACATTCCAATCTTCTTGTTAACAAGTTATGCTTAAAAGCATTGGACTTTTAACGCGAACCAGCCGCGGGATAAACCTCTTAATGAGGGTCCGCATTTCCGATTTAGAAGAAAGGTCTGAAGTCAATTGGACCTTAACCCTTCCGGCTTCCGGTGCTCTTCTATAAGAGCAAACATTTTATCTATAAAACGTCCATTTCACTTACTGGCGCATTGAGGATTACGATTCACCTTAAGGGTGAAAAGTCTAACTCACGCGTGCTCAGCGCTGGTGCGTTTTACAAACGACCTCTGATAGAGGGTAGAGAAGAGACAGTATGTAAATTTCTAATTTTTAATTTCTAATTTTTAAATAATATTTGATATTCCAATTTCTAATGTCGAAAAAAATATCACTTGAGACATTATAAATTGGTCATTAGTTAGTCATTAGATTAATTAGGTCAATTAGAAATTATAAACCTATCCCCTCTATACCCTCTACTTTGAGGCGTATATTAAACAAGGAGATTTTTTAGCCTTTATTCAACCAATTTGTTAAGGTGCAGCCTTTTTTCATTTCCCCTTCATCCTCTCCGATTGGCAATCAACCGCGTCAGACTCCAAAGAAATTATTTAGGCATAAAGAAAGATTTTTAAGAGTTAATAGATTTCTCCGTATGAGGCGGACCGAAGGCGGGTTACCCCGTCGCTAGCACTCGACAGACCAACCCGTCCCTCGCTCCGCCCCACAGGTTATTTAACATTCCCGGGAATCCCGCGCGAAACTGAAATCAACAGAAATGTTACACAAAGTCACCGTTGACAATACCTCCAACCCAAATGTTACTATCAAGCCATGTCCAGGCTTATCACCGCCGATCAAATCAAAGCTCTTCGAGCGGATATTAAGGAACTCAAACACCACTGGACATGGAAACACTTATCAGCCCCAGACGTGGAGGGGCGACTTAAAGCTTTATCCACTGATATTTCCGACCTAAAAAAAGATATTTCGGAAATAAAAACCGACACATCACATCTCAGATCCAGAATTGATATCCTGACCAAAGAATTTAATGACCTCGACAACAAATTATTCCAGTGGAAAAGCGAACTATTCAATAAAATCGATGAAGGTTATATTTCCCGATGGAAAGACCAGACAGAAGAACACGCTGCTATCCAATTCAGATTGAACGAACACCAAGAGGACATCGATAAAATCAAAACCAAAATCTCCATTACTCCCTAATACCTATTCAATTCAGTTCCCCGCGGGACACCCGGGATTACGACTCTCTTAAATCTCTCTTGTTAATGTGCTAGAACAAGAAAAGTTATGCTAGATTGTATTCTAGGATATGGTGCTGAGCAATTCAGCTATATCCTGATACTGCTATAGGGTATCACAACTTTAATACTTTGTCAATACTACAGGATAGTAGGTAAATAGGCTTTTTCTTTGATACAATAAACAAATGCCCCTAACCGTCTTATCCCTGCGCGTTCCCCGCGAGTCCGAAAACACTCCCGAGCAAACCGCCCAGCTTTTGGCCTCTCTGGCCAAAGCCGCCACCCGCCCCGGTTTTTTCCCAAATCTTTTCGGCCACCAGCCCGTCTATCTCTCTCTGGAGGTAACCCTGGTAGACGGCCAAATAGTTTTCACAATAGTTTTCCCGCCTCATTTATCGACTTTCGTCCAGTCCCAGATGTTGGCCACCTACCCCGATGTGGTCATGGCTCCTATTCCCGACTATTTGTCTTCCTGGCCCGATCACCCGGCTGTCAAACTCAGTTTAATCCGCCAGGCTTTTGCCTCCTATTTTCCTCTTCGGGACTATGCCGACTACAAGGAAGTTGACCCCATGCTGCCTCTTCTGGGTGTTTTATCCAAAGCCGGTACCGATGACAAAATTCTTATCCAGTTCGTCTTGTCTCCCCCCGCCCGCAATATTCAGAAAAACGCTTATTCGTACCTCCATCCCAAATCCTCTTTGGGTCCTGACGGTAAACCTCAAAAGGTTCCTCCCCCGGAAGGCAAAAAACTTATTGAAGACAAGCTTTCCCAGCCCTTGGTTGGTGTGTCTATTCGTTTTGCCACTACCAAACCCGAGCTTCTCCACGACCTGCATGGTGCCGTCTCCGTCTTAAACCGCCCCGACGGCAATTCGCTTATCCCGTCCCGGCTTCTGCCCTGGTATCCCCGCCGTCTCTGGCGGGCGGTGGTTTCCCGTACTCCCTTTTCTTCCCTTACCGTTCCCCCTGCCACTTTAAATGTCATGGAATTGTCCTCGCTCTGGCACTTGCCCGGGGTTTATACCAAACTCCCCAACGTCGCCTGGTCCGTTTCCAGTTCCTTGGTCGAAGCTCCCGATAGTCTCCCCGTCTTCAAAAAAGATTCCGTTAACGCCGATACCAACTTCTTTGCTTCCACTGTATACAGAAACCAGCCGGCTACTTTCGGTATCAAACTTCCCGACCGTCTGCGTCATGTCTACGTCCTGGGAAAATCCGGCACCGGCAAATCTACCTTGCTGGAAAACATGGCCATCGACGACTTCAAAAAGGGTAGGGGAGTAGCATTCATCGATCCTCACGGTGACTCGTCCGAAAGTCTGCTCAACTATATTCCTTCTTCCCGAATCAACGACACCATTTATTTCAATCCCGCTGACCGGGATCACCCTATTGCTTTAAACATTCTTGAAGTAGCCAACCCCGACCAGGCCGAGCTGGTCACCTCCGGAATTGTCGCCATTTTTCACAAACTTTACGGTCATTCCTGGGGACCCCGGCTCGAGTACATTCTGCGCAACACCGTCCTGACTCTCACCCAGATTCCGGGCACTACCTTGCCCGATGTGGTCAAAATGCTCACCCAAAGCAATTTTAGAAACCAAATCTACCCCCGGCTGGCCAACCCCCAGCTTCTCTCTTTCTGGAAAGACGAGTTCGAGCGCCTGGAGGAAAGGACCCGGGCGGAACACATCGCCCCCATCCTCAACAAAGTCGGTCAGTTCGTCAATTCTCCCCTTATTCACAATCTTATTTCCCATCCTAAGTCATCCATCGATCTCGAAGACGTCTTAAATTCCGGTAAAATTCTTATCGCCAATCTCTCCCAAGGTAAACTCGGCGAGGACAACTCCGCTCTTTTGGGAGCCATGTTTATTACCAAGCTTCAGCTGGCATCCATGAACCGGGTAGACATGCCGTTGAGCCAGCGCCGTGAATTTTTCCTTTACGTTGACGAGTTTCAAAATTTTGCCACAGCCAGTTTTATCAAAATTCTTTCCGAAGCCCGCAAATTCGGCTTGGGGTTGGTTTTGGCCAACCAATACATCGCCCAGATACCGCTGGAGATTCAAAAGGCCATTTTCGGCAACGTCGGCACCACCGTCTGTTTTGTTATGGGCAGCGACGACGCCCGCATCATGGAGGCTGAGTTTGGCAAAGTCTTTAGCGCCGCCAGCCTCGTATCTTTGCAAAAATACCAAGTTGCCATCCGGATGACGATCGACGGGACTGTCTCACCGCCCTTTTTAGCCGCCACCCTGCCTCCGGCCAAATCCACAAATCAAAACAAAGCTAAAGTAATTACGGTTTCCCGGGAGCGTTACGCCGTCAAACTCAAGGCTTAATTCCCAAATACCACACCTTCGTCTTACTCTTCAGTCCTTCGATCCAGCTGGAAACCTCCGTTTGCAGCTTCTGCTGTTTTAATTGATTTTCCGCATTCATCCTTTTTTCTGCGTCGTCCTTCCCCTCCAGGAACGCCGAGTTATCTTTGATATATTTATCCACCTCTTCTGCCGCTATAGACGCCTGTTCTGCCAGGGCCTTTTCTATCCCCAGCTGCAGTGATATTTGGCTGCGCAGGTTTTCCATCGTCATCCCTCTTTCGCTCAACAACTGATCCAGATCCGCGCCTTCTCCCAGACTGCTTTTGATGTCGGTAATCTTTTTATCTATCTCATCGTTCGCTATGTTTATATTCATTCTCCCCAGCTCTGTTTTTACCAGTTTTTCCGTTACTATCCCATCCACCACCGACTTTCCTCCCTGGGCAAACAGCATTTGGTTAACCTGGTGACGGAAAACCGGCCTTATTCCCACCACAGCCACCACCGGCCAGGTGTTTGTCTTATACCACCACAACCCCAATATCAGGATTAGGGCCGCTACCCATCTCCACGCTTTACTCCTGGGTCTTACCCCCGTTTGCGGCTCCTCAAATTGATAGTCATCTGCAATGCTTACTTCTCTCTTCTTACTCCTATTTTTTACTGCCATTCCCAGATGTTAACATACGTTCTAAATTCTTAGCAACAACCAAAATATGTTATTTTTATATTACCTCCATTTATGACCTTGACTGCTTTTCTGTTCAAAAACCGTCTCCGGATTTCCCCCGCTTCGCTATCCGCCTGCGAATATGCCCTGAGAAACATGCACCGCTCTCTCGATCCTCTCCACAATCACCTCCATATTTATTCCATGCTGGAATCTCTTCACAGCTTTATCAATGCTGACCCCAATATCAAGTCGCAAATTGACTTTGATGTTCTTCTGGTTGCCATCTGCTGGCATGATGTCTGGAAATCCGGTAAGAACCCCCGTCACAAGCGGGCGATTATTTTCCATAATCTTGCTGAAGGTCTCGCCGCCATGAGGCTATTTTCCCGTTACGCCAAAATTCATCCTCTGCCAAAAGTCCAGGTTAAAAAAATCAATTACGCTATCCGCAAACACTCCGCCGTTCAAATCCTGCCCAAGCGCACACTCGAAGCCCGGATTCTCAAAGACCTTGATGCCTTAGAAATGTGGTCATTCTCCAGAATCGCCAACGCTGTTAAACACAACGGAGGAGTCAAAAACATTCCATACAAATTATTTCTGTTGTTTTCTTGGTACTTCAGTTTCTGGCAATTGCGCAGAACCACCAATAATTATTATCTTGATTGGTCTAAAAACGAGTTTTTAATCAGACGCCGCCGGTTTCTCATACAACTTTCTGCATTTCTGGATCAACTTATCCATCCTCACCCCAACACTTCATCTCTTTTGCGCGACAAAAAGTCAAACCAATTGTCCATTACCCGTAAAATCATTTTAAAAGGCCTTTCTAGCATAAATTCAACCACGTAAGACATGTTTAATAAAATCTCCGATTCCAGGCCAGTAAACCACATCAAAAAAACAATCATCGGCCGGGTCATCAAAAAGCTCATCTTCTCCAAACTGGAAGAGATTCCTTTTATTATTTTCTTTACTTTTTTACTTACCTTCCTGTTCACCCGCTTTTTCATCCACTTCGGCAGCCTCAATCGTATCCAGGAAATCATTCCCGTCCGGGGTATATTTATCAACGGTATCCACATTCA
>MEXE01000038.1:6787-7036 GCA_001775555.1 Candidatus Amesbacteria bacterium RBG_19FT_COMBO_48_16 | reverse complement strand
TGTGATGGCGTAGCCGGCAGTAATTCCCCATAACGCTTGTTGATGAGAAAATCAGCCAGGATTTTTGGGGAAATATCAGATTTACCAACTGCCTGAGTATATATTGTATGCATATCTTTATTTGCGCTAATTATGGCGGCGTTAGCAGGAGATAGAGCATATTTATTGATCAATACATTGCGAAGTTGACCAGGCAGAGGAGGCAATTCTGATTTCCAGTTATCAATTTGTTTTTGAGTAAACACCAGA
>MEXE01000038.1:0-6764 GCA_001775555.1 Candidatus Amesbacteria bacterium RBG_19FT_COMBO_48_16 | reverse complement strand
GTAGCGATAATCGTGAGCTTCTTCCTTGGTACGCTGGGAGTAGGTTTCACCCAATCTTTCGGAATATCCACGTGTTTCCTGGCTTGGGGTTTGGCCGGACTGCAAAATATTAATCTGGCGGGCAACTTCGAAATCTACCGCCTTTTTGATAAAACGGAAAGAATTGACATTTTTGATCTCGACTTTGTAACCGGGCAGATCCGATTGTTCTGAGGGTTTGACAGAAATATTGGCTTCCAGCCGCATAGACCCCTTTTCCATATCCGCAGAAGAAATTCCCAATACACGGACAATTTGCTGAATCTCTTTTAAGAATTCATCGCTCTGACTGGAATCTGAGAAATCCGGCTCAGTGACAACCTCGACTAAGGGGACTCCACTACGATTAAAGTCAATAAGAGTGACTTTTTCCCCGTTGGCTGTGGCGTGCTGAAGTTTGCCTGTGTCCTCCTCTAAATGGACACGGGTGATGCGGATGGTTTTACCGGAAGATAGACTCAGGAAACCTGAATGGCAAAAGGGCTGATCGTATTGGCTGATCTGATAACCTTTGGGCAGGTCGGGATAAAAATAGTTCTTACGGTCAAACTTGGAAGTAAGGTTGACCTGACAATTTAGGCTCAAGCCTAATTTGATACACCATTCTATGGCTTTGGCGTTGGGAACCGGCAGGGCTCCGGGAAGACCCAGGCAAACGGGGCAAGTCTGGGTATTGGGGGATTTACCAAAGTGGTCTCCCGGACAGCCGCAAAACATCTTTGAGGCTGTACCCAGTTCGATATGGACTTCAAAGCCAAGAACCGTTTGCCAGGACATAGTCTCCCCTATTTTTGATAAAAATAAATCCAGCAAATAATAGCACTGCCATGAGACCTATGATGGTGCTAACACCAAGCAGGTCGGCTAATGAGGCCGCGATGATTAAAGGAATGGTAGTAGAAAGAGTCATTAAAAATCCTAATACAGAGTAAACTCGACCGCGCAGTGCTTCGGGAGCCTTTTCCTGCAACAGAGTCTGGCTGGGAATGACTACCGAAGCCAAAGCTATACCCAAGCCAACGACGACGGCTATCGAAATCCAGATGCGGTAAACGAAAGTAATCCTACCCAAAAGGGAGAGCATAATCAATGAAGCAGACGCGGCCACGAACCCGGACTGAATAATAACCTTCTTGCGATAGCGTTTGAGAAGACGGGGGAGAATATAGGTAAACATTAGGGCACCTAACGCACCAGGAATAATCAGAATGACACCAGACCGGCTCAAATCCAATCCCAGAATGCGGTGAGTGTAGGAAGGAAGAAGGATCGATAGAGTGACGGTAAAAACCTGGAAAAACACGATCAGGGCCAGGGGAAGCCTGACCTGGGGATGGGAATTGACAAAAAGATAACCCTGGCGGAAATCCTGGAAAAACTTGTCAAAACTGATAACAGACTTGATATGAATTTTGTCCCGGGGTAAAAGTGAAACGGAAAAAGCGGCAAAAGCCAGAAATAGTGAGGAGAGCATGATGGTGACATTTCGGCTCAGAAGCGACAAAAATACACCGCCAAGGCCGAAACCTACCAAAAATGAGGCCTGCTGGGTAAGAAAAAAAATACCGTTGGCCGCGGAAAAAAGTGCTTTGGGAACCAGCCAGGGGATACTGGCCTGCTGGGAGGGGAGATACAGCTGATCCAGGCTGGAATAGAGAAAAACCAGTGAATATAAAAGAAAGATGTTATTGCCGACCAATAAATACGAGGCGACCGTTGCGGCCTGAAGGAGATTGGTAATAACCATCAGACGGCGAAGGCTGAAACGGTCTACTAATCCTGCGGCAAAGGGAGCAATAAGTAACGCCGGCAGTGAATATGATATCCAGAGCAGGGAAACGGCTATGGTAGATCCCGTACGGCCGTAAATATGGGTAAGTATAGAAAAATTGACCAGATTTATGGTCAACTGGGAGAGCAACTGGGAGACCCAGAGTTTTTTGAAATTAGGCTGAAGAAGAAGCCGGCTAAAGGGTTGGTTTTTGTTCATGCCATTGAGTGACTTGTTGATATTGGTGCGCCACTTGAAAAACCCGGCTTTCGGCAAACTGGGGGCCAATAAGACCGAATCCAAGCGGAAGACCACCGATGAAACCACATGGAACACTGATTCCCGTCAAACCCGCAATACTGCTGGGTTCGACAAGAATGTCCTGCATTTCACCGAACATAGCCTGGTCTACTGTAGCCCCAACAGGTAAAGCCGGACCCGGCGACGGAGGATCGATTATTAAATCAACCTGAGAAAAAGCCGCAGAAAAATCCTGAATTATGAGAGAACGAACTTTTTGGGCCTTCTGATAGTATTTGTCATAATAACCGGAAGAAAGGGCATAAGTTCCCAACATTATTCTCCTTTTCGCTTCGGCAGAAAAAGCAGATCGACCATAGCCATATCGGATGCCATCATAACGGGCCAGGTTTGAAGAGACTTCACTTCTTTGGACTAAGGTGTATACACCGATAGAATATTTGGGGTGGATCAGAGAAATTTCCTCAACAACATGACCCAGACTTTCCAATTGATTTACTGCTGTGGTAATAAGAGGGAGGGCGGCTGGTTGCATAACCTGCATATATTCACGAGGAAGACCAATTTTAAATTTTTTAAATTTCAATTTAGAATTTTGGTAATAATTCGGAACCGGGATGGGAGACGTTGTCGCATCGAACGGATCGTTTCCGGCAATAACTTGAGAGAGAAATGCGGAGTCGGTTACATTTTTGGTTATAGGGCCGGGGGAATCGGTAGATGATGCCATGGCAATTACTCCGTAACGACTAACCCGTCCATACGTCGGCTTGAAACCGGTGACCCCGCACCAGGCGGCGGGCTGGCGGATAGACCCAGCTGTTTCACTGCCAATTCCTGCAATACAAAAATCAGCAGCTACTGCCGCAGCCGAACCTCCTGAAGACCCCCCGGGGAGGAAATCCGTATTCCAGGGATTTAAAGTAGGTCCATAATCTGAGGTCTCGGTAGAAGAACCATGAGCCCAAGCATCCATATTGGTTTTACCAATAATGATGGCTCCGGCTTTTTTCAGTTTTTTTACAACTGTGGCGTCATATTGAGGTATATAATTGTCCAATACTTTGGAAGAAGCCGTTGTTCGGAGGCCGTGAGTAAGAAAATTATCCTTTACTACAATGGGTATACCACCTAATGACTGAGAAACATCTGCCTTTTGAGACTGCTTGATAGCGTCAGCGTTGAGGGTAAGAAAGGCATGGATTTTTGTATCAAAAGCCTGAATACGGTCGAGGCAAGACTGAACCAGCTCAACGGGAGAAAACTGCTTGGATCTTAAACCTGTTTGTGCCTGGGTTATGGTAAGGCTGTTGAGACTCTGCTTCATTCGAAGATAGCCGGGACAACAAAATAACCCTGGTAAGTGTGAGAAGCATTTGATAAGGCCTCAACTTGAGTGAGAATCCGTGACTTATCGATCCTATCCGGACGCATGTGATTGGTAAAACCGGTTACCTGAGAAGTAGGGATAACATTTTTCGTATTAAGCTCGTTAATTAATTCGACCGTGGTTAAAGTCTCGGCGAATTGCTGGCTAAATTTTGACTCTTCCTGCCCGGAGATGGGTATATTGGCCAAAACGGCTACGCGGCTG
This sequence comes from Candidatus Amesbacteria bacterium RBG_19FT_COMBO_48_16, assembly GCA_001775555.1. GTDB lineage: Bacteria > Patescibacteriota > Microgenomatia > CAZETR01 > Amesbacteraceae > UBA12042. The sequence goes on along the minus strand of MEXE01000038.1, from coordinate 3,099 downwards.
ACATCCATAAAGCGAAGTATATACCTAAATAATCTGATTATGCAAAAAGCCTATAGATAATATAGGATAGCTTATAATTCGGGTAGGTTTACCTTCTTTCCTGTGGGTATATCATGTAAAAACCTTTTGCGAAATACCCGTAATTGGTTACAGGTCATACCAGCGGGTAAAAACGCTCTTAAATTACGCTATTAACTGCCCGAATATCCGCCGGATTCTAAATTTATCAAACTCTGACGGTAAAGGTAGAGTGTCAAACAAAGAAAAAGCCGTTAAATTCTATCGAAACGGATAGAAAAGACTCTTTTTATCAGTCTTTTTTGAAAAGTGCTAAAACTCCCTAAAATAATATTATATGACTAATTATCGGCATTATTAACTAATATTAAGGCTGTTTAATTAATTTCCTAAGATGAATTTCAGTTTTTGGTAAAATATTGCTTAAAAGATGGAAAATGCCTTCTCTCCCGGCTTAAAGTCTTACTATTGGCGACTAACGCTGGTAAAAACGGAGAAAGACAGCGGGATTTGAAAGTGATTTGATATAAACGGGATATTAAGACTGGTGGTGTTGGAAAAAGTGTTCCAAAAGAGCGTCATATTAGAAAGGAAGTATATTACAAGACAACAGAGTTAAATAATATAGGCTGTTGTTAAGTGAAGTTGGGAGTTGGCTGATGATGTAACCCTGTAGTATGTTATGTCAGGACATTTTTTCCAGTTGGGTAATGCGATCGGCCAGAGGAGGATGGGTATTAAAGAGCCCGGCAAACCAGCCAATGGCGTCATGGCGGTTTTTGAGAGGGTTAACGATATAGAGATGAGCGGTGGCTTTGTTGGCTGCTTCCAGCGGTTCACGATCGGTACTAAGTTTTTTGAGAGCGGAGATAAGACCACTGGGCTGACGGGTAAGTTTGACGGAAGAAGCATCGGCTAAATACTCACGACTCCGGGAAATAGCCAACTGGATAAGTCTGGCAATAATGGGCGATAATAGGGCAAATATTATACCCAGCGCCAGAAATATGACCCCTGATCCCCTATCTTCCCTGTCACTCCTGCGGCCACCGTACCAGGAAGCACGCAGAAGCCAGTCTCCAAGAAGTGTAATCAATCCCACCAATACGGTAACTATTGACATGAGACGGATGTCGAAATTGACTACGTGGGACATTTCATGCCCGATTACACCTTCCAGCTCGGTCCGGTCCAGGCGGGACAGCAAGCCTGACGTGGCACAAATAACTGCATGGGCGGGGTCACGACCGGTAGCAAAAGCGTTCATGGCTGAATCGTCAATCACGTACAGCCGGGGAAACGGGACACCGGCGGCAAGACTTAAATTCTCGGCTACGGTAAAGAATTGAAAATCCCTTTTTTTGTCGGCAGGACGAGCTCCCGAAAGAGCGAGGATAATCCGGTCGCTATAATAATAGGAGCTTAAACTCACCAGACCGGAAATTACTAAAGCTATCCCGGTTAGTTCCAAACCGGAAGATTGGTAACCGTAATACGCAGCTAAACCCCTGGATATGAAAACAGATGCTACCAGCGTGAAAATTATGAACACAAATATTACCAGCGCACTTTTGCGCTTGTTGGCGGAAACTGATTCGAAAACGTTGAGCATAGATGTAAATCCCCCTTTAACTCTCCCCTAACCCCTCCCTTAATCTAAGGGAGGGGAACGGCTTTCTAGAGTGATACCTTGGGAGTTTTGGTTTCGTCAGCGGTTACCGATAAATGGGCTCCGGAAGCAGGTGTTTCCAAGCCTTTTTCGGGTTTGAAGCCGAAAGAGTTGGCCACCAGATTACTGGGAAAAGTTACCAGCTTGATATTATAATCGGCCGTGAGGTCGATAAGCGTCCGCCTGGCATACATAACCTTGTCCGAAGTGTCCCGCAACTCGTCCATGAGACGGGCAATGATATCTGCCCCTTTGATCTGAGGATTGCTTTCAACTATGACCTGAATTTGAGGCAAAAGCTGGGAAATTTTTTCGCCGGCACTGGCCAACTGATCCAATTTGCCTGACTTGACAGCGGCAGTGACAGTTTTCCGGGCATCGGCCAACAGTTTGAAAATATCTTTTTCGTGCTTGAGATAGGCTTTGGCCGACTCTTCAAGATTGGGAATCAATTCTACCTGGCGCTTGAGCTGATTGCCAATTTCCTGAATGGAAGCGCCAATGCGCGTGCGCATTGAAGCCAGAGCATTGTAAACTCCGATGACATACACCAGCAGACCGACGGCTAATAAACCTAACAAGAATGTGAATTGCATCTATTATCACCCCCTTTGGAGTAATTGTCTCATTTTTGTCAAGGAAAAGGTATTAACAATATCAGGAGCCTCTGCCCAACCACGGCGGGCGACAGATACCCCATAACGCATATAGGACAAGTGGCTTGCGGCGTGGCTGTCAGTATCAATGACCAACTTAATTTTGGCAGTTATAGCTTCCCTGACTAAAACATCCGGCAGATCCAGACGATCCGGCCAGGCGTCAATCTCCAGCCACTTGTCTTGTCTGGCACAGAAGTCAAAAATCCGGTCCCAATCCAACTCGACACCCTCGCGCTGACCCAAAAGACGACCCGTAGGATGGGCGAGAAAACGAATTTTGGGGTGATCGAAGGCTGATAAAACCCGGTCGGTCATCGCTTTTCGTGAAAGCCGGAAACTGGAATGGATACTAATACAGGCATAATCAAGAAGTTCCAGGCAATTGTCGGGTAAAGCCCTCCGTCCATCCGGTAAAATATCTATTTCTAAGCCATTGAACACATAAAGTATATTATTTTCATGACTCTTTTCATCATTAAAACGATGTATTTGATCGGATTTACGGATAATCAGATCCCTTATTTGAGAGGGGGTGTGTCCGGAGAGACTGGGATTATGTTCGGTAAGTCCTATGTACTCGTAACCAAGAATTGAGGCCACCCGGACCAGGTCGGAGATGGAGCTTTCACCTAAATCGTGGCTGGGTTGAACGTCAATGTTACTGTGTATTTGCAGGTCGCCTTTTATGTCTTTGAGTTCAATTAAACGGGGCAGAGTGTGATTTTTGGAACGATTGATCTCTTCGTTACCCTC
>MEXE01000037.1 GCA_001775555.1 Candidatus Amesbacteria bacterium RBG_19FT_COMBO_48_16 | reverse complement strand
GCAATCGAGGAGAGGTAATCTATCCCGTACAATATTTTTTGCGCTGTGGTTAGGGGAATATAGACCACATCGTCCCGATTCTGAAAACCCGTACCTCCCCGACTTACAGTTACCCCGATTATTCTGAAACTTTGTCCTTCTATCCGGATAGTCTGACCTACGGGTACAGCTCCTTCTCCAAACAGGTCACTGACTACCTGCGGTCCCAAAACAGCCGCCTTGGTCATCGAATCCGTATCCCTTTGGGTGATAAAAGATCCTACTTGTATTTCGACCTTGTGGACTTCGGAGTAGGTCGGAGTTACTCCGTAGACTTGGGTATTCGTATTTGCCTTCGCGGTTGTCACTTGGCTTCTTCTTTCCACCTCCGGGGAAACCCGGGAAACGTTAGTTACTTTGGGGGAACTGGCAATTGCCTCGGCGTCGGCCAAAGTCAAAGTCGTTCCGCCTCCCGCAGCCCCTCTTATTCTGCCGCTGGTTACAAATCCTGGTCTGACGGTTAATAAATTACTCCCCAGAGACTGGATCTGGCTTTCCACAGCTTTTTGTGAACCGGTACCCAGAGAAATCAGAGTAATGACACTTCCTATGCCGATCACGATGCCCAAAACTGCCAAACCGGTCCTGAGTTTATTTACCTTCAGAGTTTGCAGCGACTCCAGTATGATTTCCCCCAAATTCATATTCTTATTCTCCCGTCCCTGATATGGATTATTCTTTTTGCATGTTCGGCGATATCTGCCTCATGGGTAATCATGATTATTGTCCGCCCTTCGTCGTTTAATTTTCGGAAAATCGCCATTATCTCTTCTGCCTGAACGCTGGCAATATTCCCGGTCGGTTCATCTGCCAGTATTATTGCCGGATCCATAACCAGACTTCGGGCAATAGCCACTCTTTGTTGCTGGCCTCCGGAAAGTTGTGCCGGGGTGTGTTCCATCCTGTCTTCCAAGCCCACCATTTTCAGATACTTTACCGCCGTCCCAAATCTCTTATCTCTGTCAACCCCTGCATACATCATGGGGATGGTCACATTCTTTACTGCCGAAGTCCGGGGAAGAAGATTAAAGCTTTGAAAAATAAAGCCTATTTTTTTGTTTCTTATTTCTGCCAGCTCGTCATCGCCCAGATTTTCGACTTCCTCCCCGTCCAGGATATATTTCCCCGACGTCGGTCTATCCAGCGCTCCCAGGATATGCATGAGGGTTGATTTTCCGCTTCCCGAAGGCCCCATTACAGCCACAAACTCCCCGGCTTTGATTTCAAAAGAAACATTATCCAGGGCTACAGTCTCAACATCGCCTATTTTGTAAATTTTACTCACCCCCGATATTTGAATCATTACCTGGATCCCCCTCCTATCCCAAAGCCTCCGCTGAATATGGACCGGGTTTGGGTTCCGGAGGATCTTGCAGCGGAAATTGTGCCGGTAATTACTGTTTCCCCCTCAGCCAAACCTGATATAATTTCGACCCCTGTATCACTGACAAGTCCTGCCTCGACTTGGATTTCCTCTTCTTTTCCATTCTTCAGTACTCTGGCAATACTTATCCCGTCGCGGGTTGAAATTGCACTCGCGGGAGCAATCAACACCTCCGTTTTTGTATCCAGAATCACATTTGCCGTCGCCGCCATATTTGGCAGGATTTCCCCGGAAGCGGGATCCAGTTTTATTTTTGCGGTGTAGCTGGTCACATTGCTGATGGTTGCCCCGACTCTGTCCACGGTTGCCACAACTCCGGTAAAGGTTTTGTCGGCCAGGGAATCCAGTGTCACAGTCACTTTTTGTCCGACTTTGACCTTCGGCACATCGACCTCGCTTAACCCCACGGAAATAACGGGTAGCGAATCTCCTTTTATGACCGCCACTCTTTGGGAATTAATGCTGGTAGTGGAAGCAGCGCTTTCCAGAACCATCCCCTCGACCAAATTGATACTTCCGATTACTCCCGAGAAAGGCGCGGTAATTATCGGGGTCGTTGATCGGTAACTCAGACTTGCGGCAGCCAAATTTGCTTCGGCGGATTTCATGCCGTCGTAAGCGTTATCCCGGGCTACTTCCGCTTTGGTACGGGACTCCTTCTGGGTAAATGTCTCATCCTTGTCATGCCCTTTGACTTCGTCCAATACTTTCTCAGCAGTTGCCACAGCCGATCTGTAACTATTCCTGGCCGAGTTTACTCCGTTTTGGGCGCTGACCAGTGAGGCAAATGCCTGTGCGTTTTTTTCCAGTCCCGCCGTATCCAGAGTTACTTCGGCCAGCTTTTGCCCGGCAAAGACCCTGTCTGCGTCCTTGACATATACTTTCTTGACCACCCCGGACGCCTCTGTAGTTATGGATAAAATATTCGTGGTCAACACCTGACCCGATGCGGAAACAGTCGAGACTATGGTACCCTTTTCGACCTTGGCAGTCTGAAATTGGGGCATGGATGACTTTTTACCGATAGTATTGGTATAAACCAGCCAGACCATCCCGGCAGCCAATAGTAGGGTTGTAATCCTAAAAAGCAGCGATTTTTTAAAAAAACCCTCAAACACCCTTTTTATTTGTGGCATAAGTTGCAAGGCTTAATTATTTAAGGGGCAGCAGGCAGCCGGACGGTAAATGTAGTTCCCCGGCCTTCTCTGCTGGTAAATGAAATCATTCCCCGGTTTGCCTCCACAATTTTTTTGGCAATTGCCAGGCCCAGACCATAACCTCCGGATTCACTGTCCGATCTGGCTCTTTCTGCCCGGTAAAACCGGTCCCAAATATGTGGCTGGTCTTCTTTATCAATACCGGTTCCGGAGTCGGTGACCGAAATCGTCACCCACCCGTCGGTTTTATTGCCCCGGACTGTCACCGTGCTTTTAGCCGGGCTATATTTGACCGCATTATCCAATAAAATAATCAGTAGCTCTGTCAGTCCGTATTTATCGCCCCAGATCGAAAAGCCCGTCGTCTCGGTTTTAATTCCTATTTGTTTTTTGTGCGCCAGCGGTTCTATTTTTTTCACAGCCTCTTTCACTATTTCTTCACCCTGAAGTCTCTCTTTTACCGTTTGTCCGTTGGCTTTTTGATACCGGGCTAGCTGCAGCAAAGCATCCGCCAGTGCCTGTAGCCTGTTCACGTCCTTGATATTGCCGGCGATTAGGGTTTTTGCCTGAACTAGCGTCAGCCGCCTGTCCCGTAAGTGTACCTCCATGGCGCTTTTAAGAGCGGTCAGTGGTGTGCGCAACTCGTGGGAAGCATCAGTCACAAACCGATTTTGTTCGTCCACCATTACTTTAATTGGTTGAAGTGTCTGTCCCGCCAGTAGATAACCGAAAGCTCCTGCAACCACCAGAATTCCTCCGTTGATGATTGCCAACATGGTCAGTATCCGTCTCCGCGTCTCCTCTACCAGCTCAGTTGTTTCCGGAATATGCATCGTCATTCCTCCAAATCGTCTCTCGATGCGAATTCTCTGCGCGTACTCAAACCTGGCAATTTCCAGAGATAGCAGTCTATATATTACTGCGCTGAACATCAGGCTCACCAGCATGATAATCAGCAGGTACCAGACAGTCAGTTTGATCCGGGCCGATCTGAACATATTAACCCACTTTGTAGCCAAAACCCCTGACCGTGGCAATTAACGCTTTTTTACCCTTAAACGGCCGGTCGATCTTATTTCTCAAATTTCGGATATTTACTTCCACCGTATTCGGCAGGATATCTGCATCATAATTCCACACGTGGCTGATAATCTGCTCTTTAGTCAGGATATTGCCGCTATTTCGCAGGAGATATTCCAGCAGGGAGAACTCTTTGGCTGTCAGTTTAATTAAATGAATTCCCCTCTTGACCTCATAAGATTTCGTATCCAGCGATAAATCGTCAGTTGTTAATACCGGGTCCAGAGTTACTTTCGGCCGCCGCGTCAATGCTCTCACCCGGGCTAGAAGTTCCTCAAAAGCAAACGGTTTGGTCACATAGTCATCCGCTCCGGTGTCCAGCCCTGTTACTCTGTCCTGGACCTGGCCTTTGGCTGTCAGCATCAATACCGGAGTATTAATACCTGCCCGGCGCAACTTGCGGCAGATTTCCAGGCCATCCATTCCCGGCAGCATCAGATCCAGAATAATCAGGTCATATTCTTCGCCCTCCGCCAGGTCCCAGCCATCACTTCCTGAATAAGCCACGTCCACGGCAAAATGTTCCTGCTCCAGGCCTTTTTTAATCGAATTGGCTATCCGGTGCTCATCCTCGACGATCAGTATTCTCATATCGCCCCAGATTATACTCTCGCACCTGAAAACCAGCTGAAATTGTCGCCCAAAATGCTATAGTCAGCGTACTCAGGTTTGCAAAACCGGTACGCTGGATATACACCCATTTCGGCATCAAGCCATTAAGGCAAATTCCAGTAAAATGGGTGTACACTTGTATCATGTTCCGTCTGAAAGACTCCCGATCCGCCTCCTTGGTCCGCAATTTTACATTCGGGGTTGAGGACAGTCTCTCCTCGTCGGTCGGCCTTTTAACCGGTGTTGCCTCGGCTCAAATGAGCACTCCGGCCATTATTACCACCGGCCTGATTTTAATATTCATTGAGGCTCTGTCTATGGGTATCGGTAGTTTTCTCTCCGACCAATCCGTTGGCCAATATCAATTACATCACGACATAGCCTCAAAAAATTCTCTCCCCGGCGCTGTGATCATGTTTTTTTCCTATCTGGGGTCGGGCTTCATCCCGCTTTTCCCCTATATTTTCTTTCCCAGGTCTATCGCTTTGTCTCTTTCTGTCAGTTTCTCACTTGCAGCCTTATTCCTGCTGGGTTATCTGAATGCTTATATTTCCGGCACTTCACTGTTCAAAAACAGTCTGCGGATGCTGGTATTAGGCGGAGTTGTGGTTGCTTTCGGTATCCTGGCCGGCAACTACCTCCAGACCCTTCTAGCCTTCACACCTTAAAGGTGTGATACGTTCATTAACCTGTAGTCTTGCCAAAAAAATAGTAAAATAAGGTTGTGGCAAGAGAAGTATCCTCCTATCCGGTTCCCCAGGAGTGCCCCATGCCGGAAGTTTGCGGCGATTTGGAGACAGCAGTATTAGGCCAGAAAGGCGGTATTGGTAAGCAGGCGCATGCTTGTGTTAAGGGTATTACAGCTTGCCGGAGTCAAAACCCCGACGCCTGTTTAATGGAACCCAGGAATGTGACAAAGTTGGAGATGGAAGGGAAAGTATCCTCAGGAGTCGGATTATTAGCTATGATGCAGCCAATGGTCTATGGTGCTTCTTCAGAGAGAATGAGAGGTTGGGCTGCCGCCCACGGCGCTCGGACGAGGAGAAATTTATTGTCAGCCATCAAAGTCCTCCTAAAACTTTAATACCAGCCTTCACACGCCGGAAACCATCACACACCGGGTGTGTGATGGTTTGTGATACAATCCGGCCATGCCGTATACCGGTCCGGAAACCATCGTCTACAGCATTCGGGGATATTTGCGACAACGCCTTCGAGATAAACAGATTTTTCATACCGCCGAATACCTCTACCCGGCCAAAGTCCGCCCCGACGCTTTAGAAATAGGCCTGGGTTTAGTAGGTATCTCTGCTTGTTGTCTCTTATCCTATCTTCTCCTTCTCCGCTAGCTTACCGGATAGCCTTCACACCTTAAAGGTGTGATATTCCCCTCTCTTACGGCGTAAGACGCGAGCCGAAGGCTCGAGTTAAGAGATGGGTGTAATGACCAAATGATCAAATACTCCATTTTGGTATACAATGGAGTGGATGTCCCTGCCCGATGACAAGCTGAAAAATCTGGTATTGAAAAGTCGGCTGGTTACCTCCAAACTCATGGAAGAAGCCGTCTCCCAGGCTGTTACTACCGCCCGTCCACTCGAAGACACACTTGTCGAAAAGGGCATGGTAACTGATGAACAGCTTGGAACACTTATCGCAAAATACTATCAGGTCCCCTTTATAAACCTAGCTAAACTCACCATCCCGGAATCGGTTTTTTACCTGATTCCCGAGCGGATGGCCAGAAAATTCAAAATAATTGCCTTTGCCCGCGACTCTGCCGGTCTCAAGATAGCCGCTTATGATCCTACCCAAAAAGAAATTCTCGGGTTTCTGGCCAAAAAGACCCGGACCAAGGTAATTCCCCATTACGCCACGGCTCTGGATGTCGTCACCGTCCTTAGAGCTTATGAAAAAGATTTGCAAAAAACAGTCGACAGCCTCCTCAAAGAAGAGGTCTGGAGTCCCAAAACTCTGCTCGAAGACCCTCCGGTAGCCAAAATAGTTGACCTGTTGATTGACACCGCTTACCAGGCCAGAGCTTCGGATATCCATATCGAACCGGGAGAAAATGACAGCCTGGCCCGGTTCAGAATCGACGGTCTCCTGCAGGACGCTTTGCATGTTCCCAAATTCCTTCATGACCGGATTGTCACCCGGATCAAAGTTCTTTCCAATCTGCGCACCGACGAGCATCTGGCTCCCCAGGACGGCAAAATGCGGGTTGCCCTGGAGGAAGAGACTATTGATATCCGGGTTTCTATTATCCCCGTCGTCGCAGGGGAAAAAGCGGTTTTACGCCTCTTGTCCACCCGGACGCGGGAACTGTCCTTCGCCGACCTGGGTATGAACGAGGCGGATCTCAAAAAAGTAGCTGCTGCCTATTCCAAATCCTACGGCATGATTCTTTCCACCGGCCCCACCGGTTCCGGCAAGACCACATCCATCTATTCCGTCCTGAAAATTCTCAACACCCGCGAGAAAAACATTACCACTGTGGAGGATCCGGTCGAGTATCAGATCAAGGGTGCGAACCAAATCCAGGTCAACCCCAAAGCCAACCTCACTTTTGCCACCGGATTGCGTTCTATTCTGCGCCAGGATCCAAACATCATTTTTGTAGGTGAGATCAGGGATGCGGACACTGCCGGTATCGCGGTCAACGCCGCTCTCACTGGTCACTTGGTCCTTTCTACCCTGCACACCAACGATGCCGCCACAGCTATTCCCCGGCTTTCGGATATGAAAGTCGAGCCTTTTCTGGTAGCTTCTACCGTTTCCGTCATTATTGCCCAGCGCCTGGTCCGCCGGATCTGTAATCAGTGTAAGCAAAGTCACTCCATAACTCTGGTCGAGCTGGTCAAAAATTTTCCCGAAGCGGAAGTCAGGCAAATTATTGGTTCTGCCAAGACTCTCACTATATACACCGGCCGCGGTTGTAAAGCCTGCCGCTTTACCGGCTATGCCGGTCGGGTGGGCTTATTTGAAGTATTGGAAGTGAATAACAATATTAGAAAGCTGATTACCCAAAAAAGTGATTCTGATGTCATCGCCGGGACCGCCCGTCAGCAGGGTATGAAGACCATGCTGGAAGATGGTTTGGACAAGATAAAACACGGTGTGACTACAGTGGAGGAAGTCCTTCGGGTTACCAAAGCTGAATTCCTATCCTGATACTACATGGATACACAACACATCTCCCCCGTTTCTTTGTCAGGTAATGAAAAAATCGAACTGATCAGCAATTTGTCTACAATGTTGGGGGCCGGTATTCCCATTCTCGACGCTGTCAACTCCATGATGGAGGATTCCAAAGGCAACGTTAAAAAAATCCTCGAAACTATCAAAAATGACCTGATGCAGGGCAAGCGGGTGTCCGCCTCGCTGGCGCATTTTCCCCGCAGTTTTGACAAAGTCACCGTCAATTTGATCAAAGCATCAGAGGAGGCCGGTACTCTCGAAGTCACTTTAGTGGACTTAAGAAATCATATCCGGGAAGAGATGGAGTTTATCGACAAAATCAAATTTGCCCTTTTATACCCCGTGATTATCATGATCGTGTTTGCGCTTGTCCTTTTTGTCATCCTCATTTTTGTTGTCCCCAAGATCTCCATGGTCTTCAGCCGCCTCCGCGTTGAGTTGCCTCTCCCGACCCGGATTATGGTATTTATGTCCGACATTCTGATCCGTCAGACCTGGGCTTTGATCATCGGCAGTGTCGCGGGGATTCTCTTGTTTATTATTTTTTTCCGTCGCAAAAGACAGTTGGTCCTGGAAGTTTTTTTCTCCCTTCCCTTGGTCTCAGGGTTGATTAAAATGGTCGATCTTACCCGTTTTTCCCGGAGTATGTATCTGCTTTTATCTTCCGGTTTGCCCATTATCACTGCCCTGGAATTGACCCGCGACGTCGTATTCAAGTCCAAAACTTCCCGGATCATTGCCCATAGCCGCGAGTTGGTTATGTCCGGCAAGCGCCTCTCCGAAGGCTTTCGTTTGGCCGGAGGATATTTTCCTTCCATCCTGGTCAAATTAATCGAATCGGGTGAAAAAAGCGGTACTCTGGATAAGGCTATGAAAGACATATCCGAATACCTGGATTATCAGGTTTCCAATATTCTCAAGGCTTTTACTGCCATTCTTGAGCCGGTTATGTTGGTAATTGTGGGTATCTGCGTTGGGGGAATGATGTTGGCCATAATTGCCCCGATTTACGGACTCATCGGCCAGGTCGGCGGTCGGTAATATATGCGCGGCTTCACTCTTGTTGAAATTGTGATCACCTTAGGAGTGTTAACGGCTTTGCTGACATTAACCGGAGTCAGTCTCCTGTCCTCCCGTCAGCATACCTCTCTCAATTCCGCAGCCGCCGAAATTACGGCGGACTTAAAGGGCCAGCAGGCCAAAGCCATGGTCGGGGATACCGCCGGTTCAGGAGCTGTGTCCCCTTATGGTATCTACTTTTCTGCGGGAAGCTATACTTTATTTAAGGGTTCGGTGTATTCCCCGGCTGACCCGGACAATTTTGAGGTCAGTCTGGAACCCAGCCAGACATTTTCTTCACCTGGCCTGACGGTGGTTTTTAATAGTGGCAGCGGGGAAATCGTCGGTTTTATACCCGGAGGTTATATTTTCACCCTCGCCGATTCTTTAGAAGGTATCTCCAAAACATTTAACTTAAACCGTTACGGAGTCATCACTTCAATTAATTAAATTACATCCTCATTATCATCTAAAACCTCCATACATGAAACTTCTTAAAGGCGCATCTTTGGTGGAAATAATACTTGTCATGGGTCTGATGGCAATTCTCCTGCCCGCACTTTTGACCGGATTGGTCGCCTCCCGGGCCGGCCAGCCGCAAACCCAGCAGCGGGCGGCGGCTGTCGGCCTGTTAAGAGAAAATGTCGAAGCCCTGCGGGTAGTCCGGGAAAGAAATTGGCCAGGTTTTGCCGTTAACGGCACATATCACCTGGTACCCCAGTCCGGTACCTGGTACCTGGCCGCCGGAGCAGAAACTTTAGGTGATTTTACCCGTTCTCTGGCTATTGCCGACGTTTATCGTGATGCCGAAGGCCTTATCGTCACCACTGGCGGCAACCTGGATCCCTCCACCAAAAAAATCAATCATTCCGTTTCCTGGTCTACTCCCTTGCCGTCCAGCCTGACCGAAGAGTCTTATCTCACCCGTTATTTGGACAACCTGTTGTATACCCAGACGACCCAGGCAGATTTCGAGGCCGGCATCTTAACCGGCACCGCGGTCACAAACACTGCCGGAGGCGAAGTTATTTTGGGTGCGGGAGGTTACGGAGATTGGTGCAATCCCGAGTTGACTTTGCCCTCTTTGGACCTGCCCAAAAGCGGTATCGCCAACGCCGTCACCGCCTTTGCAGGCCGGGCTTTTGCCGGCACCGGCAACAATGCTTCCGGAGAATCGTTTGTCAATATAAGTGTCTCCGATACCAACCCTCCCCAGCCTGCAATATTAGGTACCTTCAGCAATTACAAAACCAACGATGTTTTCGGTGAAGCTAACTACGGTTATATAGCCACCGATACCAATTCCAAGGAGGTAATTATCATTGATTTTTCCGCAAACCCTTACACCGAGGTAGGTTTCTTCAATACCCCTTTTGCCACCGCCGACGCCACCAGCATTTTCGTTTCCGGCAATCGCGGTTACGTTACTGCCGGCTATTTCCTTTATATATTTGATTTGTCTTCCAAATCCGGCTCGCGCCCGCTTTTGGGATTCAATCTCTTACTGGGACTTGGGACCAGCGTGGTTGTCAAAGGCAATTATGCTTACGTTTCCATATCCAACTCACCGATTGAAATGCAGATCATCGATATTACCAATCCCTGGAGCATATTCCAGACAGGTTATGCCGATGTCAACGGCCAGGACGGTAAACGGATTTTTGTCAACGATTCGAGCACCCGGGGTTACCTGGTTACCGGCGCTTCGGATTCCAAACGGGAATTTTTTGTTCTTGATATCTCATCCAAATCCGGAGCCCGTCCCACGCTTGGCAGTTACGAATCAGGCGGTATGAATCCCAAGAATCTCTCCGTTGTTTCCGGCAACAAAGCCATCATCGTGGGTACCGGGGCAGAGGAGTATCAGGTCTTGGATATCACTGACGAAACTCACCCCCTCCGCTGCGGCGGCCTTAATCTGGATGTGGGTGTCAACGGTATCGCTTCCGTTCTGGAAACCGACGGGGACGCCTACTCTTATATTATTACCGGTGACGTTTCTTCGGAATTCAAAATCATCGAGGGCGGTCCCGGCGGCCGGTACGCCTCCTCCGGGACTTTTGAAAGCAGCATTTTCGATCCCGGCTACCAGACCGCATTTAACCGGGTCACTTTTACCACGGCCCTTCCTAATCAAACCGATCTCAATTTCCAGATTGCCGCGGCGGATACCGTTGGCGGCACCTGTCTTGGGGCCGATTATGTCTACGTCGGCCCGGACGGTACCAGCGCCACATTTTATACGGCCGCCGCAGCTTTGCCGTTAAGCGACGACGGTAACGGTTTCGAAAATCCCGCCCGTTGTTTGCGTTATAAAGGCTACTTTTCCACCCAGGATTCGGGCTCGACTCCGGTTTTATACGATTTATCAGTCAATTACTCACCATGACCCGGGCCTTCACTCTTATTGAAATGCTTATCTATATGGGCCTTTTAGCTGTATTTCTGTTGGTTTTAGGCCAGGTTTTCTTTGCCATGTTGGATGCCCAGCTCAAGTCCCAGACCGTATCATCGGTGGTTCAGGACGGGTCGTTTATTCTAAATCGCCTGGGGTACGATATTCACCGGGCTGTATCCGTTGTGGCTCCCGCGACAGACGGGGAATCCTCATCCGCACTTACTCTTTCCTTTCCGGACGGCAACTATACTTATTCCGCAGCCACCTCTGTCCTGCAGCTGACCGCTCCGGAAGGAACCGCCGGTCTTACTGGTTGGGATACTCTTATCTCTGCCTTTTCCGTCACCCGGCTGGGCAACGTCGGCGGCAAACCCAGTCTGCGTATCAGTTTCACCCTTACCAGTAGGTCTTCTTCGTTGTCCCAAAAACCCGAAATCCGCAATTTCCAAACTACTTATGCTTTACGTTAAAAAAAACATATGAAGCGCGGACAAACCCTGGTTTTTCTCTTGGTTTTTGTCAGTATGTCTCTGGTAATCACTACCGCGGCCGTGATTTTGGCCATTGCCAATTCCCAAACTACCACGGGACAGGAAATGGCCGCCCATACTTTGACAATTGCCGAATCCGGAGCGGAAAATGCCCTTCTCAACTTATTGCGCAACCCCGCTTATTCCGGCGGCACATTGACAGTCGGGCAGGGTCAGGCCACAATTGAAGTAACCGGTTCCGACCCCTTTACCATTAATGTTACCGGGACGGAAGGCAGTTTTTCCCGCCAGGTCAGAGTGATTGCCGGTTATTCCGAAGGCATATTGTCCGTTTCCTCCTGGCAGGAGATGTATCCCTGAAATCCATATGAAAAAAATCTCTCCTCTTCCCGTTATTATCAACATCGCTCGGGATCGCCTGTTTTTGTGCACTCACACCCTGACCGATCCTGTGGTTTTTCCCTTTACCCCGACAATGATCTCCGATTTGGAAATCAAAGACAAAAATGAGTTAGACGCAAAACTGGGCGAGTTTATGCAAAAAACTCAGATCAAACCTTCACCTCTGGTTATAATTCTGGCTGAACATATCTACTTTCACAAGGATTTTCCCAAAGTTGCCCCCCCCGCGGAAGAAGAAACGCAAAAATTTATCGACTCCGTCCCCTTTTCCAATGTCAGTTCCAAGCTTTTCCATACCCCCGACGGTTACCGGCTGGTAGTTATAAACCGGGATATATATGAAATCTTTGAGCAGGTTTTCGACCGGCTGGGATTCCAGCTTCATTCCGTGGTTCCCGGTTTTGTACTTGGAGCAATCAACGCTCCGGCGGAATTTTCCGCCCAGACTTGCAGGATCATTTACAAAAAGCTTGATTTTCTCTCCGACAACAGTTTTACCACCCCGTTTACCAATGCCGGTGATTTGCATCGCAAAGAGCAGGTTTTTATCCAAAAATACAAGATTTCCCTGGCGATTATATCCTCAGCTTTTATCATTTTCTCAGCTGTAATGGCTTATATCACCCTGTTCCGGCCGCAGGCCATACCCCGCAAAAAAGCCCTGCCCGCAGCATCCGTTCTCTCTGTTCCTTCTCCCGTTCCTGCAACCCCTACTCCCACGGCTTCGCCGTCGGCTCAAGCTTTGGGACAAATTACCGTCCAAGTCCTCAACGGTAGTGGCGTTGCCGGTCTGGCCGCTTCTGTGGAGGCTCAGCTGAAACTTGCCGGATTCACTACAGTTCGTACGGGTAATGCTCCCCTAATCAATTCCGGGCCTTCTTATATGGTGCTTCGCCCCGACCTTCCGCCCGCAGTCAAGGCTTTGTTAACCTCAGTCGTCCAAAAAGTTTTTCCGTCGCTTTCGGTACGCGAAAACGTGGATACTTTATATGACGTCATTCTCACTACCGGAAAAGTTAACCCTTGACAAACCAAACAGACCGGTTCTAACATGTATTTAATGCCCA
This sequence comes from Candidatus Amesbacteria bacterium RBG_19FT_COMBO_48_16, assembly GCA_001775555.1. Classification (GTDB taxonomy): domain Bacteria; phylum Patescibacteriota; class Microgenomatia; order CAZETR01; family Amesbacteraceae; genus UBA12042. Next base: position 23,069 of record MEXE01000037.1, on the reverse strand, counting down.
AGCTTCGCCGCGGCTTTACCCTTATCGAACTTCTGGTTGTTATCGGAGTTTTAGCTGTTCTTCTCACTATCGTTCTGATTGCTATCAATCCCGCCCGTCAGTTTTCCCAGAGCAACAATACCAAGAGGCGCAGTGACGTCAACACCATTCTCAACGCTATTCACCAATACGCCGCCGACAATCGCGGTGTTCTGCCTGCCGGTATGACCAATGTCGCCGCTACCCCCATGCCTATCAGGAGAAGTGCTGTCCCGGATCCGGCTACTGAAGCGGACATCTGTACTGATACTGTTACCGATTATGTAGCCGCCCTCCCGGTTGATCCTTTAACCAACGACGGCGCTCCCGTGACTGATTGCACCACCGCTTATGATACCGGATATACCGTTTCCAAAAGTGCCACCAATAACCGCATCACCATCTACGCCCCCGATGCCGAGCTTTCCGAAGTCATTTCCGTCACCCGCTAACCTAACACCTAACACCTAACAACTAATAAATCCCCTTTGGGGATTTTTTTAATAATTGAATATTGACTATTGAATATTGAATATTGGATATCGGATACTTATCTATTAATATGCGCCTGCCTGCATCTCTTCTGGCTGTAACTGTCGGAGGTTTGGCCGCCATCTTTATTCTCAAGTTCAGCCTGTCTGCTTTTGTCGTTTCTCAAACTCCGGTCGGTTGTTCCGCCGTCACTACCTCCGGTTTGGTCGACCCCTCCGAGACTGTGGCTATTTGGCAAAACCATCCTCTGGTTCCTCCTCAGGCAATCAACGATTCAGCAGTCGCTTACCGCCCGGAACCGGGTGCGGATCAGGTCTTGGGAGCCAATAACAGCCGCTGGATCGAGGTTGATTTAGGTCGGCAAAAACTGATTGCCCACGACGGTGATCAGATTTTTCTCGAAAGCCTGATCTCCAGCGGATTGGGAAACCGGACTCCTGTCGGTGAATACCGCATTTGGTACAAAATCCGGTCGACCAAAATGGAGGGCGGCAACCGCCTTACCAAAAGTTATTATTATCTTCCCAACGTCCCTTACGCCATGTTTTTCTTCGGCAGTTACGGCATCCACGGCACTTACTGGCACAATAACTTCGGCAACCGCATGAGCCACGGTTGTGTCAACGCCCCGACTCCGATCGCAGAAAAATTATTTTATTGGACGGATCCCCCCCTGCCTGAAGGTAAAGCCACGGTTACAGCCACCGCTGAAAACCCCGGTACCAGAGTCGTTATCCATAATTAATTCTCGCGAATCCTGTGCCTGTGTCAATCACAGTTTTTCTAGCCCAGTATCTTATCTTCATTCTTTTTCTCAGTCCGCTAATTCTCTGGTTTTCAGGTCAAAAAAAACTGTCTCAGGGAAGCCTCGTCAGCGTATTCCTCGCCTGGGTTACTGGGTTAGTTATCAAAAACTTCTATTACCTTCCCCGGCCTTTTATCACCACAGGCCGAATTCCCCCTGTCCCTTTCCTGCTGGACGGCTCTTTTCCCAGTAACCATGCGCTGGTGGCTTTTTCCCTGGCTTTTTTTGTTATTTTTCGACAGCTTCGTCTGGGACTCTTTTTGTTTATCCTGGCTGTCCTGGTCGCCGTCTCCCGGGTGAGCATCGGGGTTCACACCTGGGCTGATGTCAGCGGCGGTTTATTATTGGGCCTGCTGATCAGTCTGCTGGTGCATAAATACTTTCGTAATTGACAGCTGTCACTCCGAGTGTTAGACTGCTAAAGTTATGGCTTTTTCCCTGTCCCGTTCCTCTTCAGCTTCTCCCGTGCCTGTCGTCCGTTCATACCCCGTGGTTGCCTTGCGTGAAGGCGTTGTCTTTCCCAACACTGAGGCCCATCTTACTTTCGGCAGACCCAAAAGCAATGCCGCTATCGAAGCCGCAGTCTCCTCCGATAAGCAAATCGTCTTTGTCGCCCAAAAAACTCCTACCGCCACGCCCTCTCCTCAGGATTTATTTTCCTTCGGTACTTTGTGCGTAGTAGAACAAGTCGCTCCTTACGGGCAGGAAATATTGGCTTTGGTTCGCGGCGTTACCCGGGTAAAAATCGGCCCCTTTATAAATTCCGACCCTTATTTTACGGCTCAGGTTGAACCGGTCGTCGAGTCGGATGCGGAAAATGATCGGTCGGTGGCTCTTGCCCGCCAGGTGGTAACCGAGTTCAAAAACGCTTTCAATCTGGGTAAGTCGGTTGAATTCCCCGTTTTTATGCGCTTGATGGCCGGGGTTTCCGCTTCTGAGCTGGCCGATCAGGTAGCCAATTCCCTCGAAGTCGCGACAGGGGTCAAGCAGCAGCTTTTAGAAACTTTTTCGGTGGACTCCCGTCTGGAGAAAGTTCTCAACCACCTGGTACACGAAATAAAAGTGTTGGAGCTGGAAAAATCAATCTCTTCAAAAACCCACGCCAAGTTTGAAAAAGGCATGCGCGAGCAGGTCCTCCGCGAGCGCAAAAAAACCATCCAGGAGGAGTTGGAAAAACTTGGTGCCGACACCGAAGACGGGGACGACGACATTTCCCAGCTCAAAAAAAAGATAAAAGCGGCCAAAATGCCCGCCCCGGTCCGGCAAAAAGCGGAAAAGGAGCTCAGCCGGTTGGCGCAGATGAGTCCCCAAAATCCGGAATCAAACTATATTCGGACCTACGTCGATTGGCTGGTAGATATGCCCTGGGCCAGGGTCTCGTCCAATCACGTTTCTCTGGCCGCCGCGGCTAGTGTTTTGGACGCCGACCATTTTGGTTTAAAAAAAGCCAAAGAGCGGATTCTGGAATATCTGGCGGTTATGAAACTCAAGGCCAAACAGCCGGTTGCCTCCGCTGATTCCGGCCCTACTATTCTTTGTTTTGTCGGCCCTCCCGGAGTCGGCAAGACCTCAATCGGCCGTTCGATCGCCAGGGCTTTAGGCCGCAAATTTGTCCGGGTTTCCTTAGGAGGCGTCAGGGACGAAGCCGAAATCCGTGGTCACAGGCGGACTTACGTCGGCAGTATGCCGGGCCGGATTATCCAGGGTATCAAAAATGCCGGTACCAAAAACCCGGTGTTCATGCTGGACGAAATTGACAAATTGGCCAGCGACTACCGCGGAGATCCGTCCGCGGCTCTGCTTGAGGCTCTCGATCCCGAACAAAACCGGGAGTTTTCCGATCATTATTTGGAAGTCCCCTTCGATCTGTCCCAGGTGATGTTTATTACGACAGCAAATCTTTTGGATACCATTCCCCCGGCTCTGCGCGACCGGCTGGAAGTGATTACTTTCCCCGGTTACACTTTGGACGAAAAGCAGAATATTGCCCGGGGGTTCCTCTGGCCCAAACAGCTTCGCTCCACCGGTTTGGGCGGAAATTACCGGCTGGCCGACTCAGGCTTAAAGGAAATAATCAAGCGTTACACCCGCGAAGCCGGAGTTCGTGACCTGGAGCGGAATCTGGCCAAAATCTGCCGCAAGCTGGCCCGCAATTTGGCCGAAAAGAAAAAGATTACTTCCGATATTTCCGTCCTCGATATCAGAAAATTCTTGGGCCCCCAGCGTTTTCCGGAAACTTTGGCGGAGAAAAAAGACGAGATCGGCATGAGTACCGGCCTGGCTTGGACCGAGGCTGGAGGTGACATCATGTTCATCGAAGTGGCTGTCATGCCCGGCAAAGGGGATGTCCAGCTGACCGGCCAGTTGGGTGACGTCATGAAGGAGTCGGCCAAAGCGGCCTATTCCTATGTCCGAACCCGCTGGCAGACTTTGGGGCTCGACAAAGATTTTTACAAAAAAATTGATATCCACATTCACGTTCCCGAAGGAGCCGTGCCCAAAGACGGTCCGTCTGCCGGTATTGCTATAGCCACAGCCATTATTTCAGCTCTGACCAAAACCCCCACCCGCCGGGATCTGGCCATGACCGGCGAGATTACTCTCCGCGGTCGGGTCCTGGAAATCGGCGGAGTCAAGGAAAAAGTTATCGCCGCCCACCGGGCTGGTATCCGCCGGGTAATATTGCCCAAAGACAACCGCAAGGATCTGGAAGATGTCCCGGGCAGCGTCAAACGCGACCTGACTTTTCATTTTGTTTCCCATCTGGATGACGTCCTCAAACTGGCCTTGCGGATCTCTCCTCCCGCCAACGGCAAACCTTCGCCTTCCCCTTCCCGCCCTCACCTCCACCCTCTTCACCCCCGCCCCGTCCCCCTCCCCGCCCTGGCTTAAGAGTAGCAAACTTCATCTTGACAAGTTGTTCCTTGGGCTTCTTAATTACCAGGAGGCAGGACTCGTCATGAGCCACAATCAAGAAAGCGAGTTTTTTGAAATTGCCAGTAATTTAGCCGCCTCCGGCCTCCCCCCTGTCACCAGTACAGAATTACAGACCATAGACGTCCCGCCTTATCCACTGCTCGGTCAGACCACCTCCGCTGCAGTCAATTACCGAAAATACGAACTGGGTAGCAATGGTTCTACAATCATTATATCTTCCAGCCCGGAAGCCGAAATTACTGCCGGTGTCGGCGGTTTAACTGCCGATGGTAGATATATTCTTCCCCGTCTTCACACCGGAGTTCCTGCTCAACTCGATCTGGAGTTGGCTGTCTTTCAATTGGTCCACTCTACCCACCTTAAAGATCTTATCTGGTGGGCAGTTCGTTCTGGTCCTTCAGCGATTATTAAATTCACCCGTGAAGGTCACCTTACAAATTTACAGAAGGTTATTTGGCAAATTACCCGCCAAACCATTCCCACCACTATAGCCACTGTTAAACATCGGGACGCCGATAATTTATTTAGCCGGGAGCCTTACCTGCCTATCCCCGTCGATCTGGAAGGGTTTCACCCATACCTCTATACTCTTTTTCTCTCCGATCCCGTGGCTTCCGGGATGCAGCATGTGGCAGTACTCGAGCATCTTCTCTCCCGCAAATATCCTATAGGCCAGGTGGTTATAGTTGCTCCTATCGCCAGCCGTTATGGGTTAACAACTATCGCATCTTTTTGCCGCAGACACGACATCGGCTTTACTGGTGCTGGCTGCGCCGCCCTTCTGGACAGCGTCCCGCCCCAAATGTACTATTCGCCTTACCCGGCTTCGCCGGAAATGGTAGTCGATCCCCGGTTGCATCAGTTTGCCGCCGCTTCGTTTGGCCCGGATATTCACCGCTGGTGCATCGGCGGTAATTGGACGATGAGATATTTAGGTACTGCAGAAGAACATGCCGCGGCTTCAGTAGAAGAGCTCTCCGCACTTGGTTTAACCGTTCAGGCTCTGTGGCAGCTTTGCGCCCGGATTAATCCCCAAACCTTAACAGACCAAAGTATCACCTCCCGTCTCACCCCTTACTCCAGCAGCTTGTGAAACCCTGAGCTTGTCGAAGGGTGACGCTACCCGGATTCGAACCGGGGTTACCAGGATGAGAACCTGGTGTCCTAGGCCTCTAGACGATAGCGCCGGACATGCTGAATCTTATCAATTTTTCAATTGCTAATCGACTTTGCTTATGATCATGAAACCTTCTTTCCATTATAGTCAGCGTACTCAGGTTTGCAAAAACCGATATGCTGGATATATACCCATCACGAGCAAAGCGAGGGATACCAAAGAGACCAACGCGGCAGCGTCTGGAAAGGGTTCTCTGGGTATTTCGGCCTCAAGCCATTAACACAAATTCTATTAAAATGGGTATATCCGGGCATTTCAAGCTCGAAATTTAGTGGGGGTATGCAAGGTCATCTGGGAGCTACGACAGGGTCATCCATAGGATTCCAATCATCTACAGGTCGTGGATCATAACCGTGAGCAGTCAACCAGGTGTTTCGTGTCTGGCTCCATTTATCTTGTGCGGGTTGGCCTTCGAGAAATATGACACCGGACGGAATCACCGCTTTATACCCCCCGGGAGTACCTAACCACAGGATATAGTTTGTCCCGACAAAAATAGTACCCTCAGGAAAATTGAGAGCAGACCAGCCATCCCGCGGAGATGGTCCGTGAGTAGCAAACACAGAATCAGTAATAACCAAATTATGATTTTGGGTACCACGGGGTTGCCATTTAAACCACCGTCCGGGATTACTCTTCCCGCTGCTGTTGGTCGAATACAGTCTAATATAACTTCGGGTAACACGAATATTAAGGTCCTCACCCGGCCCCAAAGTAGTCGGTATTCCTCCGCTTTGATTCTGCTCAGAGAGAAATGTGTCTACGCCGTCAAAAAGGCTATCTTCGACAAAACCGGGCATGAAATCGTCATTCTCTATTGAATCATCACGGATGCCGGTCATATATGCGTATCTCATCTGCATAATACCGGTATTGCCAAACTCCGGAAATTCCCGGGGTTTCCAACCGTCTTCTACATTATGAATCCGCACCAATTCCATTGAATCGTATCGACTCGACCAGGTTTCTAACCCGCCACCCCCAAAATTATGAGTTGTCGCCCAATCCCACGTCGGATCTATATGTCCATTGACGACACCACCCTTCACACATAAATCAAGCGGCCCGTTATCCAAACCTACTTTGAACGCCATGCTGCTTGTGACACCAACAGCATTAGAATACCAGGATCGTAAATCATACGTCGTTCCGTTAACGACGGTACCTACTCTATAATACTGATCAACGATTCCGCTCAGAGTTACCACCGGCCCCGTACATGAGTGAAAAGACGATGGTGCCGGTGTCGAAGTTGGAATTTTTGAAGGTGTTGGACTCGAGGGTGGTACAACAAAACCGTAATTATTAAACCATATCACATAATCCACTCCGTCTATCTTTGTATCGTTATTAAAATCTCCGACACTACTGCCTCCTTGAGAAATTTGTCCATAATTATTAAACCATATCACATAATCTATTCCGTCAACCCGTCCATCGTTATTTGCATCACCAGGAGTCGCTACCTGCGTTGCGGCAGATTTCCCGGCAAACACAAGGTAAGGAATAAATAAAGCCAATATCAAAATATTTATTATTAATATTCTGCATAAGATTTTCATTTTCCTTGTTCTAGCTTGTATTTATATACTATGTCATCAATGTTCCAATTATGCTATTTACGGATTTTTATTCCAGTCCGGAGTGTGGATCAGGGCATTACTATTCTTCAAAGTCTTTCAAACACACTAAACTTTTTGACTACATTTAGAACAAACTTGCCGAAAGGTAACCCCACCCGGATTTGCTCGTGAAACGCGAGGCTTTGGCCAGAAGCCGACATTTCACACCCGGTGTGTGATACTTACTCCACCAACTTGTGGCCCTCGACTTTGATATGCAATCGCATGAACCACCGCATTATGGATATTATGATTTACCAAAAAGTGTGACCTAATGCCAATAAGAGTTATTGTTTTGATCAACTTTTCTTTACCTCAAGCAAATCCACTTCAAAAATTAAATCCGCATTCGGAGGGATTACCCCCCCTGCCCCTCTTGCGCCATACCCCATCTCAGATGGAATATACAGTTTCCGCCGGCCTCCCACTTTCATTCCCGGGACTCCCTTGTCCCAGCCTTCAATTACCTGCCCCACCCCGACCTTGGTACTAAACGGTTGGCCCCGACCCAGCGAGCTGTCAAATTTAGTTCCGTCCACAAATGTACCGGTATAATGCATTACTACCGTATCTCCCGATTCCGCTGTTTCACCTTCACCGATCTTGATATCTTCGATTTTTAATTCCGTTATATCCTGCATAGAAGTTGTAGGTTTTACCGCTGCTGTCGCTTCAACAAGTGTACCGGAATTTGTAGAAACCCCGGCTGTTGGCTGCAGAGCCATCGTTGGTACCGCCAAGGCTAGGGAGCCAGCGTTACCTGAGACCCCCCGGCCAAAAAACCAGACTGCACCTGCCAACATTACCACACCCCCAATCCCGACTGCCAGTGTTTTATTCATGACGCTTTTCCCAAATTACTATATTTTAATCTTACTATAGTCAGCGTACTCAGGTTTGCAAAACCGGTACGCTGGATATATACCCATCACGAGCAAAGCGAGGGATACCAAAGAGACCAACGCAGCAGCGTCTGGAAAGGGTTCTCTGGGTATTCCGGCTTCAAGCCATTTCGCAAATTCCAGTTTAATGGGTATATCAAGCCCTGCCGGAAAGTGAAGTTTATTTGTGACCCGTCGTTTTATTATTCCAAACTCACAGAATAGTCAATTTATAACTTTAAGAGATTTACATGAGTAATCTACTAATAGGTCTAATTTAAATTTTTCTGCAGAGGATTAAATAAACTTTTTCGCTTAAAGTTTGTTTGTAGCAAGTATTAACACTTCTTCAAGCCTTGGATCCAATTCTGGAGCATTCTCTTGCAGAACCTTATCAGCAATATCTTGCAGTTGCCTTTCAATACGGATTACTCCATCTGCTCTCTTTGTAGAATTAAATTCCATATTTTTAACCTCTGCTACTATTTCATCCGCTGTAGGCATGCGGTTCTCCCAACCTAAGTTATTTGCTGCGGCATAAGTAATAACCCAGTCGGCAAGACCATCAACGAGGTATTCCCCAAAGTTTTCAATAAAATCAAAGGGTTTTTCAGGATATTGCATTTTTATCTCGTTAAGTTGAGACGGATAATCCGTATATATACCGTCCACTCCAAGCGCAATCCAAAGCATCATTTCTTCTTTGTCGTTTACAGTCCAAATATAAATGGGAATCCCCAGACTTTTACATGTGACAATAAAATCTATATCGGGCAGTTTCTTCTGTCTCGCTATATCCATAAGTTTAGCTCCAAGTTTCTCGTACATTTTCCCAGCAGATTGAGCTTCTTCACCCCCGGGAACGAAAAAATCAAAATCTACCGACGAAGGCATTTCCCCGCGTTTAACAGCGTCCATAAAGCCAATTGTTTCTTTTGCGCCCGCACCTCGTTTTATCCTACCACCGGATAATTCTTTGACTTTAATAAGCGGTCCTTCCGAAAAACCAGCTACAAATACCCTGTCGAATGCATTATATTTTTCGATTACTTTTACTAGTTCTTCTTCAATGTCTTCCTTCTGCCCTAATAAATGGATTGTAAAACGACTTTGAGGAAAAGCCGTCAATGCTTCATCTAGAGTAGGAACCGTTATTCCTTGCCCCCTGTAAGGAAAATCATGCTCATTATTTGTAAAATTATGACCGGCGTCAAGTTTTTTTATTTCTGCTAAATTTAGTTCTGAAATATCACCTTTCACTTTGCTACTTTCATCAACATCTTCAGCCGTAGGAGAGTGAGATATTACAAGTATGTTATCCTCTGACATCCGCAAATCAACATCAAGCCAGTCAGCGCCGTTTTTTAAGGCTTTCTCCATTGCGACAAGTGTTCCTTCGGGCATTTCACCACCCCCGGCCTTATGTGCAATGATTTGTACTTTCTCAATATTTCTGCGAAATCGTTCAGTACGAGCCAAACCCCCAACTTCTTCTGGATTATAAGTTCTTGTTCTTGTGATAGCTATACGCGCAAGACCTTTCAATATTGGCGCTATCCCCTGCGGGTTTTCCTTATGCGTAGAAGTTTGGTCTTTTTCCTGTAGGTCAAGCTGGTCTAACATAAGTTGTTTAAATTCTGTTAATTATCAACCTATACTTTTTTCTAAAGGTTGGAAACAGGGGATTTTGTGACTCCACGGGGATTTGAACCCCGGTTACCAGGATGAGAACCTGGTGTCCTAGGCCACTAGACGATGGGGCCGGTCGTAATGTATTTTACCAGGATTGTTTTCTCATAAATAGCCTGATTAAACAGGCTGAATTAGATGTAATTAGCCTCGATTGACAACTACTTGACAGGTGAGTAAAATACCCTAGGTAAAGTAACATTGGCCCCGCCAACCAGGCGCGGCTTATTTTTTTTAGAAATTCTTTCTGAAATCTATGCACCAAAACATACTCATCACTCAAGCCGGCTTGGATACTCTCAAGGCCGAGTTAGCGGATCTGGTCGATAACCGCCGCCCTGCCCAGGTAGCCCGCTTAACCGCCGCCCGTGATATGGGTGATTTGTCCGAGAATAGCGATTACATTAGTGCCAAGGAAGAGCTGACTTTTATAGACGGCCGTATTGCCGAGCTCGAGGATATTATCAGAATTGCCAAGGTGACAACCCCGTCTTCTAATTCCCAAATTAGCTTTGGCCACACCGTCACCGTCCGGGTGAACTCAACCCACGTGGTTTACAAAATAGTGGGGGAGTGGGAAGCCGATCCTGCCGAAAAGAAGATCTCTATGTCTTCACCACTGGGTCAGGCTTTGATTGGCAAGAAAGTCGGGGACAAAGTGGAAGTCACTGCTCCCGCGGGTAAGATTCTGTACACCATCGTAACCATCGAGTAAAATCACTTCATGGCCGACTCCCGTCTTGAGGAAATACGTAATATCCGTTTGCAAAAATTGGCCAAACTCCGCAGTCTCGGTATCGATCCCTACCCGTCAAAGTATTCGCAAGTCTCTATCTCTGTCTCTAGCGCTCGCCAGAAACACGGCAAGAGCGTCTCCACAGTCGGCCGTCTCTGGCGCTGGCGTCAGCACGGGCAGGTAATTTTTGCCGATCTGCGTGACGCAACGGGTGAAATTCAGCTCATGTTTGCCAAAAATAAACTGGCGGACAAATTTGACCTCCTGCAGTATTTTGATGTGGGAGATTTCCTGGGTGTTTCCGGCGAAATCATTACTACCCAGGCGGGTGAAATCACGATCGATATAGCCTATTTCGAGCTTCTTGCCAAAACTCTGCGCCCCATACCCAACGAATGGGATGGTCTGAAAGACGTCGAAGAGCGATATCGCAAAAAATATTTGGATTTGCTATTAAATTCGGAGATAAAAACTAAGTTCGAACTCAGAACTAAAATTATATCATCTATTCGAAAATACCTGGACACCAAAGGTTTTTTAGAAGTTGAAACCCCCACTCTTCAACCCATATATGGCGGAGGTTTTGCCAAACCATTCATTACTCACCACGAAGTCTTGGGTAGCGATTTTTATCTGCGAATTTCGGATGAAATGTACTTAAAAAGACTAATTGTCGGTGGATTTGAGAAAGTGTACGAGATTACTAAGGTCTTTAGAAATGAAGGAGTGGATCATGACCATAATCCGGAATTTACCATGTTTGAAGCTATGATAGCTTTTCAAGATTATCAGTATGGGATGGACATGATCGAAGAAATATTTGAGTATGCGGCCAAAAAAGTACTAGGTACCACTCAAATTAATTACCAGGGTTTAGCAATGGATGTAAAACGGCCTTGGAAAAGATACAGCTATGTTGGAGCTATCAAAGAATTTTGTCATCTAAATCCTTTAGATTGGCAAACGACTGAGGAAGCAAAAATCGCCATCTCAAAGCTGGAAATTCCCAAAGAAAAATTAAAATTGCTCAATAAATTGAATAAAATTGGCGAAATTATCGCGTTTGTTTTTGAGGAAGCCGTAGAAGAAAAGCTTGTCCAACCAACAATTATATACAACTATCCTATCGAAATTTCTCCCTTGGCTAAAAAATGTCCCGATCCAAGATTTACTCAGAGATTTGAAATGTTTGCCTTCGGTTCCGAACTGGGTAATAACTATACAGAATTAAATGATCCACTGGATTTATATCAGCGATTTATTGAAGAAAAGAAAAGAGAAAAAGCCGGATTCGAAGAAGCCCATCAAACAGATTATGACTACCTAGAAGCTATTGAACATGGTTTTCCGCCAACTTGTGGAATAGCAATCGGTATCGATCGAATGGTAATGCTGTTTACCAACACCCCCATTATCAAAGAAGTCATTCTTTTCCCTACCCTCCGCCCTTTTTCATCCTCAAAGACCCATTCACCTTAGTTTAAACCTATATTTATGATCACCAGGGACCAAGCTTGGCAGCTACTGACTTCCCGGATGCAAAACCGGAACTTGCGCCGCCATTGTCTGGCAGTGGAGGCGGTGATGCGAGCGTTAGCGAAGCACTTCGAAGCTTCAGCCCAGAAGTGGGGGATAGTGGGACTTCTGCACGACGGCGATTATGAATTATCCAAAGATACTCCGGCCAAACACACTCTTCTAATGCACGCGTGGCTGACTGAAATGGGGGAGACTGATCAGGAGATTCTCTCCGCCATCCTTTCTCACAACTTCGTCCATACCGGCCAAAACCAGCCCGCAAACTACCTCGAATGGTCCCTTTACTGCAGTGACGAGCTCACCGGCCTGATAGTGGCTGTAGCTTTAGTCATGCCGGACAAAAAACTTTCTTCGGTGACTGTAGAAGCGGTTCTGAAAAAATTCCCCCAAAAATCTTTTGCCGCCGGAGCGCATCGCGAACAAATCGCACTCTGTCAGGAAAAACTGGGTATAGAGCTCGATGACTTTATCGCTCTCTCCCTCTCCGCCATGCAGCAAATTGCCTCACAGATCGGCCTGTAGTATAATCAGCCATCATGGCCGAACAGGAACCACCTTCAGAATTAACTTACAATCAGCAGGTTGAAAACGCAAGAAAAGATGTGGGCGCTGGAAATATCGATAATTTAACGGCAGAAATTTATCCTGCTTTAGGGCCGGTCCGTCTTGCGGTATTACAAATTGGAGCAATTCAAGTTCTTATCGATGAAGCCCGAACAGCCAGGTTTGTAGTTCGGGATGATCCGAATGCTCTTTTAGGCCCTGCTTCCTATTTATTTAAACTTACCGAAGCTGCGATTGCCATTTCCGATTCTATGCCAAAAAATCCAAACGCAGGTCATATGTCTGCTAATTTTTATCCTTCTCAAGAAGAAATAAAAGCCATGGAATGGTGTATTCAATACGGTTTTACGGGAGCTTTAAACACCTTAAATTTTCCGTCTCTGGCGGCTGTACCAGGAGAGATTTTAGATAGAATAAGAATAATTGCCATGGAAAATGACCAGGCATTTAGGAAAAGAGAAAAAAGAAAATCGGCACCCAGTTTGACGCTTGATCAACCCTTGCAAAAGGATTAAAATACGCTCTAAGTTAAAAAAGCGCTTGAGTCCGAATTCCATCGGACGATGCTGGCTTCATAGCCCTGAGCTTGTCGAAGGGCGAAGTAGCCCGGGTCAGCCCGTAACAGCTTCCAAATTAAGTATTAGTTGAGGTGGCACCTGAAACCGCAGCTCGCAAACATTTGCGAGTTTTTTTATTACTGTTAAGATTAAATTATGTTAGACATCAAGCTAATTCGCGAACAATCCGACCTGGTAAAAAAAGGTGTGTCTGCCAAAGGTTACGATCCCGACCTGGTTGACCAGGCACAAAAACTGGACACTCAGTATCGCCGGCACCTGCATACCAGTGAAACCCTGCGCGCTTCCCGCAATGCCCTTACCAAAGATCAGATAGGCGAGGGTAAGAAACTTAAAACCGAGCTCAAGCAAATTGAGTCGGAAGCAGATAAGACAAAATCTCAATTGGAAGAAATATTAAGTCAAATTCCCAACCTCCCCCGACCCGAAGCTCCGCTTGGTAAAAACGAAACAGAGAATGTCGAAGTCAGAAAGTGGGGAGTCCCCCGCAAATTTGACTTTCAGCCCAAGGATCATCTGGAATTGGGTAAATATCTAAATATTTTGGATTTCGTTACCGGGGCCAAAGTAGTTGGCTCCCAGTTTTACTACTGGTACGGTGACGGCGCACTATTAGAACTGGCTCTGGTCCGGTTTACTTTTGATTTATTGCAGAAAGAAGGTTTCCTGCCGGTTATCACCCCGGACCTGGCCAAAGCCCGATACTATTTAGGTACCGGCTACATGCCCAAAGGCAATGAAGCCCAGACCTATACCATCGAAGGCGAAGACCTCGGGTTAATTGCCACAGCCGAAGTTACTCTGGCCGGTAAACATGCCGATGAAATAATACCCGTTCAAAACCTTCCCATTAAATATATCGGTTATTCCCACTGCTTCCGCCAGGAACAAGGCGCCTACGGTAAATACTCCAAGGGTTTATATCGTGTCCATCAATTCACCAAAGCCGAAATGTTTATCTACTGTACCCCCGAAGAATCCGACAAATATCATTTACATATTTTGGATATGGAAGAAAAAATATATCAGGCCTTAGGTTTGCCGTATCGGGTTTTGGAAATGTGCACCGGGGACTTGGGCGGCATGGCCGCCAGAAAATTTGATATCGAGGCCTGGATGCCCACCCGGGGTGACTACGGGGAAGTCACTTCCACCTCCAATTGTACTGATTACCAAGCCAGGAATTTAAACATTAGGTTCAAGCGCCAAAACGGAGCCATCGATTTTATCCATATGTTAAACGGTACCGCTATAGCCACTTCCCGCACCCCCTTGGCCATCCTGGAAAATTACCAAAACGCTGATGGTTCGGTCACCATCCCCGAAGTCCTCCGCCCCTACATGGGTCACGACAAAATCACTCCCCGGAAGTAGAATTTAAGACGTGTCTGCCAAAAATCAATCCCTTACCACCCGCTCCGCGCTGTTCCAGTTTTGGTTCATCCTTAAGTTTGCCGGTAAATTTTTTTGGGCCACCAGCCCTTCTATCCTTCTGATTACTATTTTCTTCAATTCCATTAATAGCTTGGTAATTATCCCCAATCTGTTAATAGACAAAGCTTTTATTGATACCCTGGTTGGCAATATTGGCCGCCCCTTAACTTCCGAAGTGATTAGGTTGGTAATAATGTTGGTAATCGCCCGGTTGGGTTTACAGTTAGTACGTACGGCCGGCCGGGCTCTTTCCGGTTATTACACCCGGCTCTTTTTTTGGCGTAATTACCAGCGTATCGAGATTCTGGTCGGGGAAAAATATGCCACCATTGCCGTCCCCACCTTGGAAGATCCCCAGTTTAAGGACAGATACAGCAAAATAGAGCGGGAAGGCCTGAACAAACTCCAGCGGATCGGTGAAAATTACATTAGGCTTCCCCAACACATTGTCGGTATCGCTTCATCGCTATCAATTTTCGCTCTCACCCAACCCTGGGTCATTCTGGTTTCCCTGATTTCCCTTGTGCCCTCCGTATTGGTAGAGCGCTGGTTTATCCGTCGGGATTACGAACTGGATACAGCCGTTGCCCAACTCCACCGCAAGAGAGGACTATATTACTGGTATCTGGGCCGGACTCGGTCTTATTTGGAACAGCGGATCTTAAGTATCCACAAATATTTGTCTTCTCACATCATGCACTTTTGGGATCAGATTATCGACAGGCGCAGCAGCCTGTATGCCCGCCGTCGGTTCTACGGGTTTATAGCTGGTATCAGCGACGACGCGGTTTCTTACACCTTCGACGGCGTCTTTGCTTTTCAGGCTTTATTAGGCCGGATTACCATCGGGACTACCCAGGCTTACATTCGGGCTATTGGTACTTTCAAACAAAGTGTTTCCGATCTCACCGCCGCGATCCTGGAAATGTACGAAAATTATTTGTACTTGGCGGATTTAGTCTGGTTCCTGGAATTGGAAAATCCGTATTTTAACAATTTGGGCAAAAAACTTCCCGGTCCGATTTCCCGGGGTATCCGCTTTGATCATGTTTGGTTCAAATATCCGGGGACCACGGATTATGTTCTCAAAGATGTCTCCTTTGAAATACTTCCCCGCCAAAACATCGCTATTATCGGCAAAAACGGGGCCGGTAAGACTACTTTGGTAAAATTGCTCTGCGGTTTCTATCAGCCGGACAAGGGCCGGATTAGTGTGGATGGTATCGAAGTAGCGGATCTCAATAAACCCGACTATTGGCAAAAATTGGGTACACTGTTCCAGGAAAGCTCGGAATTTGGAATCACTGCCAAGGAAGTAATCAGTGTCGGTAATGTGAATCGCAAAATAGATTTGGATAAAATCAAAGCCATGGCCAGGGCTTCCGGTATTGATGACTGGATCGAAAAATTACCCTTAAGATATGACAATCCCATCAACCGTGATTTCGAGAAAGGGGTTACTCCATCCACCGGCCAATGGCAAAGGCTGATAATTTCCCGAACTTTATATCGGGACCCCGAAGTCCTGATTCTGGATGAGCCTACTAGTAATGTAGATCCCGAAGCGGAGGAAAAGATTTTCCAGCAGATTCTCTCATTGGGTAAGAATAAGATTATTATGTTTATTTCCCATCGTTTCAGTACTGTCCGCAAGGCTGACAGCATTTTAGTCTTGGAAAACGGCAAAGTTTCCGAATCCGGCACCCACCAGCAGCTGATGGCCAAAAATGGCACCTACGCCCGCCTTTTCTCCCTCCAGGCCAAAAGCTACAGGTAGAAATGCTAAAATCCTATGATGGATACGAATGTTGTGGTCACTTCAGGGCAAATTACGGATGAACTGGCCCGCCAGTTAAATACCCAAAACGAATCCCAAGTCAAAGAGGAGGAGGTGCTGGAAGGAACGGTGGTGGACGAGTCCTTTCCCGGCCCCACCCCAACACCTGTTTCTTCCCCGGCCGCTTCCAAAAGCGCCGAGGACGACTTGCGTTCCCGCATCGAATCCGGCGAATGGGACAATCTGGATGATCTTGAGGCTTTCCGGGTTCGTACCCCCGAAGGCCAGTTGATGGCCCGGACCGAAAGCTTGGATTACCGTGTCCGCCAATTGGAAAGAAGATTGCCCATGCTGTTAAACCAGCACCTCCATGACGCCTATATCCAGGTTTTAAAAAAAATTCACGCACTTAGAAAAACCAAATCCGCTCTCTTCTATTTTTTCTACAAGGATTCCGGCCAGCGTGATCTCAATGCCCCTTAACCTCCGCTCAATTTTCTCCCCGCAGGTTATTTACGAAGTTCAGTCACAATTCTGTGGGCCTATTCAGGTCGTCCGGACAGGTAATTCTGTCTATGTATCCACCGGCGGCCTGACCCAGAGTGGGGGACTGGTCAAAAATGTCTGGGAATCGGTGTTTAAAAAGATCTCAAAAACCTATAACCTAACCTCTAAATCCTGGCTTATTCTCGGTTTGGGAGCCGGAACGGCCGCGCAGATGATCTCCGGCTGGTTTCAGCCCAAAAAAATAACCGGTGTCGAAATCGACCCGGTCATGATTTATATCGGTAAAAGATATTTTGATTTGGACAAAATTATGAATTTAAAAATAATCATCAATGACGCTAAAGACTATCTGCTAACGACCAGAGACCAATATGATGTTATCCTGGTGGATCTCTATCTCGGCGATCGTCTCCCGGGTTTTGTATATTCAGAGAAGTTCTTAAAAAAATTGCGTCAATTAGGCCTGCCCTCCCAACATCGCTCCATGAGCCGTGATCGAATAGATCCTAAAGGCGAATGGCAAGATGGGGAGGGTCAATTAGTTATTCTCAATCATCTCTTTTACGACCCCCCCAAACGCCAAGCGGCCAGTCAGTTGGTAGCCAAGCTGGGCAAGATATTTCCCTCTGTCCGGCTTCACCGCGTCCTCACCAACCTGCTGATTATTTGTAGCTAAAACAGGTATAATAAGAGTTCGATATCACCCCCTTTAGTTCCCCCTCTTAGATTAAGAGGGGGATGACAGGGGGAGTTAATTTTCACTATGTTCAAATTTCTCAACAAATTCTTAGATCTCAACCAAAAGGAAATCAACCGTTTGCAGCTGCGGGTAAACGAAATCAATACCCTGACCGACAAGTTTTCCCGTCTCAAAAATGCCGAGGACTTTGCCGCGTATACCGCCGATCTCAAACACCGCCTGGCCGAAGGGGAAAATTTGGACGATCTTTTACCCCCAGCCTTCGCTTTGGTCCGGGAAGCTAGTGAAAGGGCCATCGGTCTTCGCCCCTTTGACGTTCAGCTCATGGCCGCGACCGCCTTTCACGAAGGTAAGGTCGCCGAACAAAAAACGGGTGAAGGCAAGACTTTATCCGCCGTTCCCGCCCTGTATCTCAATTCCCTGTCCGGCAAGGGAGCCCATCTGGTAACGGTCAACGATTACCTGGCCCGCCGCGACGCCGGTTGGAACGGTCCCACCTTTCATCTTTTGGGCCTGTCGGTCGGAGTCATTATGCATGAGAAATCTCTTCTCTACGATCCTGAGTTTTTTGACCCTGCCCACGGCGACGACCGGCTGGCCCACCTGCGCCCTGTTACCCGTCAGGAAGCTTATGCGGCTGATATTACTTACGGTACCAACAACGAGTTTGGCTTCGATTACTTGCGGGACAACATGGTCGGGAACCTAAAAGACATGTCCCAGAGAGGCCATCACTTCGCCATTGTCGACGAGGTGGATTCGATTTTGATCGACGAAGCCCGGACTCCGTTGATCATTTCCGCCCCCGATACCGAGCCCACCCAAAAATATTACGAGTTTGCCAAATTAGTCGACCGCCTCTCCGGCGATACCGACTATGTGATTGACGAAAAGCATCGGACCGCCAACCTCACCGAGCACGGTATCAAAAAGGTGGAAAAACTGCTGGGCGTGGACAATCTCTACGAAAAAGATTTCGACACCATTCATCATCTGGAAAATGCCCTCAAGTCACGGACTTTGTTTATCCGCGACAAAGACTACATTATCAGGGACAACCAAGTAATCATCGTCGATGAATTCACCGGCCGTCTTATGCCCGGCCGGCGCTGGTCGGAAGGCATCCACCAGGCAGTCGAAGCCAAGGAAAACGTCACCATTCAGCAGGAGTCCAGGACTTTGGCTACCATTTCTTTCCAAAATTATTTCCGCATGTACACCAAGCTGGCCGGCATGACCGGCACGGCCGCCACCGAAGCCGAAGAGTTCCAAAAAATTTACAAACTGGACGTGGTCATCGTCCCCACTCACAAACCGATGGTCAGAATCGATAACGCGGACATTGTTTACAAAAATACCCCCGCCAAATATACCGCTCTGGCCGAAGAAATTGCCGGCTGTCACCAGCGCGGCCAGCCGATTCTCGTAGGCACTACCTCTATTGAAAAAAACGAAGTCCTGTCCGGTCTTCTCAAACACAAGGGGGTTCCCCACGCGCTGTTAAACGCCAAAAACCACGAACAGGAAGCTACCATCATTTCCGAAGCGGGCCGCAAGGGCGCTGTCACCATCGCTACCAATATTGCCGGCCGCGGCGTGGACATTGTTTTGGGCGGCACTCCTCCGCCCAATCCCAAATTTGTTTTAGGGGAAGACAAACTTACCGACAAGCAATATGCCAAACAGTTGGCCCAGTGGCAAGCCGCTCATGACGAGGTTGTTTCTTCGGGGGGTTTGCATGTTATCGGTACTGAGCGTCATGAATCCCGCCGCATCGACAACCAGCTGCGCGGCCGCTCCGGCCGCCAGGGTGATCCCGGCTCTACCCGTTTTTATCTTGCCCTGGATGATGACATCATGCGCATTTTCGGCGGCGACCAGGTGGCCAAAATCATGGGCTTTCTCAAAATTCCCGAGTCCGAACCCATCGAGCACGGGATGGTCAGCAAAGCTATCGAACAAGCCCAGGTCAAGGTGGAAGGCTTCAATTTCGACGCCAGAAAACACGTGGTCGAGTACGACGACGTTATGAACAAACAGCGCGAGATTATTTACGGTTTGCGCCACAGGGTATTAGCCGGGGAAATTCCCGATGAGGAAATAATTAACAAATTGTCTGACCAGGTCACCAATGTGGTAAATATGTATGCCCCCAAAGGCATCATCGAATCCGAAGTCCTGCCCATAACCACCGCCCTGGTGGAAATAGTCCCCTTTGATGATGTTTCCCAAAAGTCCCTGACTGACCAGATCAAAAAACTGGGAACAGCCGAAGAAATTATCAAGCTCACCCGTCAAATTATTACCGACGCCGCGACTCAAAGAAAAGCCCAGGTCGGCGACCCGGTCTGGGGTGAGATTATCAAATACGCTTATCTTTCTTCCATAGACAATCTCTGGATGGATCATCTGGACGCCGTGGACGATCTCCGCTCCGGCATTGGTCTGCGCGGTTACGGCCAGCGCGATCCCTTGGTGGAATACAAAGGCGAGGCTTTTTCCATGTTCGAAAGGCTGGTGACCCAGATCGAATCCGAATTTAGCAAACGCCTCTTCCGTATCCAGGTCGGCGCTCCTCCCCCCGTCCAGCCCCCGCCGCAGATGGTCGAAATTAAACCCGATGCATCCGCCGTTGCCCTGGCACAGGCGGAAGCGGTGAACCCTGAGGCAATAACTAATAACCAGCCCCCTCCGGGCGACTTCATGTCCGCTTTCTCCGCTCTCCAAAAAGGCGGTGTCGACAATCCCCGCAAGAATCTCGGCCGCAACGACCCCTGCTGGTGCGGCTCAGGAAAAAAGTATAAGAAATGCCACTATCCGAATTAGAGACTATGTGACTCAGCCAGCTCGTTTTTAACAGCTCTCTTTTCCAATTTGTCCATATATTACACCTCTGATGATATAATTTCGTTATGAAGAAAAACCTCAAAAGAAACTATCTAAAATATCAAAAAAGGTCTAAAGAACAAAAAAGGGTCTTGGATTTTTTGCGTTCATTTATGCCCGAAATTATTTTTCGGACAACTAAATTAGAAGGTGAACCGGTAACCAGAAAAATAGTAAAATCAATTTTTGGATGAAAAAGATATCAACTAAGCCAAAAGGAGCCACCACTTATAGAGAAACAGCGTTTGGAATCATCCCCAGATCTAAACTTCTGCACATAGAGCTTGAAGGAACCAAGAAGGGACTTGAGCTAGTTGCCAAAATATTCAAAAAGGAAATTACTCCCGATTTAATTCTAGTTATCCATAAAGAAGCTTTCGGCTGGATATTTCCCAGCTGGGCAGGAAAGTATCGTAAAATAAGGGTTGAATTTTCAGGAAAAGAAGCGGTCTTACCTCACCAAATTCCCGAGTTAATAGCAAATTTATGTGCAGATTTACAAGAAAGACTCAAGCACCTTATTACTCAAGATGAAAATTTTATCAACAAAGTAGTAGAACTCTTGGCTTGGTTCCAACACCGTTTCGTTTGGATTCATCCATTCCAAGACTACAATGGTCGTGTAGCTCGCATGCTTACCATCTTAATTTTACTAAAATTAAATTTACCCCCGGTTGAAATAAAAGCTGATACAGGCCTAGATAGAAAGAAATACCTAGAAGCCATGTATTCAGCCGACGATAGCAACTACGAGAAATTAGAAAATCTAATAGGAAGAGCGTTAAGCGAATCACTAGTCAAAATAACCACAAAAAGTTAATTCCTGTGAGGTACCTTATTCAACTAGCATTTCAAGAAATGCCACTATCCGAATTAGGGCTATAACCAACAAAGTCGCTCGCAAAGCGAAAGCTTCGCTTGAATTTGCAGGCTGCTTACGAGGGTTTTTGAGTATATGCCCCACGCGGCTAGCTATGCAAACCGAGGCAAGTTGAGGATATTGACAGCAAATATCCTGTATTGTATCATTAAATACATAAATGGCTTTTGATCTGTCTAAATTATCTGGGTTCAAATGGGACAGTGGAAATCTCGAGCACATTAAAAAACACAAAGTTAACCACAGGGAATGCGAAGCTGTATTTTTCAACAAACCTTTGATTCTTAATCCTGACGAAACACATTCCCAAGCAGAAAAGAGGTTTCGTGTTTACGGCCAGACAAACAAAAGGAGAGTTTTGTGTCTCATATTTACTATTAGGAACAACAATATTCGGGTTATTTCTGCTAGAGACCTAAAACGGAAGGAAGAAAAAGAATTCCATTTAGCGGGAGGTGATAATTAATGAAAAAGCTAAAGACGATTCCTAAATTTAAAAATGAGGATGAGGAGGCCGATTTTTGGGCAACGTACGATACCACAGACTATTTCGATATAAATCGGGCCATAGTAAGCCCATCCCTCCCAAATTTAAAGCCATCGACAAAAGTGATAACTATCCGAGTCCCGGATAGCATGCTCTCATCGCTTAAAATGATCGCCAACAAAAAGGATGTTCCGTATCAGTCCTTGGTGAAGATATATCTTGATGAAAAAGTGAAGGAGGAATTCAACCTGCAGGTGAAACACGCTCCCTGAGTGTTTTTAAATAGGTTCGGTAGTAATCCCGCTCTGCGGGACGAAACAACCAGCCTGCATGTTAAATCATTTCAATCGCAATTATCATCCCAGACCCAAAAGCTTTATTCAGCCCTTTTTTAATTCACCACTTCGCACTTCAACATCCAGTCATGCTGGTCCAGTTCCCAATAATCACCCGTAACCACATGGTATATAATTTAACTTACTTAAATGATAAATGATGGTAATACTAAAGTAATTGCCCGGTTGCACAAACAGCTCAGTCCTCGTGCATTAAATATTTATAACCCATTTTTCGAAGAAGCTGGTATTAATGCAGTGTTCCTGCTTTTTTATAATTCTGACCCCAAACCTCTTGTAGACGGAATAAAAAATCTTAATTTCTCTGGTGCTGTTACAGTTGGATTTGAAACTGATGCTGATTTTGCAAAACTGGTTGATGAGCATGATGAATCATCTAGGATAGTCAATCGGGTAGGGTTTATAAAAAATGAAAACGGGAAGCTTAAGGGCTATTATCAGGGTGGTAAGGGCCAATTGCTCTCGGTTCAATCAGTTACTTCTGTAGCAGGTAAAGAACTTGTAATTGTTGGGGCTGGTAACGTTGTGAAATCTTTATTATCAGAAATATCGAAGCTTGCGAATTTACCTAAAAGTGTTATTGTTTTAAATCGAACAATTTCCAAACTTGAAGAATTTAATAAGTATAATTTTGTAAAAGAAGTTGGAGAGATCAAAGATATTAGCAGTATAAGAGGTGACGTTCTGATTAATGCTACTCACTTGGGAGGTAGCGTAGTGGATAATATATTCACTGAAAAAGTGGTCAGAAACTTTAACGCTGTATCGGACGTTACATTCGAAACAGAAGACACAAACTTAATAACGATAGCCAGAAAGCTAAAGAAGAAGAATGCGACTGGATGGGATATGTTTACTTACCAGGGACTGGTTGTACTAGAGACCATATTAGATATCAAAATTGATCCTCAAATATTAAAAAGACATGTTATTGCTGGACTTAGCCAAACAGTCAAATAAATAAACTATTAAAAAAATACCACTACCCCAATTAGTTCCCGAAA
>MEXE01000036.1 GCA_001775555.1 Candidatus Amesbacteria bacterium RBG_19FT_COMBO_48_16 | reverse complement strand
GTTTTAAGAGAAGACACTTCTCGCCTAACTGTGTTCAACAAACTTTTCTCCATCTTTCTCATCTTCTCTGGTCTATATTTCATCTATCTCTAAAACAACCAGCATATTTCTCTTCATAGTCACTTCGGTTTACTTCCTTGCCACCGAACTCGCCAAACTCACCCTTTTCCGAAATTCCAGTCAACCTGTTATCTGATTTTTATCCTTTCTCCTTTTCCTGTTGGCCTTTCAGGGCGGGCGGTTGACCTGAGGTCGTTCACATAACTCAATCCGTCTGCCGGGACCCCCAGCCCCATAGCCGCTACAGCATTCCTCCTTTCTTCATCCGTCCCGCTCATTAATACCTGCCTTATCTCCGGACTCAGCGACCTAAACCACATTTCCCCCTTATCCTGGGAAGCCAATCTCCTGATGCCTGAGATAATTATTTCTTTTAATCCCATATCCTGAGATCCGGGCGGGAATTGCACCCGCGTATGGGAGTTTTGCAGACTCCTGCCTTACTACTTGGCTACCGGATCAAGCTTCATAATTTTACCATTTGCCCCTCTCCGGCTATGAACTACAAGCTAATTTATGGTATTATTCGCTTCATGACGCCCAAAAAGATCGTCGCTCTGATTTTTATTTTCGCCGGCTTGGGCACCGTGGCTGCCTTCGGTACGGTCAGCTTTCTTCGCTCCCGAAAACCCACCGCCGCCCTCAAGATCGAAACTACTCCTGCCGCTACCGTTTTTGTCGATAATGTCCAAATGGGTCAGACCCCTTTTGAAAAAACTTTCCGTCCCGGCGAAGTTACCGTTAAACTCATACCCGACTCTGTTTCCCCGGCTCTCACCACTTATCAAACCAAAGTCCGGCTGACCAACCAGGTCTTTACCGTCATCAAACGGGAATTTGCCGAAAGCGACAGTCAATCTTCCGGTGAAATAATCAGCCTCCAACCTCAACCCGGCAAAACCTCGGGCCTGAGTGTTATCACTTCCGGCCCTGATTCCGCCTCAGTCACTTTGGACGGCCAGCCCCAGGGCCTTACCCCGCTTTCTCTGGCTTCTGTCTCCCCGGGAGATCATCAATTGGTTATTTCTGCTCCTGATTATGCTTCCAGAACCGTTTCCGCCAAAGCCGTCGCCGGCTTCAAGTTGACGGTTAATGTCAAACTCGCAGTACTTAATTCCGATCAGCTTACTCCCACCCCGGAGGCTCAGCCGGACCAGTCTCTGACTGGTACCCCTTCAGCTACCCCAGCGGGCAAACCTACCCCTACTTCCAAGCCCAAAAACACTCTCCCGCCTACCCCCACTCTGGCTCGCCCCTATGTCCTCATTTCTTCTACACCCACCGGTTTTTTAAGAGTCCGTTCATCCCCGTCGACTTCAGCTCCGGAAATCGGCCAGGTCAAACCCGGAGAAGCCTTTCCTCTTCTGGAAAGCCAGCTCGGCTGGTTGTTGATCAAGGTCTCTCTCCCGGCCACTTCCTCCGGTTGGATCTCATCCCAATACGCGCAAAAATTCGAATAGGTTATCTCGGTCCCCAATACAGTACTATTACCACTATCGTTCCCCACACCAGCACCGATAGTAGCAGGGGAATATCCTTAAGAATTACTCTTTCCGGGCTTTCAGCCCGGGACCCGTCATAAATTATCCGGATATATCTCATTATCCCGAATAGTACTACCGGAATAGTAGCCATCAGCCACTTATTAATTGTCAGCGTTCGGGATATTAAAACCAGCGGAATCGGGGTTGCCAGCTGACTCAGCTGCTCATAGAAATTAAAAGTATACAAAGCCCAGGACAAAAACGCCGCCGTTGCGAACATCGACAAATATGCATCCAGAATATCCGTTGAGTATTTCCCCATCACTTTCCGGTGCAGTACCGCCGTCGCTTGTTCCGCCAAAATAGCCAGCTCCGCTCTTCTCTTGCCTACTGCCAAAAATAATGAAGTCGAAATTACACACAGCAAAAACCAAATCGACAAGTGAGCATTAATCACTATTGCCCCAGCAAATACTCGTAGGAAAAAGCCCAAGGCTATTACAAACACGTCTACGACCTCCACGTTTTTCAACCACACTGAGTACAAAACCTGCAAAGTCCAATACCCAAAAACTACCACAAAATACAAAGGGGACAGTTTATAAGCCCATTCCAAGCCCAATACCGAGCCTATCCCAAAAAGTATCATTGCAGTTTTCCGGGAAATTCTGCCGGATGCAATCGGCCGCCTCTTTTTAAATGGATGCGCCTGATCGGCCTTTATATCCACCACGTCGTTTAAGTAGTAAATGGCACTGGCCACGACGGTAAAGGCCACCACCGCCTCGGTTACCACCCAGAAGTCACTTACCCACACCTGGTTTGAATAGATGTTTCCCGTAAACACCAGCGCCGCGTACAAAGTCAGATTCTTTACCCATTGTCTGGGCCGCGCTGTTTTGAGTAGGTCGACCAATTTTGCAGCCATAACACCATCCCCGTGATTATTAGAGCAACTGCCGCCATTGTAAAGTACTTTGCTCCGGCGTTCAATTGTAAAACACCGATCGCCAGAACCAAAGATATCCCCCAATAAAAAACTGCAATTTTCCTCCTTCCCCATTTTCTGGCTAGCAAAAAGTGGTGTAAATGGTCCGGTCCTCCCCAGACGGGAGATCTCCCTTCCCGCAATCGCTTTACAATTACCCAGAAGGCATCAATAAATGGAACCGCCAACACCATGGCCATAGCGCCCACTTTGGCTCCTGACATAATAGCTATTACTCCCAATAAGAATCCCGCCAGGCTCTTACCTCCATAACCGGGCATTATTTTTTGGGGATAGAAATTCCATAATAAAAAACCCAAGTAGGCTCCCGCTGTAATCCCGGCTGTCGTAATCACCGGCCACTGGCCAAAATCTCCGCTGAACCTTTGTCCCAGAGCCGCAATGGTTATTGCCGCAATAATCACAAACCCCGGTAGTTGTCCGTCCACCCCGCTACTCCAGCCCACAATATTTTGCATCCAAACCAGCCACACCAGCGCAAACAAATCGGCCATTATCCAAATACACCGTCTCTCCCCCCCCAGCCAGAAACACCATTGGGGCATATCCAGCCGGATAATCCCCCCCCAGGGATTAGTTATATAGGCGATTCCGATCCCTACCCCGATAACCGCCAGTGCAGCCGCCACATTCAGGCCCAACCGCAGGTACGGAGACATTTTCTCTCCCCATCGGTCGTCCCACCATCCGGTTATGGCCAGAATTGTAGCCCCCGCCACCACTCCCCACGCCCGCTTATTATCAGGTAGAAAAATCACAGTTCCGATTATTAATGCTGTCCAAATCGGAATTCCTCCCCCCCGCGGCACCGGCCGTTCATGTACTACCTTGGGGTGTTTATGTACTGCCGGGTCATCCATAATTCCCAACCTTTTTCCATACTTGACGACCAACCCTGTGACTATTCCTGCTGCTGTGAAGGAAGTCAAAAGTGGCCACCAGAATCCGCTTCCCCAGGCTTGCATATCTAAGTTACTAGCAGAACGATCCTTATTATTCCCAGGCTCAAAATAATTTCCGCTATTGCCGCTCCGAACAGGACCATCGTTGTCAGTGTCGGTTCCCGCTTCAATTTAGCCGCCGCCATTTGGGCTGCCAATCCAACCACCACCACCATAATTATCGGCCAAACCAGAAACTTTGGGGATGTCAGTTGTTCTTCGCCCCAAGGACGGCTATACCACAACGGAACTTCGGGTGGGATTTCTTTCCACCAGCCGCCGACTACCCCCACGCTCCCTACTGCCGCCGCGGCGGTTATCATCCATTGAATTCTCACTAGTTTTGCCGCCGCTTTATGCCACCAATCCTTATCCATAGATCCTAATTATACAGACTCAGTCTCGACAGTCGGTATATTCTTACTCCGTCCACCGTTTTTTCCAGCCGGTACATACCGTCCAATAGTTCAGCCAGTCCCGGCAACTCCGCCTCGTTCGCCAAACTGACTATATATTTTGGAGGATTTTGTTTCAAGGCGGCAATTGTCTCCTCCTGCGCCCGGAAGTCCTTGATATGGTATTCCACTGTGTATTTGCTCGCCGGAAGTCTTTTGGCCAGTGCGTAAATCATAGGTTCGTCCCCCCATACGAAGACTTTATCCCCCTCGCCGCTTCCGGCCATTACTACCCCCGCAATCTGGTAATTTTTATTCACTTGGGGGTTAAACCAGCCGAAGTATTCAGACCTAGTTTTGGTACCTATTACCCATCGGGCAAAATTGGCATAATATCCGGCCACCGGGTATAAATAAAATTTAAATCCTATAAAGGCGGCTATCGTTAGTCCGCTTAAACCCCAGGCTATGACCCTTTCTTCCCTGCTGCCTCTAATTATCACTGCCGCCGCAATAGCTATAACTCCTGCTGATTGCAGCAGATAATGAGGGTACGGCCGGCCGGAGAGTAGTGCCGCAAATAGTGTGATTACCCCCCACGTCCCCAGGATGGTAGCTCTTCGTCCCCACTTGCGTGCCAATCCCAGAATTGGGGTCAAAACCAATGCGGTAATTACCATCCTGCCCTTAATAGCATATATTCCGCTGCCCCCGACTGCCTTCCAGGTGGACAAATAAGGTAGGTTCTGAGCCCATGCCGCTACCAGGTATTCTCTGCCTGCCCCTTTCCAGGCAAAATAAACACCGCTTACTCCTATTACCGCTGTTATCCCGATAGCTAATATTATAGTTTTTTTCCACCACGACTTATCCCCCTCTACCAGCCATACCAGTGGCCATACCCCCGCCTCCAGAACAGCCGGCATTTTAAATAATGCCGCCACTCCCAAAACTAGGCCCGACCCAATAATATACTTCATTTGGACGTTTTTATCCCATAGCCAATACATGGCCCACACCGTCGGTAGTAAAAAAAACAACTCGGCATTAGCAATATTACCCTCCAGAACTGGTAAGGTAGTCGCCATAGCAAACACCCACACCGCCAGCTTCATCTTTCTCCGTCCCGGTTCAAATACTTTCTTTGCCAATTTGCTAAACACAGCTATCGTCACCAGATTCCATAGCAGTGTTATCAATTTAAACCAAAACAGGTTTCCTCCCGCCGCGGCAGCCATCACATAGAGCAGTGGCGGCTTGTTGTCATGAATTTGTTTATACAGCTCTACTCCGCTGCGCATCGCCTGGCCTAATGTCAGGTAAATTCCCTCGTCTCCATACCAATACGGCTCAAACAAACTCGGTATTCGCAGTATTACCACCACAACCAACACCACTATTAACCACTCCTGTTTCACCACCCAGCTCACACCCCGCTTCCACATTATTCAAATTATTAACTACGAACCACGAACTATCAACTATGAACCCGCATTCCAGTGGCTAACCTACTTCACTTTTTCCGTTACCCTGTACTCAATATATTTGCCGAGCATCAGCCGGGTATGAGCGTCCAATCCCGGTAGCGCGTTAAAGAAAAATCCGGCGATAGGCATCAACACAAACTCCAAGGGCGACAGCCACACTTTCCATTTGGACACATCCTTAGGCCTTGGGGGCCTCTGCCGGAACTCAATTACCAGAAGAATCACCAAAAAAATTAAAGTTATAGTCAAAATCCCTGAGGAAATTCGCGGCAATGTAAAACCCAGTGCTGTTCGCTTAAACGTCGGGTTCACCAAAGTCACCACCGATACGCCGACTGTGATGATAAACCAGTTTACCGGCCATAGCAGATGGTCGATCAGGAGCCGGAGCATCCTCAGGTTTTTATTCAGAAACGAAATTCCCGGTTGTTTAAAATACATTTCGATAAACAGCGGCAAGTCCGATACTCCCCAGGCCCATCTTTTCTTCTGTTCATAGTCGTTGACAAAAGTTTTCCAGGTGCTGGTCGACTCCGCTGCATCTGCGCTGGATGGCAGGAAT
This sequence comes from Candidatus Amesbacteria bacterium RBG_19FT_COMBO_48_16, assembly GCA_001775555.1. Classification (GTDB taxonomy): domain Bacteria; phylum Patescibacteriota; class Microgenomatia; order CAZETR01; family Amesbacteraceae; genus UBA12042. The sequence continues at coordinate 3,359 of MEXE01000036.1, read as the reverse complement.
ATTGGCTCTACTTCCACCCGTCCCCCTAATCTGAAAAAGGCCTTAAAAAAGATGCGATAATCTTCCGGAATTACGTCCGTATCCCAATATCCGATCCTGTCAATCATCGCCAGGCTGGCGGTATAATTTGAAAAATTTACCAGCCGGTCCTTGCGTGACAACAGGCCGATTTGCCACACATTGGACATGGTATTAATTACCCGCGTCGGGGCGGGAATCCGCCAGATATTGTTATAAAATACTATTGCCGGCTGCCAGAATCTTTCATACCGGTTAGGATCATCCAGAAACTTAAAAGTTAGGCAGGCGAAATATTTGGGATGCAATATCGCATCGGCGTCATTGGATGTGATTGTCATGTACTTTATATCCCAACCTTTCTCGTCTACTAATATCCTTTTAGCCTCTCTCGACGCCCAAGCCTCGTTGGAGGATTTTCCCTTGATCTCCCCCGTAATGTTCTGTGGATGCACCGTTATCAGAAATTCTCCGAATTTTTTCCCCAATTTTCTTCTCAATTTTTCCGCTCCCGTCCGCCCGTTGGGAAATCTATCCTCGGTTGCCAAAACCACGGCAATCTGCGCAGTGGGAAACGTCTGCCGCGCCAGCGCCTCTACCGTTCTGCCGTAAACTTCTGCCGGTTCATTGGCTATCATAATCATGACGATATGCCGTACTTTCTTCCAATCCCCAAATCCTCTTACCTCTCGCATCCAGTCGGTCACTTCCGTCGCGCGCATTCTAAAGTGTGATACGGTAGCCGCGATAGTCATGGACAATCCCCGGTAAACCCAATACACATCAAAAGCCAAAATAAAATAAGAAGTAAATATCGGAAAAAAGTACCCTCCCCAGACCAGAAACAAGATCATGTTCCAGCTGACAAATCCCGGCATGATTTCCAAAAGTCTTCTCGCTTTTCCTGTCATATCTGCATCCTCCTGAACAATTTTACGGCATTTTGTGTAGTAATCTTCTCCAACTTGTCCAAACTCATTTCTCTTTCCCGGGCTATTGTCTTAGCCGCTTCAATTAAATTCGCCGGCTCATTTTTACTCCCCCTCATCGCCTGCGGTGCCAGATACGGAGCGTCCGTCTCCAAAAGCAGTCTCTCCTCCGGCATCAGTCGTACCACCTCCCGCAATTCCTCGTTCTTCCTATACGTCACCATTCCCCCAAAGCCCATATAACACCCCAATCCCAAAAATTTCTCTGCCCACTCCCAGCTTCCCGTCCAACAATGCATTTGTATTCCTCTTAGCACTTTGTACTTAGTACTTAGTACTCGAAACGCGTCATCAAACGCGTTCCGACAGTGTACCACGATAGGCAACCTTGCCTCCACCACCAGCGCAATATTAAACTTGAATAATTCTATTTGCATTTGTTTTTCTTCGAGTGTTGTATCCGCCCGAAAATCCAGCCCCGTTTCCCCAATCGCCACTACTTTTTTATGATTTGTTAAATTTTTTAATTGACTTAACATTGAAAATTGAAAATTGTTAATTTCATCGGGGTGAACACCGATGGTTGCCCATACCCCCTCATACTTACTGGCCGTCTCAATTGCCTTCCGGCTCTCTTCCAAATTCCCGGCGCTGTTAATCATTCCCGTTACTCCGGCCTCCCTGGCTCTCCTAATCACCATCTCCACCTCGCCCTCAAACCCCGGGTCCTCTAAATGGCAATGCGCGTCAATCCACCCCATTCGTAGATTTTACTTGATCCTAGGGAATAGGGGAGCGCTGCTGCCTATTTTTGGCCCCTTGAATTGCCCTAAAATCTTCTCCGCCGTCCCCGGCAAAAACGGCTGTAATGAAGTGGCGATTTTGCGTATTTCTGCAACCCACGGCTTTAAAGCCTCCTTCAGCTTCTCTCCCTCAAGTACCCACGGCTTCACCTCCTCAATTTTTTTATCCGTCTTGGATATCCACCCCCATATTATCTTCAGCGCCTCATCAAACCTGAAGTTATCCAGTTGTTTTGAAATTTCTTTACTAAATTTATCTTGAGCACTGAGTACTGAGTACTGAGCACTGGTGCGCTCGCACAACTTCGCCACCCGGGCAACCAGGTTTCCTAAACCATTTGCCAAATCAGCGTTATAGACTTCTGCCAACTTATTCCAGGTAATGTCCACATCACCCAAAAGCGGCCCATGTCGCAAAAAGAAATAGCGTACCCCATCCGCACCGAATTTAGCCACCAGTTCCGACGGCCGAATCACATTCCCCAAGGATTTGCTGATTTTTTGTCCATTCAAGCTGAAAAAATCATGTACCAATATGGTTTTTGGTAATTCATACCCTGCACTTTTCAACATTGCCGGCCAGAAAATTGCATGAAACCGCTGATTATCTTTTCCCAAAACATGGATATCCGCCGGCCAACAATTTTTTTCCACCCCGAAAGTCAAATAATTTATCAAAGCATCAAACCAAACGTAGACCGTGTGTTCCGGATCATCGGGTACTGGGATTCCCCACTTTACATTTTTTCGACTTACCGAAAAATCTCTCAATCCGGACTTGACAAAACTTAATATCTCCCGCCTTTTACTGTCAGGAAACACAAAACTGGGATTATTTTCTAACAACTCCTCGATAAATTTTTGGTATTTAGAAAGTCGGAAAAAATAGTTTTCTTCGATTAGCTTCTGCGGTTCTTTATTGGGGTGGAAGGGACATTTTCCATCGACTAAATCAGACTCTTCCAGATACGCTTCGCAACCCTCACAATACAATCCCTCATATTTTGATAAGTAAATGTCCCCGGCCGCCTTGGATTTTAGGTAAAACTCCTGAGCGAATTTTATATGGTCTTCGTCGGTCGTCCGGATAAATCTGTCGTAAGAAATATCCAGGCTTTTCCACTCCCTTTTGTCTTCTTCAGCAATTTTATCTACAAACTCTTTTGGCTCAATCCCTTTTTCAGTAGCGCTTTTTTCCACCTTTTGTCCGTGTTCATCCGTCCCGGTCAAAAAATATGTTTCATCACCGATTAGTCTATGGTACCGAGCCAGGACATCAGCTAATAGTTTCTGGTAGGAGTGCCCCACATGAATTACGTCATTCGAGTAGTCAATAGCAGTGGTGATATAAAATTTTTTGTTCATATGCTTGATTTTAACTAAAAAACCCTCCTCGCGGAGGGTCAAATACACTAAAACACCTCCGCTTTAGACGGAAACTATAACCATCATCATGGAGGTGTCTACGTTCATGGTCCGGATTATACATGCTATACTCCGCCCATGGCAACTTTTACCCCACCTCAAGCCATTTTGGATAAATACGCCAAAGTTCTGGTTAACTTCGCCTTAAATTCTGGTAAAGGCCTCAAAAAAGGTGAAGTAGTCC